>DATHBT010000065.1:0-6055 GCA_035295985.1 Pyrinomonadaceae bacterium | reverse complement strand
AACGGTCGCCTGCCAGCCCGGATAGTAAAGATCGCCCGTAACGAGAAGCGACGGCGCGACAGACTGAGTCACGACCTCCAGACTCTCGCCCGTTAATTCGACGACCTCGGCCGCGCCCTGCGCGCCGCCCGCTCCCGCCCCGCCGTCCGCCGCGGCTTCTCTGCCAGCGAAGACGGCCTCACCGCGCGCGCCGTCGTCGCCGACGCCGCCGGCCGCGTGCGCGAACGGCTCTTCGACGAGTGCCTGAAGGCGCGGATCGAACTCGCGGCCGTCCGGCAGGCGCGACGTGCTGACGGCCGCGAACGCCTCACCTTCCGACACGCTCAGGACTTCGGCGACGAGCCACGCGCGCGGCATCGCCCGCAGGTTCTCGTAGATGCGCGAAGCGCCTACGTCCTCCCTGCGCGCGCGCGCGCCGTAGCCCGCGTTACGCGCGTCGATCTCCGCGACGAGTCGCCAGCGCGCCGCGTCGAGCATCGCAGGGTCGTCGGGGAAGATAGGCGCGGACGTGCCGACGCGCGAGTCTGCGAGCGTCAGCTTTTTCAGCGCGAGCGCGGCCGGCGCGTCCGCCGCCGTCAGTTCGATCCTTTTGATCTCCGTCAGCCCGGCGGGTACGGGGAGGCGCGCCAGGTAGTCATGGCCCTCGCAGCGTACGCCGCCCGCGCGCTCGACCGCGCGGCTGTCGAAGACGACGGCGCGGCGGTGTCGCACGTGCGGGCGCACGTCGGCGCAGTCGTGCGCCCACTCGGCCGTGTCGCGGCCGGCGGCGATTGAGAGCGCGGCTGTCCGGCCGTCAATGTCGGTCAGCGTCAGGCGCGCGACCTCCGCGCCGTCGGCGACGGCAACCGAGCAGGCGAGCGCACTAACGACGGCGACGGCGTCCGCAGCGACGGGGCGCGGCAGCTCGATGGTGAAAGACCGCGGCGCGGAGGCGTCGCAGCCGCGCCCGATGGTCGCGTCGAAGTCGTGCGCGGCGAAGCGCAGGCCGAGGACGCTGTCAATCGTGAGAGTCTCGGCGACGGCTCGCGGCAGGACGAGGTAGCTAGCGGCCAGGATGTCCGGGCCGCGG
Organism: Pyrinomonadaceae bacterium; assembly: GCA_035295985.1. Classification (GTDB taxonomy): domain Bacteria; phylum Acidobacteriota; class Blastocatellia; order Pyrinomonadales; family Pyrinomonadaceae; genus JAIVGV01. The sequence continues at coordinate 4,986 of DATHBT010000065.1, read as the reverse complement.
TTCGCCGCGTCGCGCCAGGCGTCGGTGCTGCCGTGCGGCGGCATCCCGAGCAAGCGGCTCAGGCGCGCAGGGACGAACGGGCCGTAGCCGCTCGCGCTCGGAAGTTTCCACAGCTTCGACAGGTTGGGCGGGAGTTCCGCGACGCGCCCCGTGCCGCCGCGCACGGGCAGCAGGCGCGCGTGCGTGCGCGCCAGGTCTTCGCGAATGCGCGCGGCCGGCGCGGGCGCTTCGAGGTAGGCGCGCGGCGGCGCGGCGTAGTGCCACTCGTAGAACCACGTGAAGCTCGCCAGATCGAGCGCGACCGTGGCGGCGAGCAGCGCGCCCCTCAGAGGCGACGCGGGCCGCGCGCGCCAGAAGAGCAGGGCCGCGACGGCCGCGAGCAGGACGAGGAGCGGGACGGCCGTCGCCGGGTTCGACCACGGCGCGAAGCCGACGCGCCCGCCCGCGTCCCGCAGTCTGTCCGCGGCCCACTCGTTGATCGCGCCGGTCAGGAGCACGACGGCCGCGAGGCACGCGAGCACTAGCCCGGCGGACGCGACGGCAACTCGCCGGATCAGGCGTTTGTCGGCCTCCGCGTCCTGCACCGCCCTGACGCCGAGCGCGGCGAGCGCGGCGACGGCCAGCGTCAATTCCATGAAGTGGCGCGCGGGGACGCGGAACTTGTTGACGACGGGCAAATGGTAAGTCAGTTGCGCGAGCGGCGTCTTGTCGCCGAGCGCGAGCAGCAGCGCGACCGCCGCGACCGCGAGCCAGAGCCACGCGAGGTCTCGTCGTTTAGATTTCAGGAAGCCGACGGCGGCGAGCATGGGCGGGAGCAGGCCCGCGTAAGCGGAGAGTTCGCCCGCGCCCCAGCCGCCGTCCTCCGAACCCCACGCGCCGAAGTAGGCGCGGCCGTAGATGGTGCCGGGCGCGCCGCCGAAGAGGTATGGGAAGAGGAGCATCGGCAGTTGCCGCAGGGGGAGCGAGTAGGAGACGAAGTCGCTGAAACTGAGCGACGCGCGCAGGCTGTGGCGTGCAAGCTCCGCGGTCGGCAAAAGCTGCACGGCCGCGAGACCCGTCCCCATCAGGGCGACGAGCGCGCAGAGCAGGAAGTAGCTCAGCCGCCCGCGCGCCGTCGCGCCTGATCGCAACCCGCGCGCGAGCGCGTAAACGGCCGCGAGCAGGAGCGTGTAGGCGAAAATCTGCGGGTGGCCCGCGAGCGCGGCGCAGCCCGTCGAGAGCGCCCCGGCGGCGAACCAGAAGGCGCGCGCCCGCCCGCGCCTCTCCCTCAACATCTCAAGCGACCAGACGACGGCGGGCGTCCAGGCGGCGGCGTGGACGAGCGCGGCGTGGCCGGCGTGCGCGACGAAGAAGCCGCCCATGCCGTAGGTCGTGCCGGCGACTACGGCCGCGAGGCGCGAGCGCGTGAGCGCGTAGGCGTAGCCGTAACTGAGAGAGCACGCGAGCACGTAGGCCGAGACGATGAAGGCGTGCCACGAGCCGAACCAGGAGAAGACGAGCGCGGGCGGATACCACGTCATCAACTGCGAGTCGCCGACGGCGGGGTAGCCGCCCCAGATCGAGTTATCCCACGGCCAGTTCTGCGCGTAAAAGTTGGGCAGGAAGTAGATCATCCCGTCGCCGGGGGCGAGCAGGCGGTCGGCGAAGATGACGGGCGAGAAGAAGAGGAGGGCGAAGGCGGTGTAGCCGGCGACGACTGAGAGCGCGTGGAGCGCGGCGGCGCGTGCGGGGCGCGTGCCTCGCGCGTCCGTGCCCGTGTCGTGCGTCGTCGCTTCGTGCATCAGGTTCCGCCGTCGCGCGCGGGTCGGGTCGGCGCGAGTCTAACGCCTGCGCGCGATGACGTACATGATGTCGTAGAGGTTGAGGTAGAAGCCGAGGCGCGCGAGGCCGGTCAGCTCGAAGGGCCTGAAGAGTCGCGGCCTGTTCTGACGCAGCACCAGCACGTTGTAGGCGACGTTGCCGAAGCTGCGCCAGAAGCCGCAGTAGCGGTTATAGACGACCTCGAAGCCGTGGCGTTCGAGCATGAGTGCGATTGTCGCGGGCGAGAAGTAGTGCAGGTGCGTCGGCGGGTGGATGAGACGCCAACTCCGCCCGCGCAGTCGCGCGTTCAAGCTCGCGATGTCGCCGGTCGTGAGCGCGAGGAGCGCGCCCGGCTCGGTGTGCTCGGCGATCTTCTCGACGTACGCTTGCGGCTCGCGCAGGTGCTCGACCGTGTCCCACATGCAGACCACGTCGAACTTCTTCGCGCCGTAGTCGTGCGCGAGGAAGTCGGCCTGCACAACGTCTAAGCCGAGCCGCTCGCGGGCGTGGACGGTGCCGGCGTCCGTGATGTCGATGCCTTCGGCCGACTCGAAGTGCTGTCTGACGGTGTCGAGGAAGAAGCCGTAGGCGCTGCCGATTTCGAGCAGCCGGCGGTGGCGCGCGGGGTCGAGGAAGCGGCGCAGCTCTTTGAAACGCAGCCCGAAGTTCTTGCGGAAGTAGCGTTCGTCGGAGGCGTAGTCGCTGAACTCCGCGCCCGTGAAGAACTCCTCGTTGTAGAGGCGGAAGAGTTCCTCGTCCGTGAGGCGCATGTCGGCGAAAACGTGGCCGCAACCGGCGCAGCGCAGGATGCCCTCGTAGAGGACGGACGCGGACGCGCCGCCGCAGACGACGCAGCCGTGTCCGGCCGCCTCGCCGGCCGGCGCGAATTTTTGTTCGGTGGGCGCGCTCGTCGTCACGTCAGAACAGCTCCTCGTCCCTGAGGTAGCGGGGCCGCGCCTTGACCTCTTTGTAAATCTTGCCGACGTACTCGCCCACCAGCCCGAGGAACATGATCTGGACGCCGCCGAGAAAGTAGATCGGGATGATCGTGCCGGCCCAGCCGGGCGGCGTGTTGCCCCGCAGCTTGTGGTAGAGGTAGAAGAGCGTCATCCCGCAACTGAAGAGGAAGATGAGCGCGCCCGCGGCCGTGACGAGCCGCAGGGGCACGACGCTGAACGACGTGATGCCGTCGAGCGCGAGCGCGGCGAGCTTGCGGAAGGAGTGCTTCGACTTCCCCGCCGCGCGCCGCCGCACGTCGAACCGGATTACCTCGGAGCGCAGGCCGATGTCGGCGAAGATGCCGCGCAGGAAGAGGTTGTACTCGCGGTACTCGGAGACGGCGTCGATGGCCCTGCGCGAGACGAGCCGGTACTCGGAGTGGTGTTTGATGATGCGCGCGCCCATCAGCCACATCAGGTTGTAGAAGAAGCTGGACGTGGCGCGCCTGAGCAGCGAGTCGCCGCGGGCGCGGCGCACGCCGTAAACGATCTGCGCGCCGGCCCGAAATTTTTCCACGAAAGTCTCGATGACGCGCTCGTCCTGCTGGAGGTCGGCGTCGATGGTGACGGCGCAGTCCGCGCCGCGGTCGCGCACCGAGAGCAGGCCGGCGAGCAGCGCGTTCTGCGTGCCGGAGTTTCGCGCGAGTCGCAAGCCCTTCACGCGCGCCGGCTCGCGCCCGTGCAGCCCTTCGATTGCCGGCCAGGTGCCGTCCGTACTCCCGTCGTCAACGAAATAGACGAAGCTGGCCGCGTCTATCTTGCCCGCGGCCGAGAGCCGGCCGAGGAGTTCGACGAGGCGCGCGGCCGCGGCGGCGATCACCTGCTCCTCGTTGAGGCAGGGGACTACGACGGCGAGCACGGGCGGCAGCGCCCGCTCGGCACTGGCGCGCGAGACGGACTGCGCGGGGGCAGCCGTCGCGGCCGTCGCGTGCGTCTCCGTCCTGGTGTCTGTGGTCGTACTCAAAGCGGGTCAGGCTACTTCGGCGCGGCGGTCGGCGTGGCCGCGCGCGGCCGTTGCCATCCGGCGCGCGAGCGATTCGACGATGGGGCGGACGGCGCGCGGCGTGAAAGACTCGCGGCGCGCGCGCCCCGCTTCGACGAGGCCGCGGCGCATTTCCCGGTCGTCGCGCGCGAGTAGCTTAGCGAGGCGGGCCACCTCGCGCAAATCGGTTTCCGTGTCGAAGAGCAGGGCGGCGGCGCCCGCGGTGTCGGGGACTGCGCCGGCGCGCGCGGCGAGGACGGGCACGTCGAACCACATCGCCTCGACGAGCGGGACGCCGAAGCCCTCGTGCTCGCTGGCCGACAAGTATAGGTGCGCCGCGCGGTAGCATGCCAGCAGTGCCGCGTCGGTCAGGCGGCCCGTGACGAGGACGCGATGGACCAGGCCGAGCCGTTCGATCTCGCCGCGGACGTGTCGGAAGTATGGATCGAACTCCTGACCGTCGCCCGCGATGACGAGCCGTGAGTCGGGGTCTAGTTCGACGTACTCCGCGAAGACGCGGACGAGCTTGTCCTGCCGCTTGTTCGGCGCGACGCGGCCGACGAAGAGCAGGTTCGTCGCGCCGTCCTGCAACCTGTCTAGCAGCGGCCTGTCGGCTTCGATGTTCCACTTGTCGGGCGAAACGATGATCGGGAGCACGCGCGCGTCGCGGAAGCCGCAGGCGGAAAGCTCCGCGGCGTTGAAGGGCGAGTCGCCGGCCGAGCAGGTGAAGTGCCGCGCGAGGCGCGGGAGCGAGGCGCGCCCCGCTTCGAGCAGCCACGCGAAGCCGGGGCGGTGGGGCGCGTAGAACTCGTGCGGCGTGACGTTGTGATAGACGAGGCACTTCGGCCCGCGGTGCGCGAGCGCGAGCGCCGTCGCCTCCGAGCCGATGGAGTGGTGATAGACGAGCCCGGCCTCCGGGTCGATTGCCCCCTCGTCAACGAGGCGCGCGCTGTCGGCGGCGCACGCCTCGCGCCGCTTCGCGAAGATTTCAGACGTGAAGCCGAGGCCGCGCAGCAGTTCGCGGACTGCGACGGCTTGGTTCGAGATCGCGTCGCCGTAAACGAAGTCGGGCAGCAGTTGGTGGACGGCGCGCAATCCCGCGCGAGGGGCGCGGGGCTGTGAGGATTTCGACGCTGCCTCCTCGTCGAGCGAGTTGAGCACCTGCTCGTAGCAGCCGATCACCTTGTCCCAGTCGGCGTGCTCGGC
>DATHBT010000064.1:0-6376 GCA_035295985.1 Pyrinomonadaceae bacterium | reverse complement strand
GGCCGCCCGCGGCGCGGCCGCCCACGAAACTTGAAAGCTCGGCCCTCCAGCGTCCGGGCGCTTAAGACAGGAATCCCCCTAAGCCATGAAACGCTGCCCCCAGTGTCAGAGCCTCTATGAGGACGCGAAGAACTTTTGCCTGAACGACGGGTCGCCGCTCGTCGCCGACTCCGCGCAAGCACAGCCCGTCACCCCGCCCGCGCCCGCGACGCAGCAGTTCCAGTCAACGCCCACGCAATCGGTCGGCTGGTCGCAGGCCGGCAGTTGGCAGTCGCAGCAAGCGCCGTCGCTCTCCCAGCCGCCGCCGCGCAAGCGCCGCGTGTGGCCGTGGGTCTTGGGCGTCCTCGGCGTGGTCGTCGTCGGCGTCGTCGCCCTGCTCGGCGTCCTCGGCTACGTCGGCTACAAGGCGATGAAGGAGGCCGAGCGGCGCACTACGGTTCCGGGCGGCGGCTCAGGCACGACGACGACGCGCCGCGCCGACCTGAAGACTTACGTCAACTCCCCCGCCAGTTTCACGGGCACGCTCGCCGAGCACTACAGCGACTTCTCGTTCCAGTACCCGCAGAGCTGGGTGTTGAAGGAGCCGCCCGGCCAGAGCCGCTCTAATTTCGTCAAGGTCGAGCGGTCGCTCGACGGCAATACGACGCTCGAAAACTTCGCCGTCGGCTGGTACACCAGCACCGGCACGGCGCGGGGCGACGCCGCGCTCTTCCCGCAACTGGCTAACCAGCTCAGCTCCCAGTTCGCCGTAGGCTTCCCCGGCTACCGCAAGGTGTCCGAAGGCGCAACGCGCGTCGGCAACTACGACGGCTACGAGTTCCGCTTCACCAGCCGCCTGAAAAATCCGCAGGGCAAGAACATCGACCTCTACGGCCGCGCCGTGATGCTGCCGAGCGGGAGCACGACGCAGCGCAACGGGGTCGCGCTCATCATGCTCGCCACCTCGCTCGCGCCGGAGATCAAGTCGGTCGAAGACGTGGGAGTCCGGGGCGAGCTGCCCGTCATCCTCGAATCGTTCCGCATGGGCAAGGACGCCGCGGCGAACGGCTCTATTTCATCCGATTCCGCCTCGGCGCCGAGCCGCGCGTCGGGCGGCACGACGGCCGCGCCGGCCGACCGCGACCAAGTGCTCGCGCAGTTGACGGAGCTTGAGGAGGAGTGGGCGCGCGCCAACATAGAAGGCGACAAGCAGGCCCTCGCGCGCATACTCGCGGACGAGTACGTCGGAACCTCGTCCGAGGGCGTGACCGAGCGCAAGGCCGAGTACATTCGTAACATCAGCCCGGGCGGCGACGTTGAGTCGCAGACGTTCGAGGACATGACGGTCGTGCTCGGCGGCGAGCGCGCCGTCCTGACGGGAGTCACGGTCGCCGAGTTCAAGGACGGGCGCAGCGAGCGCTACCGCTTCGTTGACACCTTCGTCTGGCGCGACGGCCGCTGGCAGGCTGTCACCTCCGTGACGACTGGGGTACAATAGCCGCAAAGGTCAAACGTTAAGTAACCAGAATTCGGCTGTACCGTCACGCGGGAGAGTTTCATGTCAATCGTCTCAGAGGTCATCGAATCGACGAAGGCGATCATCAAGGGGATGACCGTCACCTTCTCGAAGATTCCGAAAGAGAAGTGGACGGTTCAGTACCCGGACGAGCCGGTCACGTTGCAGCCGCGCTTCCGCGGCCAGCACCTGCTGCACGTGGACGAGCTGGGCCGCGAGAAGTGCGTCGCCTGTTTCCTGTGCGCCGCGGCCTGCCCCTCCGACTGCATCTACATCGTCGCGGCCGACGACCCGCGCCCGCCCGAGGAGCGCACCGGCGTGGACGAGCGTTTCGCCGAGGTCTATAACATCGACTACGGCCGCTGCATCTTCTGCGGCTTCTGCGTCGAGGCCTGCCCGAAGGACGCCATCACGCACGGCTTCAACTTCGAGCTGTCCGTCTATTCGCGCGCCGACCTCTTGAAGACCAAAGACGACCTGCTCATCACCAAGCAGCGACAGTCCGACAACTACCGCGTCGCCTTCGCCGAAGAGGACGTGGACTCGGAGTACAAGGAAGTCTGAGCTGGGCAGTTTTGAGTTTTCAGTTTTCAGTTAAGACAAACCGCTTGGCTAAAAGACTGGAAGCAGTTCGTTAGTCAGGACGGGTTGCTTCGCTGAAAACTGAAAACTGTTCTTGAATTTCAGAGCCGGCGCGTGTTATCTCGCACGCGCCGGCTCTTTCGGCGTCGGGTGGGATGGATGGCGAATCCGATTCTTGAGGCGCGCGAGGTCTCGCGACATTACCGGATGGGCGAGAACGTGGTCGTCGCGCTGGATCGCGCGTCGGTCGCGGTCGCGGAGGGCGAGTTCGTCGCGTTGCAGGGCACTTCGGGGTCGGGCAAGTCAACGCTGCTCAACCTAATGGGCGGGCTTGATCGGCCGACCGGGGGCGAGATCATCTTCGACGGCCGCCCGCTCTCGCCGCTCACGAAGCGCGAGATGGCGCGCTACCGCCTGCGCTCGGTCGGGATGATCTTCCAGAATTTCAACCTCATCCCGACGATGACCGCGGCCGAGAACGTCGAGCTGGCGCTGGCCTTCGGCGGCATGACGGGCCGAGCGCGCGAGCGGCGCGCGCTGGAGCTGCTCGAAGGCGTCGGCCTCGGCGCGCGCGCGGAGCACAGGCCGGCGGAACTCTCCGGCGGCGAGCAGCAGCGGACGGCAATCGCCCGCGCCCTCGCCAACCGCCCGCGCCTCCTCCTCGCCGACGAGCCTACGGGGAACCTCGACTCGGCGCGCGCCGCCGAACTCCTCGGCCTGCTCCGCCAGATGGTCGAGCGCGACCGCCTGACCGTCCTGATGGTCACGCACGACCGCGAGCTGGCCGCACACTTCGCCGACCGCACCGTCAACATGAAGGACGGGAGAATAGAAATGATGAATGATGAATGATGAATGATGAACGGAAGACAGGCTGCTTTTAATTCACCATTCATCATTCATCATTCATCATTTCTCTTGAGACTATGACTGTCCCCGTTGATGAACATTCGCCGATGACGCTGGAGGCGTTGCGGACGGTTCCGCTGTTCTCTTCGCTGACGGACGAAGCGGCCACGGAGCTGCGCGACCTGCTGCGCGTGCGCGCGCTGCCCGCCGGCACGCTCCTCTTCAAGCGCGGCGACCGCGGCGACGCGATGTACCTGATCGAGGGGGGCAGCGTCCGCATCTACATCATCGACGAGGACGGCGACGAGGTGACGCTCGCCGAACTCGAACAGGGCGATTTCTTCGGCGAGATGGCGCTCGTGGACGGCAAGCCCCGCGCCGCCTTCGTGCAGGTCACGACCGACTCGCGCCTCGCCGAGCTGACGCGCGAGAATTTCCTGGCCTTCGTCCGCCGCAACCCGGACGTGGCGCTCGCCATGGTCTCGGCCATCTCGGAGCGGCTGCGCCGGACGGACGAGCTGCTGCACCAGCGCGTCACGCGCAACGTCAACGAGGAGGAGGCGGCGCGGATGACGCACGCCGACCGCGTCGCCGACGAGCTGGCGAACTTCTTCGGCGGCTGGCGCTTCGTCGTCACCTCGCTCGTCCTGATCGCCGTCTGGGTGTCGGTCATGGCGTGGGTCGAGACGCTGAGGGGCGGCGCGCCCGATCCGTTCCCCTACGAAATCCTCGCGCTGCTGCTCGGCATCGTCGCGGGCATTCAGGCCCCGATCATCCTGATGTCGCAGAACCGGCAGGCCGAGAAGGAACGCCTGCGCGCCGAGAACGACTACCGCGTCAACCTCAAGAACGAACTCGCCATCGAAGAGATACTGCGCCGCCTCGACGTGCTGGAGAGCGAACGCCTCCCCGTCCTCTTCGCCGAACAGAACGAACTCCTCATCGGCCACAGCGGGAAGGACGCGAACGGCGACGACTCGAAGCCTACCGGCTGAAAACTCTCTGCCTTTTGGACATTGTTCGTCCTCCGTCGTAATCTTGTCCGCGCTCCACTAACACAGCCATCACCGCGAACGGGCCGAGAGATGATCCGAGCGATCCTGTTCGACTTCAACGGCGTCATCATCGACGACGAGCCGCTGCAACTGAAGGCCTACCAGCAGGCGCTCGAACCGGAGGGCGTCGCGCTCGCCGAGACGGACTACTACGACTGCCTCGGCATGGACGACCTGACCTTCACCCGCGCCGCTTTCGAGCGCGCCGGGAAGACGCCGACCGACGAGCAGCTTCAAACCGTCTTCCGCCGCAAGTCGGAGCTGCACCGCGAGCTGATCAAAGACGACCTGCCGCTCTTCCCCGGCGTCGTCACGTTCATCAAGGCGGCCTCGCGCGTGTGGCCGCTCGCCGTCGTCAGCATGGCGACGCGCGACGAGATCGAGTACGTGCTTGAACGCGCCAGCCTCGCCGGCCACTTCGCGGCCGTCGTCAGCGCAGAGGACGTGCCGCCCGGCGCGTGCAAGCCCAACCCGGCCTGCTACCTGCGCGCGCTCGAACAACTCAACCGCGACCGGCGCGGCGGCCACCGCCCGCCCTCCGCCTCAAGCTGCCTCGTCATCGAAGACTCGCCGCCCGGCATCCAGTCCGGCAAGGCCGCAGGGATGCGAACCCTCGGCGTCACCAACACGGTCTCGGAAGGGGCCTTGCGCGCCGCCGGCGCGGACGTTGTCACAGCACGCCTCTCCGACTGGACGCCAGACGCGGTCTATCACGTCTTCGGCGAGAGGTGAGGCGGAAGGCAGGTCAGTTGTCCGTCGTCAGTTGTCCGTTGCACATGCTTCGCGGCCTCGCTGCCCACGGTTAAAAGCTCAAGCCACTCAGCTCAGACTCAAACAATGGACAACTGGCAACTGACCACGGACAACTGACGACGGACAACTGACAACTGACACTCTCTGCTTCATCCTTCCGCGCCGATCGTTCATACTCCCTCCGTGACTCCCGCCGGAAAATTGCTGGCCGCGGAGGCGCGACGACGCTTCGCGGAGCTGGTCGCGCGCCCGGATGGCGCAATCGATCTCGCACACGCCGCGCTGCTCGTCGCCGCCGAGGAGCGGCCGGGCACGGACGTAGACGGCTACCGCGCGCAACTGCTTGAGCTGGGCCTCGCCGCACGCGGGCGCGTCGCCGCGTCGCCGCACGATCCGGTCGGCGCGCTCAACCGCTTCGTCTTCGAGGAGTCGCACTTTCACGGCAATCAGGAGGACTACTACGACCCGCGCAACAGCCTGCTCTCCTGCGTCATAGACGAGCGGCGCGGCATCCCGATCACGCTCTCAGTCGTGTACATGGAACTCGGCCGCCGCGCCGGACTCGAAGTAGAAGGCGTCGGGCTGCCCGGCCACTTCGTCGTGCGCGTTCGGGCGAACGTCGGCGGCGCGGACGTGGCGAGGCTGGTCGATCCTTTCAACCGGCGCGTCATCGACAGAGAAGACTGCCAGCAACTGCTCGACTCGCTCTACGGCGGGCAGATCGCGCTCGCGGAGGAGCACCTGCGCGCCTCCGCGCCGCGCGAGATACTGGCCCGCATACTCCGCAACCTGAAAGGCGTTTACGCCCAAGGGCGGCGCTTCCGGTGCGCCCTCTCGGTCGTCGAGCGCATCCTGCTCGTCGAACCCGACGCGCACGCCGAACGGCGTGACCGCGGCGCGCTGCTCGGCCAGCTCGGCCGCTACAACGAGGCCGCCGCCGAGATGCTGGCCTACCTCCAGGCCGAACAGGACGCGCCCGACGCCGCGCTCGTGCAGGAGCAGCTCAAGAAGCTGCGCCTACAGGCGGCGGCACTCAACTGAGGAAGCTGTTAGCTACTGGCTGTTAGCTTTTAGCCAGTAGCAGTCAGCTTTCAGCCTTCGGCGCGGCTCGTCTCCACGATGCGGTTTTGGTTTTGCTAACAGCTAACAGCTAATAGCTAACAGCTATTCATGAAATTCTGGGACATCATCCGGCTCGCCGTCCGTAACCTGCGCGAGGCGAAGCTGCGGGCGGGGCTGACGACCGTGGGCGTCGTCGTGGGCGTGGCCGTCATCGTGACGATGGTCTCGTTCGGGCTGGGGTTGCAGCGCAACGCCGTGCAGCGTTTCAAAGACCTCGACCTGTTCAACGAGATCACGGTCAGCGGGCCGAGCGTAGAGGCCCTCGTCTCGGTGGCGCTCGAACAGCGCGGCCAAGGGCGGGCCGACGCCAAGCGCGAGCGCCCGCCCGCCCCGCCGATCAGCGTCGTGAAGCCGATGGGGCGCGCGCTCGACGACGCGGCGCTCGCGGAGATCGCCGAGGTGCCCGGCGTGGCGGCCGTCGAGCCGAGCGTCAACTTCGCGGCCTACGTCCGCGCGAACGGCCGCGTGCTGACGCGCTCGGTCGGCAACACCTCCGTCCCGGCCGTCTCGCGCCGCTTCA
>DATHBT010000063.1:0-9256 GCA_035295985.1 Pyrinomonadaceae bacterium | reverse complement strand
CGAAGCCCCTTCGCGCGCGGCCTCGACGACGCCGAGCACGCGCCCGCCGCACACGAGCGGGACGGCCAACAGTGTCCGGCCGTCTCCCCGGCCGCGCACGGCCTCGGCGCGCGCGCACGCCTCGCGCACGGCCTCCGACTCGGAGCCGACGAGCGACATCAGAGAGTCCGCGCGCAGGGCGCGGAGCAGGTCGTCGGGGGAAGCTTCGCGCCGGCCTCCGGCGAGGCCGCGCGCGGCCAGCGGCTCGAAGCGCGCGGGGCCAGCGTCGGGGCCGGAGTCGGTGACGTAGAGCGCCCAGGCGTCGGCCCGGACGAGCGGCGCGAGTCCGGCGAGAGCGGCGTGTGCGGCCGACTGCTGGTCGGCGACGAAGTGAAGGGCCGAGACCGACTCGAAGGCCGCGCGCAACTGCGCGACGCTCAAGTTCTCCGGCAGCAGCAGGCTCGCGGGCGGCGAGTTCTCCGACTCGACCTCCGAAGTGTGCATCGACGCTTCCGCGGCCCCGCCCTCGCCGCCGGAGTCAAGCTCGCGCAGCAGCGCGGGCAGTTGGGCCGGGTCGTCTGCGACGGCGCTGAAGCCGAGCCGCTTGAGCACGGCGGCGTCCGGGCTTCGCGCGTCGCGGCCGTTGCCCGACGCGCAGCCGCGGCAGGCGACGAGCGGGACGCGCGGCCATTCCGTTGCCGCGCGCTCGACCGCCGCGATCATCTCGCGCACGTCAGCCCCGTCCGCGATCTCGTAGAGCACCGCGAGCGGCTGGCCGGCGTGCGCCTCCCCGCCGCTCGGCGTGACGCCACCGCCTTCCCCGAAGCCGTTCGGCGCACACGCGCCGACTCCGGCCGCGCGCAGCGCGTCCAACACGGCGACTCCGGCGCGGTCGTGATCGGCGTTGAGAACGATGACGTGCATTCTTAAGTGATGAGTGATGAGTGGTGAGTGATGATTGAGAGCAAGCTTTTTAACTCACCACTCATCACTTCGTTTCATCCCGACGGCGCGGCGCGGGGCGCGAAGGGGACGCGTGCGCGGCGGCGGTTGCCGTGCGGGTCTTCCGTCTCCACTTCGATTGAGCGCGCGCCGTGCGGCGCGCTGATCTGTAGCTCGAACGTGCCGTCGCGCGCCGCGGCGGTCTCGCGGCCGGCGATGCGGACGGCGTTGCCGGGCTGTGTCTGCCCGCGCGCGACGTAGATTTGGCCCGCGACATACTCGAAGGTGACGTTGGCGACGGCGAGATGCGCGCCGCCGCCGTCCCCGCCTGCGCCGCCCGCGGCAACCGTGAACTTCTGCGGCTCGCACCAGTCGCTCGTCTGGCCCGAAGGGGCGACGGCCCGCACGCGCCAGAAGAAGACGCCGGTGCGCAGCTCCGAGACGTTGAAGCTGGTCGTCTCGAGCTGATCGCGCTCGGTGACTTTGCCGGCCTGGACGAAGAAGGGCGAGGTGGCGACCTCGACGCGGTAGTGGCGCGCCGCGCCCGACGCGGGCCGCTGCCAGCGCAGCAAAACGTCGGCCGTCCCACGCGCGTCGGCCGCGACCCTTTCCAAATCGCGCGGCGAGAGGGGCGCGGGCACGTCGAGCAGCCGCTCGCGGTTCTTGACCGCGCCCGACTGGTTGAGGGCGACGTACTCGCCGCCGTTGATGACGGTGCGCTCGCCGCCGCGCGTCGTGGTCTCGATGCGGCCGGCGTCAACGCGCACCTCCTCGGTGTTGTCGTCGCGGACGCCGAAGGACGCGCCCGTCCTGGCCGAGACGTTGTTCTTCGTCAGCGGCGTCTCGACGACGTTGCGCGAGCCTTCGGTCTGCTCCTCGGTGCGGACGTTGATCTGCCCGCGCTCGACCGCGACGCGAACCTGCGTGCGCGCGCCGTCGTCGAGGCGCTCGTTGTCGCGGATGGTGACGACCGAGTTGGGGCGCACGACGAGGGTCGAGCCGTCGGCGAGCTGTATGCGCGCGCGGCCGTCCGTCTGCGTCTGCACGAGGTCGCCGGGGTAGAGCTGCGTGTCGCCGCGCGCGAGCAGCCGCTCGCGCGTCTCGGCCCTGACGACCTGCACGTCGCCGTCGAAGGAGAGGAAGCGCGCGCCGGCCGGCGCGTTGGAGAGGGCGTCGGCCCCCTTGAGCGGGTTGCCGTAGAGCCACGCGTAGAGGCTCACGCCGCCCGCCGCCGCGAGCAGCAGCAGCGAGAAGACGCCCAGGTAGATCAGCCGCTTCGAGACGAAGAACCAATCGACCTCGAAGCGCCGGCCTTTGGGGACAATCTTATCGGCGGTCGCCATTGGGAAATCAGGGCGGACTTAAGGGGTGAGGCGCGTTTGTAAGTCGGGACCGGGTCGGGTTTGTGGCGGGCGCGGCCCGCAGGAGGGGCAACATTTCGGGGCCGAGAGCGCGGCACTCACGGCCCTTCAGAAAGTTAGCACACGCGGGCGCGCGGCTTCAACCACCAATTTTTCGGCCGACGGCGCAAAGGCCGGCGCGTTCCGAAGTCGCGCCGGCCTTCTCAGTTTTTCGCCGGATTTTAAGCCGATCCGCCGGTCTTGAGGGCCGGCTGCTGCTCGTCGCCCGCGTCCGTGCCGACCGCCGTCGCCGCCGCGCCGCTTGCGAGCCGCTCGTCGCCGCCGAGGCGGCCCTGGTCGTCGTCGAAGGGCGAGCCGAAGCCTTCGGGCAGCTCGACCTCGATGTGCGTCTCGGCCTCCTTGGGCCAGATGAGCGAGGCGATGACGGAGGCGACGAGCACGGTCACGACGAAGCCGAGCGAGATCAGGATGATCGTGCCCTTGCTGACGTAGTCGTGGACGAACCCCTCGGTCAGCATCTTGACGCCGACGAATGTGAGCACGACGGCGAGGCCCACCTTCAGGTAGTGGAACTTCTCGACCACGCCCGCGAGCAGGAAGTAGAAGGTGCGCAGGCCGAGGATGGCGAAGACGTTTGAGGTATAGACGATGAACGGGTCGGTCGTGATGCCGAAGATAGCCGGGATCGAGTCCACGGCGAAGACCAGGTCGGTGAACTCGACGGTCGCGAGCACGAGCAGCAGGAGCGTGCCGTGGAGCTTGCCGTCAACGCGGGTGAAAAACTTCTGCCCGTCGTAGCCGCGCGCGATGGGGATGAAGCGGCGGACGAAACGCACGATCGGCGAGTGCTCCGGGTCAACGTCCGTCTCGTCCTGCCTGAACATCTTGACGCCGGTATAGACGAGGAACGCGCCGAAGAGGTAGATGATCCAGTGGAACTTCTCGATCAGAACCGCGCCGATGCCGATCATCACGGCGCGCATGACGAGCGCGCCGAGCACGCCCCAGAACAGGACGCGGTGCTGGTACTTGGCCGGGACTTTGAAGTAGGAGAAGAGCAGGAGGAAGACGAACAGGTTATCGACCGAGAGCGACAGCTCGATGATGTAGCCGGTCAGGTACTGGAAGATGGCCTCGTTCGGCGGCGCGTGGCAGACGCCCGGCTCGGAGCAGCGCCAGTAAACGACGCCGGTGAAGAGGAGGGCCAGCGAGACCCAGACGATGCTCCAGATGACCGACTGCCTGTACGTGACGGCGTGGGCCTTGCGGTTGAAGAGGCCCAGGTCGATGGCGAGCATGAGCAGGATGAAGGCCGTGAAACCGGCCCACAGCCAGATGGAGTCTTGCATGGGCGGGATGATACAACAGGGGAGAGGCTAGAGGTTAGAGGTTAGAGGTTAGATCAGAGATTCGTGATTGAATCTTAAGAATTCGGGGGCCTCAAACTCCGACCCCCTCAAATTCTCCCTCTCTTCTTAACTAACCTCTAACCTCTCCTTCCGCCGTTTGCCGCCGCGCTCACGCGTCGATTACAATTCGCGGTTCGCGGGGGCGGCCCGTTATCTTCTGTGGCGTCCGGCCGCGCCCGTCTGCCGCGTCGGGCGGCCTGCCGCCAAATTCTCAGTTTAAGAT
Source organism: Pyrinomonadaceae bacterium (assembly GCA_035295985.1). Lineage (GTDB taxonomy): Bacteria > Acidobacteriota > Blastocatellia > Pyrinomonadales > Pyrinomonadaceae > JAIVGV01. The sequence continues at coordinate 5,342 of DATHBT010000063.1, read as the reverse complement.
TCGGGGAAATTAATCGATGCTCAAGCAGATCAGCCGCATGAAGCGGGCCAACAAGTACGTTCTCGTCATCTTCGCCGGGCTGATGGGCCTCAGCCTCGTCTTCTTCTACGCGCCGAGCCGCAACCAGGGTCTGGCCTCGGCGGCCTCGAACAACGAGGTGCTGGCGCGCGTGCGCGGCGACGAGGTCACGGTCGGCGACCTGAACCGCCAGAAGGAGGCCTACCAGCAGCAGTTCGGCGGGCAGATCAGCCTCGCGCAGTTGGGCCTCAACGACCGCTCGATGCTCAACGGCATGATCCGCGGCAAGATCGTCGCGCAGGAGGCCGAGCGCCTCGGCCTCGCCGCCTCGGACGCCGAGGTCGCGGCGAAGATCCGCGAGCAGTTTAAAGACCCTTCGGGCAAGTTCGTCGGGATCGAGCGCTACCGCGACTCGGTGACGGCGCGCTTCGGCAGCGTCGCCCGCTTCGAGGACGCGCTGCGCGACGAGATCGCGGCCGAGAAGCTGCGCGCCTTCGTCACGGCCGGCGTGACGGTCGGGGAGAAGGAGGTCGAGGAGGACTGGCGGCGCAAGAACACCGTCTTCGATCTGACCTACGCGGCCGTCTCGGCCGACAAGCTGGCCGCCCGCTTCGAGCCTTCCGAGGAGGAGCTGCAAAAGTACTTCGAGGAGCACAAGGCCGAGTTCCGCTTCCTCGAACCGCAGAAGAAGATCCGCTACCTCTTCATAGATCAGAACAAGGCCGGCGCGAAACTCAACATCTCGGACGCCGACCTGCGCGCCGCCTACGATCAGATCAAGCCGGAGAACAAGGTGGCCGGCGTGAAGGCGCAGCAGATCGTCCTGAAGGTGGCCGACCCGAAACTCGACGCGACCGTGCTGGAAAAGGCGACGCGACTCGCCGCGGAGCTGCGCGGGGGCGGCGCGAGTCTGGTCGTGCCGGCCGAGAAGTTCGCGGAGGTCGCGCGCGGGAACTCGGAAGACCCGGCGACGGCCAGGAACGGCGGGTGGCTCCCCGCGCCCGTCCGCCAGCGTCAGGGATCGAAAGACCCGGCCGTGCAGCAGGTCTTCCAGTTGGTCGAGGGGCAGATTAACGACCCCGTCAAGTACGGCGACACCTACTACATCTTCCGCCGCGGCGAGTCGATTGAGAAGACCTTCGAGGAGGCGAAGCCCGAGCTGCTCGTCTCGCAGCGCAACACGCGCGGCTACCGGGCCGCGGCCGAGCTGGCCGCCCGCGTCGCGGCGCGCCTGAAGGAGACGAAGGACTTCCAGAAGGTGGCGCAGGAGTTCGCGGCCGAGGCCAACATGACGCCGGCCGAGATGATCAGGGAGACGCCCTTCGTCAAGCCGGGCGACAACGTCCCGAACATCGGCAGCAACCCGACCTTCGAGGAGGCGATCAAGCCGCTGGAGAACGCGGGCGACATCGGCGACCGCGTCGCCATCTCGAACGGCTTCGCCGTCCCCGCGCTCGTCGAGAAGCGCGAGCCGCGCATCCCCGACCTCTCCGAGGTGCGCGAGCAGGTCGTCGGCCGCGTCAGGCAGGAGCGCGCCCGCTCGCAGCTCGAAGAGACGGCGAAGGAACTGGCGAACGCCGCGACGCCCGCCGCCCTCAAGGCCGCCGCCGAAAAGCTGGGCCTGAAGACGGCGACGCTCCCGCAGTACCGCATCTCGACGCCCATCGAGGAGGCCGGCACCAGCCCCGAGGCCGACGAGGCGATCCTCGCGCTCAAGGAGGGCGAGGTCTCGCGCCGCCCGGTTAAGATGGGCGACACGTGGCTGGTCGTCGCCGCGGACAAGCGCAAAGACCCCGACCCGACCGAGTTCGCCGCGCAGCGCGATCAGTTGACCGAGTCGATGCTCAGCACGCGCCGCTCCAACGTCTTCGAGGACTACGTCGCGGAAGTCAAGGCGAGGCTCGAACGCGAGAACCAGATCAGGATCAACGAGGACGTGCTCAAGCGCGCCGGCACGGCCGACGCTCTCGAAGCGCCTGACCTGCCGTAACTCGGCGCGCTTTCGGCCGCACGCCCCTCGCGCGGCGGAAGCAGCCCCGCGAGGGGCGTCATACGACAGCTCGGGGCGAGGCCCCAGAACGTCTGACCATAAAACAGACCGAAAGCCCCGGGGGGCGGAATAGGATCGCGTCGATCATTTATTCCGCCCCTCCGGGGCTTCGACGATTTTGCGGTCACGTTACCGGGGGCGTTGCCCCCGGCTATTACATCGCGCCCCTTCGGGGCTGCTACTGTGTGTCGCCCTGCGCGGGGCTACAAGCGGGCCGTCTCAGAACGCCTCGATCAGCGCGGCAATGGCGTCCTGCGCCAGCGCGAGATCGATCTGCACCTCGGTGCCCGCGGACGTGACGCGCGTGGCCCCGACCACGCCGCGCAGGAGTCCGGCGCGCGGCTCGGGCATCCGCGAGATGAGGAAGGGCGCGAGCTGCTTCAACCCGGCGACGGTCTCGCTGAGCGTGCGCGCCGCGGCCGGGGTCTCGGTGCGCAGCACCGTCTGCATCTGGAAGCCCGACTGCGTCGGCGCGACCGAGCCGTAGAACTGCCGGATCGAGGCGACACTGCGGCTGATCTCCGCGCTCATCAGCTCGATCCCGCGCGTCGTTGCCGGGGGCACGTTCCCGCCGATGCCGATGATCGCGCCCGAGTTGCGCGTTGCGAGCGAGGCCACCTCGGCCGACAACCGCCCGCGGCCCGCCGCCGCGTCGATGGCCGCGCGCACGCGCGACAGTTTCCCGACGGCGAGCGTGTTCGCGTCGAGCGGCGCGAAGGCCAGCTCCGTCAGCCGCACGTTGAAGAGGCCGAGGAGCTTCATACGCGGCTGATGGTTGAGGTCGAAGACGTGGATGGTCTTGCCGCCGTGCTGCTCCTGCCGGTGCTTGCCGTTGGCGGCCGTGCGCGCCGCGGCGACGAGCGCGCCGGTCTCGAAGCGCCCGCGCATGACGGCGACCGTGTCCATCGTCGTGGCGTTCGACGCCGTCTGACCGAACGACGTGCCGACGGCGACGCGCTCGAAGTCGCGCGCGTTCAGGCCGTACTTCTTATTGAACTCGTCGATCTCCGAGTTGACGCGCGCCATCTCCGCCGCGTCGTTGTTGAAGGCGCGCGGCAGCCCTTCCGTCAGGAGCCGCCGCGTGTCCACGACGAGCACCGCGTCCGACGCGGGCAAGGCTGCGACGATGTCGGCCTGCGCTGACTGCGACCGGGCGGCGGCGGTGCGCGCGGCCGTCTGGCCGCCGCGCGGCGACTGCGCGCCGGCCGTCGCGGCGAGCGCGCTGACTGCCGCGGCGACCGCGGCGAAGATTGCGAAGCCCTTCCTTGTCAGATTCCTGTTGCTCAAGCCTTTCACCTCACGTTCGGGCGACCGATCCGGCGGGGCTGCCCTTCGTTTCGTACCGACAATTTCGGGGGAGTGGCGAACGTCCGATGCCGCGCGTCTGGCGTGCGTTGGCCCGCTTCGCACGCGGCCCGGTCGTCGCAGAACCCCGACCCGCGAAATCGTAGGACGCGGGCGCGGCCCGAAGTGTTAACGGCCCTGACGACGCGGCGAGCCGGCCCGACGCTCACACGCTCTCGACGAGCAGCGCCAGCCCCAGGCCGCCGGAGACGCAGAGCGTGGCGAGGCCGCGACGGGCCCCGCGCCGCTCCATCTCGTGGAGCAGCGTCGTCGTGATGCGGACGCCCGTGCAGCCGATGGGGTGGCCGAGCGCGATTGCCCCGCCGTTGACGTTAAGGCGCTCCGCGTCGAGGCCCAGCTCGCGGTCGCAGGCGATGACCTGCGCGGCGAAGGCTTCGTTGAGTTCGACGAGATCGACGTCCGAGAGCGCGAGCTTCTGCCGCGCGAGCAGCGCGCGCACGGCCGGCACGGGGCCGATGCCCATGATCTCCGGCGCGACGCCCGCGATTTCGTAATCGACGATGCGCGCCAGCCGCTGCGTCCCGCCGCGCGTGGCCTTGAGCGCCGTGTCGTCCATCACGACGACCGCCGCCGCGCCGTCCGTGATCCCTGAAGAGTTGCCGGCCGTGACCGTGCCGTCCTTCGAGAAGACGGGCGGGAGTTTACGCAGACTGTCGATTGAGGTGTCGGCCCGCGGGTGCTCGTCGCGCGAAAACTGGATCGTCTCGCCCTTGCGGCCCTTGATCTCGACGGGCGTCAGTTCGTCGTCGAAGCGGCCGGAGTCAATCGCGTCGGCCGCGCGCCGCTGCGAGCGGAGGGCGAACTCGTCCTGCTCGTCGCGCGTGATTTCGTATTTGCGGACGAGGTTCTCGGCCGTCTCGCCCATCAGTTGGCCTGAGAGCGGATCGTGGAAGCCGTCGCGGTACATCCCGTCAACGAGATCGACGTTCCCCATCTTCATGCCCCAGCGCGCCCCCTCCGCCAAGTACGGCACGCGCGACATGTTCTCCACGCCGCCCGCGAGCACCGCCGACGCGCGCCCGAGCAGGATTTCCTGGGCGGCGAGGATGATCGCCTTCAGCCCCGACCCGCACGCCTGGTTGACCGTGAAGGCGGGCACGGTCTCGGGCGCTCCGGCGCGGTAGGTGATCTGCCGCGCGAGGTTCGGCCCCGTCCCGGCCTGCCGCGCGCAGCCCCAGATGACTTCCTGCACGTCGCCCGGCCGAAGGCCCGCGCGCTCCAGGCTCGCTTTCGCAGCGACCGCGCCGAGTTCCGCGGCGGTCGTCCCGGCGAGCGCGCCGCCGAAGCGGCCGATGGGCGTGCGGACTGCGCCGACAAGGTAAACCTCTTTCATCCCGACACCCTTTCGACTTAGAATCCGCGCGAACGGAGAGCGACGGGTGTGACCGCGGAAACTCCGCTCGCGCCCACACCCGCCGCTTCTGGCCTGTTACGCTGCCCGCGATCTTAACACGCCCGCGCCGCGGACGGCGAAGCAGCACGACCGATGAAGCTCCTCACGAATCAGCGGGACAGGGAAGAGGCGCACGAGATTCTGCGCGAACGATTGGAGGCGCGCGCCGAGTGGTTGTGCTCTGAGGAGCGTCTGTCGCGCGCGGCCACGCGCGTGATGCGCGCGCCGGTGTCTGTGAGGCGCGGCGAGTGGGAGCTGCGGCTCGCGTGCGGCGCGCTGCACTTCTCGTTCTGGTCGGACGCGGGGTTGAGCGTGTGGCGCGTGGCCGGCTGCGAGTCGGCGGGCGACAGGCTCGTGCTCGCGGTCACGCGGCGCGGCGGCGCGGAGAGAGCGCGGCTCGAACTCGTCCCGCGCGCGTCCGCGCGTGAGGCCGCGGCGGAACTGCGCGCGGCGCGGCTCTCGGCGTGCGAACGGCTCGCCGCGCTCGCGCGCCGACGGGAGGCGGGCGCAGAAGTC
>DATHBT010000062.1:0-14887 GCA_035295985.1 Pyrinomonadaceae bacterium | reverse complement strand
GGGCGCGCCCGCCCCGTCGGGGGTAACGGCCCGGGTTGGTGGTCAGCATGAGTACGGAAATCCTCGTCGTCTTCGCGCTCCTCGCCGCCGCGGTCGTGCTGTTCGCCACCGAGTGGCTGCCGGTCGATCTGGTGGCGCTCGTCGTGATGTCGGCGCTGCTGGTGAGCGGGATCGTCACCCCGGCCGAGGGCGTGGCGGGCTTCGGCAACCCGGCGACGGTGACGGTCGGCGCGATGTTCGTCATCAGCGCCGGGCTGTTTCGGACGGGCGCGGTCAACTTCGCCGGGGCGGCGCTCGCCCGCCTCGGCCGGCGGAGCCTCTGGCTGGCGCTGCTCGCCGTTATGCTCGGCGTCGGCTTCATCTCGGCCTTCATCAACAACACGGCGGCGGTCGCCATCTTCCTGCCGATCATGCTGGGGCTGGCCGAGGCGCTGCGCGTCAGCCCGTCGAAGCTGCTGATGCCGCTCTCCTTCGCCTCGATGTTCGGCGGCGTCTGCACTCTGATCGGCACCTCTACCAACATCATCGTCAGCGCGGTCGCCGAGAAGCACGGGCAGCCGCCCTTCGGCATGTTCGAGTTCCTCCCGCTCGGCCTCGCCGTCTTCGCCTGCGGGATCGTTTACATGCTCGTGGCCGGCGTGCGCCTGATCCCGAGCCGCCGCACGAGCGACGACCTGACGCAGAGCTTCCGCATGGACGAGTACCTGACGGACATCGTCCTGCTGCCCGAGTCCGTGTCGGTCGGGAAGCCGCTCGGCAACTCGCCGCTCGTGCGCGAGCTGAACATCGCGGTGTTGGAGATTTCGCGAGACGGGCGGCGCATGGCCGTGCCCGACCCGGAGACGGTGCTCGAAGCGGGCGACGTGCTCAGAGTCCGCGCCGACGTGCGCGAGATCGGCGCGCTACAGGGGCGCGTGGGCGTGAGGCTGAAGCCCGGCATGAAGTGGCGGGAGGAGGATTTGGAGTCGGCCGAGGCGGCGCTGGTCGAGGCGGTCGTCTCACCCAACTCCGTCCTCGAAGGACGGACGCTGGAGGACTTGAAGTTCCGCGGCACGTTCGGCGCGACGGTGCTGGCGATCCGCCACCACGGCGAGTTTCTGCGCGGCAACCTCGGCAACACGCCGCTGCGCGCGGGCGACGCGCTGCTCACGGAGGTCAGGCGCGATCGCCTCGACCAGTTGAAGCAGAACCGCGCCTTCGTCATCGTCTCGGAGGTGGAGCTGCCGGAGTTCCGCAGAAGGAAGATCATCCCGGCGCTCGTAATCGTGGCGGGCGTCGTCCTGGCGGCGTCGCTGGGTCTCGCCCCCATCGTCGTGAGCGCCGTGGCGGGCGCGTCCCTGCTCATCCTGACGCGGTGCATCACGCTCGAAGAGGCCTACGCGGCCGTCGAGTGGCGCATCATCTTCCTGCTGGCCGGGGTGCTCACGCTCGGCACGGCGCTGGAGAAGACGGGCGGGGCGCGCCTCCTCTCGTCGGCCCTCATCTCGACCGTCGGCGACTGGGGGCCGGTGGCGCTCGTGGCGACTTTCTACCTGATAACCACGCTGTTCACGGAGACGATGTCGAACAACGCCACGGCGGCGCTGCTCGCGCCGGTCGCCATCGTCACGGCGGAGTCGCTCGGCGTAAGCCCGCGCCCGCTGCTGATGGCCGTCACCTTCGCCGCTTCGGCAAGTTTCATGACCCCGGTGGGCTACCAGACGAACGCGCTCATCTACGGCCCCGGCCAGTATAAGTTCACAGACTTCATGCGCGTCGGCGGGCCGCTGAACCTGCTGCTCTGGCTGCTGTGCTCCCTGCTCATCCCGGTCTTCTGGCCCTTGTAGAGGTGAACATGAGGGAAGGCTACCGCCCCATACGCGACTACGCGCTCATCGGCGACGCGCACACCGCGGCGCTCGTCTCCAGCGACGGCTCGATAGACTGGCTGTGCTGGCCGCGCTTCGACGGCCCTGCCGTCTTCTGCCGCCTGCTCGACAAGGACAAGGGCGGCTACTTCCGCGTCGGCCCGGCGGGCCGGCGCGCCGCCTCGACGCGCGCCTACGTCGAGGGGACGAACGTGCTCACGACGGTCTTCTCGACCGACCGCGGCCGTTTCCGCCTGACCGACCTGATGCCCGTCGAGCGCCTGAACGTGAGCCACGAGGGCGAGGACATCGCCTCGCACTACCGCGTCATAAGGCTGATCGAAGGGCTGTCGGGCGAGGCCGAGGTCGAGGTCTGCTTCCGGCCCACCTTCGACTACGCGCGCGCCCGCGCCGCCTTCGACTTTTTCGACGGCGGGGTCGTCGCGCGAAACGCCGACGAGACGCTGCGGCTCGCCTGCCCCGCAAAGTTCAGCGAAAGCCCCGCGGGCGGCGTCACCGCGCGCTTCACAGTCTCCGCCGGGCAGCGCCTGTGGGTCACGCTCACCTACTTCGCCGGGCGCGGCGAGGCGGGCGACGGCGGGCCGGATTACGACCCGGACGTTGAGCGGGAGCAGACGCTCGACTACTGGCGCGAGTGGTCTTTCAAGACCTGCACGTACAGCGGGCCTTACGCGAAGCTCGTCCGCCGCAGCGCGCTCGCCCTGAAGCTGCTGACCTACGAGCCGACGGGCGCGCTCGTCGCCGCCCCCACCACGTCGCTCCCCGAAGAGCTGGGCGGGGTGCGCAACTGGGACTACCGCTACACGTGGCTGAGGGATTCGTCGCTCATCATCTACGCCCTCCAGCTCATCGGCTACCACGAGGAGGCCACCGACTTCTTCCAGTGGCTCGACCGCCTCTGCATCCCCTGCGGCAACGAGTTGCAGATCATGTACCGCATCGACGGCAGCTCCGACCTGCCCGAAGTCACGCTCGAACACCTCGAAGGCTACCGCGGCTCGCGCCCCGTGCGCGTAGGCAACGCCGCCTTCGGCCAGAAGCAGCTCGACATCTACGGCGAGGTTATAGACGCCGCCTACCTCTACCACGAGCGCACGCGCCAGAGCGTCCGCCCCGAACTGTGGGACACGCTGCGCTACATGGCCGACCAGGCGGTCGCGCGCTGGCGCGAACCCGACCAGGGCATCTGGGAGGTGCGCGGAGGCCCCCGCCACTTCCTCTATTCCAAGCTCCTCTGCTGGGTCGCGCTCGACCGCATCACGCGGCTCGCGTCCCGCGACCGACTGCCGGGCGACGCGGACGTGTGGGCGAGCGCGCGCGACGAAATCCGCAGCGCCATCCTCACCGAAGGCTACGACCAGCGGCTCGGCGCGTTCACGCAGGCGTTCGGCGATGAGGCTTTGGACGCCTGCGCCCTCGTCATCCCGCAGTTCGGCTTCCTCCCGCCGACCGACCCGCGCGTCGTCTCGACCGTCAAGCGGATACAGGAGCGACTGACCTCGCACGGGCTGGTTTACCGCTACCTCTCCGACGACGGACTGCCCGGCGGCGAAGCGACTTTCACGCTGTGCAGTTACTGGCTGGTGGACTGTCTGGCCGAGGCGGGGCGCGTGGACGAGGCGCGCGAGCTGTTCGAGAGGATCGCGGCTTACGCCAACGACCTCGGCCTCCTGGCTGAAGAGATCGACCCGGTGAGCGGCGAGCTTCTGGGCAACTACCCGCAGGGCTTCACGCACCTCGGCCTCATCCGCTCGGCCCTGCACATCGCCAAGGCCGAAGCCCTCGGCCCCGAAGAGAAGGCCGAGACGCCGGCGGAGCGTGCCGGCAGGATGGAAGGCGCGGGGCAGGTGCCCGACCCTTCAAAGGCGCGCAGGCGCGGCGAAGGGTAACAGGGCGCGGGTGTCATAACGCCCGCGCCAAGAGCGGACTCACTGGCTCTTCAACGTCAGCTCAAGCTCCCGGCTGACCATCCGCAGGATCGGGTAGAATTTCCGCCGGTTGTCGGCGGTGAGTTCCCCGTACATGCGCTGGAGGGCGACGAAGTCCGCCTCGCCGAAAGCGCCCCTGACGACCTCGCACGCGGCGGGCGCGTCCTCCGGGGGCTTCAGGCCCGCCGCGCAGCGCGCCTCGGCCAGCGGCACGTCCAGGGCCTCGGCGATGGCGTCCACGACCTCGACCACCGGGCGCACGCCGTCGCCGATGCCCGTCGGGTCAACCTCAAGCTCAAGGTAGCCGATGTAAGTGCCCGTCACGCCGACCCGCCTCGCCAGCTCGTCCTGATTCAGCCCTGCCGCCTCGCGCCACCGCGCCACCCGCTGCCCGAACGTCTCAGTCATCCCCTGCGCCCTCCCCGGTGTCATCCCTCTCGCCCGTGATTCCATGCTAATTGCTCGGGGCAGGCGAGCGCGACGGTGTGAACACTTAGGGGGCGTAGGTGTTTTCGCTCACGCCGGGCGAACGGTTGTTAATGACGAATCGGTTCGTGGCCGCCGTCCCCGTTCGGGAACGACGCACGCACGCACTTCTTCCCTTCTCGGTGGGACTCTCGCCACGTCCGGCCCGGCCGCCTTCGCCGTCAACGCGCGGCGGCCGGGGTCAGGCGGAGCAGATCGCCCTTGCTGTTATCGACGATGACGAGGAGCGCGCCGTCGGGCGTCTGTACCAGGTCGCGTATGCGCCGCCGCATGTTGACCCGCTCCTCGACGGCCACGCGCTCGCCGTCCAGTGTTAGGCGGACTATGGCCTGCGACGACAGGCCGCCGACGAGCATCTGGCCGCGCCATCCAGCGAAGAGTGCGCCCGTGTAGAAGATCGCGCCCGAAGGCGAGACCACGGGAGTCCAGGTGCGCGCGGGCCGCTGGAACTCTTTGCGCGACGGGTGATCGGGTATCTGCGAGTTGTCGTAATTGTCGCCGTTGCTGACGACCGGCCAGCCGTAGTTCTTGCCGCGCTCAACCAAGTTGACCTCGTCGCCGTTGAGCGGCCCCATCTCGAACGCCCAGAGGCGGCCCGAACCGTCGAACGCCGCGGCGAGCGTGTTGCGGTGGCCGTAGCTCCACACGTCGCCGCGCGCGCCGTCCTTGCCGACGAAAGGGTTGTCGCTCGGCACCGATCCGTCCGCGTTGATGCGGACGACCTTGCCGAGGTTAGACGCGAGGTCTTGGGCCGGGTCGAAGCGCATACGCTCGCCGGAGGTGATGAAGAGTTTGCCGTCCGGCCCGAAGACGATGCGGTTACCGAAGTGGCCGCGGCCGACCGTTTTCGGCTCCTGACGCCAGATCACCTGCACGTCGCGGAGCTGGTTGCCTTCGAGCCTGCCGCGCGCCACGACGCCGCCGCGCACTGTGTTGTCCTTCAGATCAAGGAAGCCGCCGAAGCGCGGGTCGTCCGTCTCCTGCGCGCCCGCGGGCTGCGGGTCGGCCGCCTCAACGTAGGAGATGTAAACGAGACGGTTGCGCGCGAAGTCGGGATCGGCCTCAACGTCCATCAGCCCGCCCTGATCCGCGGGGCCGCGGTAGAACACCTTCGGCACGCCCCCGACCGGCTCGGACAGGCGGCCCCCGGCGAAGACGCGCAGCCGCCCCGGCTTCTCCGTAATCAGCAGCCGCCCGTCAGGCAAAAGCGCCAGCCCCCAGGGGAATTCGAGCGTCGCCAGCCGCTCGACGCGTATGTCCCCGGCCGCTGATGAGACAACGTCGGGCGGCGCGGCCCCCGGCTGCTGGCCGGGGGCGGCCGTGGTTAGCCCGAAGACGAGAGCCGTGATTGCCGTCAGCCGTTTGAACGTTGAACCCATGTTGACCTCCCTCGCCGCGCACCCCGTCGATCAGTGTTTATGATCGCTCTCGACGGGCAGCCCCGCCTCGATCCAGCCCTGCTTGCCTTCCGCGTAGTCGCGCACGTTCGTGTACCCAAGCGCCGCCAGTTCACGGGCGGCGTTCTCGGAGGCGTGTCACGTCGGCGAGGCGCAATAGACCACTATCTCCGCAGACTTGTCCGGCAGGAGCTGTGGGGCCAGTTCGCCGACGCGGTCGGGCGGCAGGTTGATCGCCCCCGGCAGGTGCGCGTGCGCGTACGTCGTCGGCGACAGAGTTTCGACGAGCAGAAACTTTTCGCCGCCGTCGATCTTCCTCTTCAACTCGTCCCTCGAAATCGTAGCGACCATCTTCTTCCTCCTTTCAGTCTCTTCGGGCCTCACTTTACCGTTCGTCGTCCACCCTCACCAGGCGCGCGCGATCAGGCCGCGCCCACCTCGCCGCCCGGATCGTGCCAGCCGCCGATGTCGGCGGTCAGCTCGTCGGCCTCGCGCGGCCCCCACGTGCCCGGCTCGTACTCGTGCACCGGCGTCACGTCGCCGAGCACCGGCTCGACGACGCGCCAGGACGCCTCGACCGCGTCCTCGCGCGTGAACAGCGAGGAGTCGCCCTTGAGCGCGTCGCGGAGCAGCCGTTCGTAGGGCGGCGTGTCGTCGCCGGGGTCTTCGTGCGCCACCAGCTCGATGTCCTCGCCGGCCATCGCCTCGCCCTCGACCTTGGCGCGCGCCCCGATGGAAATGACGATCTCGGGGCTGAGGCGGAAGCGGAAGTAGTTCGTGCGCGGCGAGACGACCTCGCCGAAGACGGACTGCGGCGGGCGCTTCATGGTGACGAGCACTTCGGTCGCGGTCACCGGCATGCGCTTGCCCGCGCGGATGACGAAAGGGACTCCGGCCCAGCGCCAGTTGTCCACGTGCAGGCGCACGGCGGCGAAAGTTTCGACCTGCGAGCGGTGGGCGACGCCCGGCTCGTCGCGGTAGCCGCGGAACTGCCCGCGCACGACGCTCCCGCGGTCGAGCGGGCGCATGGCGCGCAGGGCCGCGATCTTGCAGTCGCGCACGGCCTCGGTCTCGTAAGACGACGGCGGCTCCATCGCCAGCAGCACCGCCACCTGCAGCAGGTGGTTCTGCACCACGTCGCGGATCGCGCCGACCTCGTCGTAGAACTTACCCCTCCCTTCGACGCCGAACGCCTCGGCCATCGTGATCTGCACGCTCTCGACGTAGTGGCAGTTCCAGACGGGTTCGAGGAACGAGTTGGCGAAGCGGAAGTAGAGGAGGTTCTGGACAGGCTCTTTACCGAGATAATGATCGATGCGGTAAACCGACTGCTCCGGGAAGAAGCGGTGGATGCAACTGTCGAGTTCGCGGGCCGAGGCGAGGTCGCGCCCGAACGGCTTCTCGACCACGATGCGCGCGCCCTCGGCCGCGCCCGACTTAGCCAGCCCCTCGGCGACGACCGCGAACAGACTCGGCGGGATGGCGAGGTAGTGGAGCGGGTGCTTGGCGTCGCCGAGTTCGCGGCGCAGCAGCTCGAAGGTCGCCGGGTCGTGGTAGTCGCCGTCAACGTAGCGGAGGTTGGCGGACAGGCGCGCGAACGCCTCTTCGTCCACGCCGCCGCGCTCCCGCAGGCTCTCCCGCGCGCGCTCGCGCAGTTGATCCACCGTCCAGCCGGACTTCGCCACGCCGATGACGGGCATGTCGAGCCGGCCCCGCCGCGTGAGCGACAAAAGCGCGGGGAAGATCTGTTTGTAGGCGAGGTCGCCCGTCGCCCCGAAGAAGACGAAAGCGTCTGACTGTCCCGTTTGTTCGGCCAAGGGCGTCACCTCCCTCCGCGCGGCAGGCAGCCGTGGATGCCGCACCGCATCGCGGGCAACTGGCGCTGTCGAGCGGGGAAACTGGTCTGACTTTTGTGCGTTACTTGAACAGGCATCTTATACCTACTCGGGGTAAGTATTAAATTCGTGGAACGCGGGTAAAGAATTTGTAGTTGTATGCCGACCCGGAAGAACCGGGCGGGGGCGGCGAGGCGTGGTGAGGAGGGGGCGCGCGAAACCTAACGGGATGGAAACCCGGAACCCGGGCGAGAGTTTTATTGTACTGTTGAATTAAACGGGGAATGCGCCGTCAGCTGCCGGGTTGAAACGCAGCACCGCCCTGACGGGTGTTTGAAAGGAGTTTTTCTCTGCAGACTCAAATCTCAGTCGCCACACTCGCGCTCGCCGTCGCGGCCGGGCTTGCGTGCGGACAGGCGTCGCGCGCTCCCGGCGCGGGGGCGGGAGCACACTCAACGCCTCAGACGACCGCCGCGACCGGCCGGACGACGCAGGGGAAAGCGGCTTCCGTCGCGGGACTGTCGGAGCGGCTGGCCGCGATCTCGGCACGCGCGGAGGGCGACGTGGGCGTGGCGGTGATTCACGTCGAGTCGGGGGGCGAGGCGGCGTTTCAGGCGGAGAGACAGTTGCCGCTCTACAGCGTCTTCAAGCTGCCTCTGGCCGTGGCGGTGCTGCGCGAGGCCGAGGCGGGCAGGCTGCGCCTGGATCAGAAGGTGCGCGTCACGCCCGAAGAGATCGTGCCGGGCTGGCAGGGCAACACGGATCTGTGGCGCAAGCCCGTCGAGCGCACAATCACCGAGCTGCTGGAACTTTCGATCATGCGGAGCGACAACACTTCGAGCGACAAGCTGCTCCGACTCGTCGGCGGGCCGGCGGCCGTCACGAGACTCTCGCAGTCGCTCGGCCTCAACAACATCACGATCCGGTCAACCGTCCGCGAGTACGTCGCGCAGGGCGGGAAGAACAACACGGGGGGCGGCGCGCGATCTCGCGCGGCTGCTCGCGCTGCTGCAAGAGGGCGGCGTGCTGCAACCGCCGCAGACCGCGCTGCTCCTCGGCATGATGGAGCGCGCGACGACGGGCGAGCGACGACTGCGCGGCTCGCTCCCAGCCGGCACACGCGTGGCTGACAAGACGGGCACGGGCGAGAACGCCACGAACGACGTGGGGCTGATCACACTCCCCGGCGGGCGCGGCCACCTCGCGATGGCCGTGCTCATCACCGGCTCGAAGCTCCCGGCCGAGGAGGAGGAGCGGCTGATTGCCGAACTCGCCCGCGCCGCTTACGACGCGCACGTCGCGCAGGCGAGGCAATGAGCGTGTGAGGCGGCGAATTTTGTAGGGGCGGGGCTTGTCCCTGCCCGCTGAGCGCGGGAGCGCGAAAATGGGACGCCGGCATTCGACGCAATCATCGTCGAATGCCGGCGTTACGCTTAGGCGACTTTCAGTCGCTGCGGGCCGCGGACTTGCCCCGCCCCTACAGTTATCCCGTTGCTCGACGGGTTCAGACGGAAACGACTTCAGTGCGGCGGGCCTGAGTTTTCGAGTAGCGATCCTTCTTCGTACGCGCCGGCCAGCTCTTCGAGCGCGGCGGCGAGTTCGGCGGTGCGCCCGCCCTCCTCCGTGTCGGCGACGCGGCGCGGCGGCGTGTGCGCGCGCAGCGTCATCACTTTGGGGATGATGTCCGCGCCGTCCGTGATCGCCTCGCTGACCGACTCGAAGTGGTGGTGCTCGGCCAGGGCAATCCGCTCGGGCGCGAGGATGAGCGTGTAGCCGCGGTCGCCGTAGGCCTCGGAGAACGCCCCGTCAATCGTCACCGCGCCGCCGCCCTTCTTGACCGGCTCGTCGCCGCGCTCGACCTTGACGGGCACGTGTCCGTTGACGATCAGCGACTCGCCCGCGAGGCCGAAGTCGGCGGCGACGCGCGCGCAAAATGCGGTGTCGTGGATCAGCTTGAAGTAGGGGTTCTTGTTCTCCTTGTGCGTCGCCTTGTCCTCGACGAAGTAGGTCTCGAAGGTCGCCATGCGATCCTTGCCGAAGAGCGGCGAGACCGGCCCCGTCCAGAGATACCAGAGCCAGTCGGCGTCGTCGCCCGCCGCCTGCGCCCCCTTGAGGAAGTTGCGCCGCACGACGCGGTCGAGCGCGTCGAACAGCTCGCGGCCCGAAAGCTCGCGCCCGTCAACCGCGAGCTTGAGCGCGTTGCCCTCTTCGTCCACGGGCACGCAGCCGTGGAAGATGAGCGCCTGATCGCGCCTGAGCCACGTCGCGCCCTGGCGCACGACCGCGGACATGTGCTGCCACAGGCGCGGGCTTGAGACGAACGACTGGCGCGAACGCTCCATACAGGCCGCCTCTTCCGTCGAGAGCGCGTAAGGATCGGCCGGGTCTATGGTCGGCAGGTGTGTGTCGCGCATCCTGTGCGCCTGCCCGTTCAGCGTGACCGTGCCCTCGCGGAAATCGATCTTGTCGAGCAGGCGGCGGTCGTCCATGCCCCACTCCGGGTGGCGCGCGATCAACTGCCCTTCCAGCTTGAACTGCATGACGGCCGCGGCCTTCTGCATCCGTGCCATCAGCAGGTCGTCCCGCAGGCCCGTGCCGCGCGTGCGGAAACGCTCGGCCGGGTCGTCGGCGTAAGCCGTGCGCGCGAGCTTCTCTAACGCGGCCATCGAGACGCCGTAGCCCTCCTCCAACTGCGACAGCCGCCGGTAGCGCAGCGAGACGCGCAAGACCGTCGCGATGAGCGCGGGCTGACCCAGGCACGCGCCCATCCAGAGCACGTCGTGGTTGCCCCACGTGTAGGAGACGTTCGGCTGTTGCAGCAGGTAATCGATCACGCGATCTATTCGCGGGCCGCGGTCGCCCAGGTCGCCCGCGACGACGATCTCGGCGACCGACAGGTTGCGCACGAGGCGCGAGGCCGAGCGGACGGTCGAGAAGTCGCGGTCGTGGCGCGCGAGCGTGTCGATCATCTCGTCCGCGTAAGCCTGCCCCCGGCCCGCGGCAGGCTCTAACAGCAGCTCCTCGAACAGCTCGCGCCGGGCGGGCGGCATGAGTTCTCTCACGTCCGCGAGGCGGCGATTGCCGGCGAGCGCGCGGGCGATGCGGAACTGCCGGCGGAGGGTCGTGCGAACCCACTCGCCCCGCGCCTCAGAGTCTGCCAGCGTCGGCCGGACGTGTTCGCACGCTTCGTGCGGGTAGTAGATGACGGCGAGCAGTCGTTGAATCTCTTCGGCCGACATCTCTCCGGCGAAGAGCGATTCGACGAGCGGGCGCAGAGAGCCGGAGGCGTTGTTGATGATGTGGCGCAGCTTCTTGTACTCGCCGTGCACGTCGCTGACGACGTGGACGACGCCCTTCGGGAGCCGTAGCGACGCGCGCAAGGCCGCGGCCTCCGCGAGCGCCAGGTCGGCCGTCGGGTAGCGCGCCGCCAGCGCACGCAGAAGGGTCATCCGGCCGGGGTCGTTCGTTGACATCACAAGCCTCCTCCAAATTCCCCAACTCAACACGGACTCGAAAAATCGGCCTCCCTTCGCGCCTTTGCGCCTTTGCGCGAGCCTTTCCCCGCTTGAGAAGGAAGCTCGCGCAAAGGCGCAAAGGGCGCAAAGAAAGAAGAGAGTCAGGCTCTCAACTTCGCCCGTGCGGCAGTTGAGTTCAGGCTTTGAACTTGTCGATCTCGCGGCGGGCCGCGGCGACGACGTTCTCGACCGTGAAGCCGAACTTCTTGGTCAGCTCCTTGAGGGGCGCGCTCGCGCCGAAGGTCTTCATGCCGATGATCGCGTCGTTGCTGTTCACGTAGCGACGCCAGCCGAACGTGCCCGCCTGCTCGACCGCCACGCGCGCTCTGACCGAAGACGGCAACACGCTCTCCTTGTAAGCCTCGTCCTGGTGCTCGAACAGCTCCCACGAGGGCATCGAGACGACGCGGGCCTTCACGCCGTCGGCCGCCAGTTTCTCGTAAGCCTCGACGCAGAGCGAGACCTCCGTGCCCGTGCCGATCAGGATCACTTCGGGCTGGCCGCCGCCCGCGTCGTCCGCGAGCACGTAAGCGCCGCGGTGGACGTTTTCCGCGCCGGCGTACTTCGTGCGGTCGAGCGTCGGCATCGCCTGACGGCTGAGCACCATCACGGCCGGCTCGCGCTTGAGCTGCATGATGACGCGCCACGCCTCGGCGACCTCGTTGGCGTCGCCCGGCCGCATGACGATGAGGCCGGGGATGGCGCGTAAGGAAGCCAACTGCTCGATGGGCTGGTGCGTGGGGCCATCCTCGCCGACGCCGATGGAGTCGTGCGTGAAGACGTGGATGGTCGGGATCTCCATGATCGAGGAGAGGCGGATGGAGGGCCGCGAGTAGTCGGAGAAGATCATGAAGCCGGAGCCGTAGGGGCGAATCTTCGAGAGCGCGAGGCCGTTTAAGATGGCCGACATCTCGTGCTCGCGGATGCCGAAGTGGAAGTTGCGCCCGCCGTACCAGCGCCCCTTCTCGGTGTCGCCATCGGCCGTGAAGTCGCCCGCGCCGTCGAAGGTCAAGCGGGTCTTGGTCGAGGGCGCGAGGTCGGCCGAGCCGCCGATGAGCCACGGGACGTTCTTCGCAATCGCGTTTAGCACCTTGCCCCCGGCGTCGCGGCCGGCCATGCCCTTGGCGTCGGCCGGGAACACGGGGATGTCCTTGTCCCACCCTTCGGGCAGCTCGCGCTTCTGCATCCTGACCAACTGGTCGGCCAGCTCTGGGTACTCCTTCTTGTACGCTTCGAGCTTCTGGAACCACTCGTCGCGGGCCTGCTTGCCCCGCGCGCCGATGCCCTGCTTGAAGTGGTCATAGACGCCGTCGGGCACGTGGAACTTGGCGTCTTCGGGCCAGCCGTAGACGCGCTTGGTGAGCCTGATCTCCTCCTCGCCCAGAGGCTCGCCGTGCGCGGCGTGCGTGTCCTGCTTGTTGGGCGCGCCCCAGGCGATGTGGCTGTCGACGATGAGGAGCGTCGGCCGGTCGGTCTCCTTGCGCGCGACGGCGAAGGCGCGCTTCAGGGTTTCGAGATCGTTGGCGTCGCCGACCCGGGTGACGTTCCAGCCGTAGCCGATGAAGCGCGTCGCCACGTCTTCCGAAAAAGCCCAAGAGGTGTTGCCCTCGATGGTGATCTTGTTGTTGTCGTAAATCCAGCAGAGGTTGTCGAGCTTGAGGTGGGCGGCGAGGCTGGCGGCCTCGTGCGAAATGCCCTCCATCATGCAGCCGTCGCCGCACAGCGCATAGACGTTGAAGTCGAACATGTCGAAGTCGGGGCGGTTGAAGTAGGCCGCCTGCCACTTCGAGGCTATCGCCATGCCGACGCTCGTCGCGATGCCCTGCCCCAGAGGCCCGGTCG
Organism: Pyrinomonadaceae bacterium; assembly: GCA_035295985.1. Taxonomy (GTDB): domain Bacteria; phylum Acidobacteriota; class Blastocatellia; order Pyrinomonadales; family Pyrinomonadaceae; genus JAIVGV01. The sequence goes on along the minus strand of DATHBT010000062.1, from coordinate 2,016 downwards.
TCGTCTCGATGCCCGAAGTCCAGCGGTATTCGGGGTGTCCGGGGCAGCGCGAGTCCAACTGGCGGAAGTTCTTAATGTCGTCCAGCGAGACCGAGGGCTGCCCGAGAATCTCGTACTGCGGGTTGACCGACTTCACTCCCGTCAGGTGCAGCATCGAGTAGAGCAGCATCGAGGCGTGGCCCATCGAGAGGACGAAGCGGTCGCGGTTCGGCCAGATCGGGTCCTCCGGATCGAACCGCAGAATTTCGTTCCAGAGCAGGTACGCGACGGGGGCCATCGCCATCGGCGTGCCGGGGTGGCCGGAGTTCGCGGCCTGCACGGCGTCCATCGAGAGCGTGCGGATGGTGTTGACTGCGAGCTGGTCGAGCGAGTCGGTCGAACGCACGGCGGTTGACATCTGTATGTGCTCCTTTAGAGAAGTTCGCCACGGGCGCGCGGCGCGCGCCGATTACTAACGCGGCGCGGGCGGCCCGTCGGGGTTCACGGTGCTGGAAGAAGATCAGGCCCGCGGTCGTCGCGCTGACTCTGCGCGGGCGGGCTTCGGGTATTCGTGCCTGGGTTTGAAGCGGCGCAAAGGTTCGGCCGGAAAGATTCGGAAACGGGCGTCGGCAGGCGAAAGAACCCTGTCAGACTTCGGCCGGGGCGCGTGCGAGCGGGTCGCGCGCCGGCCGAGGCAGGCCCGTAAGACGCGAGGGATGGTTTACCTTAACGGCGACGCGGAGTCAACATTTCGCCCCGCCCCGCCCGCGTGAACAACAAACTTCACCTCCCGGCCGTCGCCCTGAGCAGCGACTCGGCCCGCGCGCGCAGGCGCGCGCCGGCGTTGCCGGCCGCGACTTTCGCGAGTGCTTCGCGCGCGGCCGGCGCGTCGCCCCGGCGCAGGTGCACTTGAGCCAGCACGAAGAGCAAGTCGGGTCGGTTGGGCGCGAGCGCGAGGCCGCGCGACAGGAGTTCCACGGCCTCGTCCAGACGTTCGCCCGTGACGAGGTTGACGAAGGCCAGGAGGCGGTAGGATTCGGGGAAGCGCGGCTCGAGCGCGACGGCGCGCTCCAGTGCGGCGCGCATCTCTTCGGCGACTTCGGGCGAGAATTCGGTCGCGGTCTGCCCGTCCTCCATGTCTTCGCGGCTGAGCGCGTAGGCGTGGTAGTAGTGGGCCAGAAAGTTGTCGGGCGCGAGCGCGACGGCGCGGCGCAGGCTCTGGCGGGCCGCGGCGAAGCGGCGCTGCCGCGCGAGCGCCATGCCGAGCGAGGCGTGGGCGCGGGCAGAGGCGCGGTCGAGCGCGAGCGCGCGCCTCAGGTGCGCCTCGGCCGCGGCGAACTGATCGACGTGCAGGAGCAGGTCGCCCAAGTAGAACTGCGCCTCCGCCTCCGTCAGCGGCGTGCTCTTCAGCTCCGCCTCGCCGGACGCGCCGCCGCCCACGCGCAGCTCGCGCGTCGCGTACTCGCCGCGGCGCACGTACTCGGGGAGGCGGCTTTCGAGCGCGGCGTAGTCGAGGCCGAACGCGCGCCTGAAACTCTCTTCCAGCTCCATGCCGGAGGCGAGCATTTCGAGGAAGCGGAAGAGGCGCAGGTGGCCGCGTCCGCCGTCCGTCGAGGCGAGGTAGTGGACGAGCGCCCAGGACTGCGCGTAGAAGAGGTCGCGCGCCGCGCCCGCGCGGTAGTCGCGCGAGCCGCGGTCGATCTGGAAGAGGCGCGCGGGCGGCATCAGCCTCCCCCTGGCCTGCCGCAGCAGCGCCGCGTGGCGCGCGACGGGCGCGCCGAGAGTCGCGCCGCCGTCCGAAACCCGCAGCGTGCTGTAGTACTGCGCCAGGCCTTCGTTGAGCCAGTCGGGGACGCGGCGTGCGGTGGCCGCGAGCAGGAGGTGTACGGCCTCGTGGTTCTGGACTACCTGCGAGTCCTCGCCCGCGAGCGCGAGCGGGACGACGATATGGTTCACGTCCGCGCCGGGCTGGAAGTAGCCCTTGAAGTCCGCGGGGTCGCCGCCGTGGAGCGGGCGGTAGGGGCGGAACGACTCGTA
>DATHBT010000061.1:0-6646 GCA_035295985.1 Pyrinomonadaceae bacterium | reverse complement strand
CGCGTGCAGCGTGATCTCGGCGAGCGCGCGGGCCGCGACGTTCACCTCATCTCCGTCTCGGTCGATCCCGCCAACGACACGCCGGAGCGCCTGAAGGCGTGGGGCGCGAAGTTCAAGGCCGCCCCCGGCTGGACGTTCGTCACGGGCGCGAAGCCCGACATCGACGAGCTGCTGCGCGTCCTCGCCGCCTCGACCGCCCGGCCCGAAGACCACTCGCCGACCGTCCTCGTCATCAACGACCGGAAGGGCATCGTCACGCGCACCTACGGACTTTCGCCCCCGTCGCGGATCGTGAAAGTCATAGACGACGCGGTCGCCGGTATTAGCGCCGACGCGCCCGCGAAGCCTTAGCCGCCTTCGGACGACACCACGCGGCCTCGGCCGTTTCCTTCGCGCCTTCGCGCCTTTGCGTGAGACTTTCTTTCTCTCGGAGGGAAAGTCTCACGCAAAGGCGCGAAGGTTTTGGAGCGTGCTCCGGGTGGAGGGGAGTTGAGTTTCAGCGGCGGGCGAAGTGCTCGTCGAGCGTGGCGGCGAGTTTGGGGTCGAGCGACTTGACGCGGTCGTACTCGGCCTGCGCGGCGGCGCGGTCGTCGCGCAGCAGGTGGAGGAGCGCCAGGCGGCGGTGCGTCTCGGCGTCGCCGGCGCGGAGTTCGGCGGCGCGGCGGTAGGCGGCGAGCGAGGCGTCGAACTGTTCGAGCCGGCTGTGCGCGTAGCCGAGGTTGAAGTGCGCGTCGGCGTCCTGCGGGTTGTGGCGCGCGGCCTGCTCGTAAGCCTTGACCGATTCCTTCCACCGGCCGAGCCTGTCGAGTGAATTGCCCGCGCGGAAGTGCGCGTCGGCGAGGCGGCCCCTGAGCCGTTCCGCCTGCTTCGGATCGGACTTGATCTCGGCCTCGAAGGCCGACGCGGCGCGGCGGTACGAGGCGGCGGCCTCCTCGTGTTTGTCGATCTTGCGGAGCGCGTCGCCGAGTTCGAAGTGGGCCTCACTCATCCGCGGGTCGTGCCTGAGCGCCTCAGTAAAGGAGCGCGCGGCTTCGTCGGGGCGGTTGAGCCGGAGGAGCGACTGGCCCAGCTCGAAGTGCGCGGCGGCGTCGCGCGGGTCGAGGCGGAGGACGTGGCGGTACTGCTCGGCGGCCTCCTCGAACTTGCCGGCCGCGAAGTATGTGTTCGCGAGGTTGTAGTAGCCCGTCGGCTGGTCGGGGTGCTGCCTGATCTCCTCCTGATCGTGTTTCGCCAGCTCGCCGATGACCTGTTCGACGTTCGGCGTGGGCGACGGCGCGGCGGCGGCGGCGTTCGCGGCCGGCGCGGCAGCGCGCTTGCAGGCGACTTGTGCGTAAAGAGTCGGCAGCAGGAGCAGCAGGGGGACGAGGGCGGGTGGTCTTCTCATGCGAAACTTTCGGGCGGCGTGCGGCGTGCGGAAAGGCCGTGAGTCGTGCTTTCAAATTCGGAGGCCGGAGCGGACTCGCCGTCAGTCGTTCCCGGCCCGCGCGCCGAAAATGTAAGAGGCCGGTGGCGCCCTCGCTACGCCGCCGGCCTCTACTCACAACCTTTCCACGGGGGAAGGGGTGCGATGGCCGTGGACTCTAACACCGAAACGGCGATCTGGCAAGGGCAACCGGGGGCCCGCCAACGAACGGCGAACGGTTTCGTCCGCCGCCTCAGACGGCCGCGCTCACGCCGTCGAGGTGCTGGCCGACGCAGTCCGCGAGGTCTGTGAAGATGCGCTTCTTGTCAACGTAGCCGCTGACGAAGGGGAGCGGCGTCTCGTTGCAATCGCCCGGAAAGTCCTCGGCCGTGAGCAGGATGATCGGCACCAGTTCGCAGCCGGGCACCTGGCGCAGCAGCCGGGACGCCTCGATGCCGTTCAGACTCGGCATCCCGTAGTCCATCACGACGAGATCGACCGGCGCGGTGTGCGCCGAGGCCACGGCGCTCTCACCCGAGTCGGCCTCGCGGATCGAGTGGCCGTAGCGCGCGAGCGCGTCCTTCGACATGCGCCGCCACATCTCGGAGTCGTCAACGATCAGTATGTTAGGCATTCGGGGGAAATTCCTTCGGAACCGGACGAGACTGGAGGTCGCCGGAATTTTTAGCGGACGGCGAGCGCGAAGTCAACCGACACTGTTAACAACAAAGCATATGCGGAATTTAGCCTTGCGGTCTGTCACCAACCGGACACAGGGGGCGACCTCCGGGCGGCCGAACCGCGGGCGTGTGTGAACTCTGATCGGAATGCACTGGGCCGCCGCGCGCCGCCACGACGCTCCGCCGGCCAACCCGTTTTTGTTTATACTGTCGCGGTCTGCCATGGCCGCGAGATCGCGGGGGGGATTTTTGCGAGTCACTTTTCTCGGAACGAGCGCGGGCGTGCCGACGCGCGTGCGGAACGTCTCGGCCGTGGCCCTGCGCCTGCCGCAGCGCGGCGAGGTCTGGCTCTTCGACTGCGGCGAGGCCACGCAGCACCAGATTCAGCGCACAGACCTGCGGCTCAGCCAGATCAGCCGCGTCTTCATCACGCACCTGCACGGCGACCACGTCTTCGGCCTGCTCGGCCTCCTCGCCTCAATCGGACTGGCCGGGGCGGCGCAGCCCGTCGAGCTGTACGGCCCGGCCGGACTCAAAGATTTCGTCCACTCGGCCGCGCGCGTGACGCGCACGACGCTGGGCGAGAGCCTCGTCGTCAACACAGTCCGCGCCGGGCTGATCTACGAGGACGCGGAGTTCGCCGTCTCCTGCCTCCCGCTGCGCCACCGCCTACAGTCCTTCGGCTACCGCGTGCAGGAGCGCGACCGGCCGGGCCGCTTCGACGTTGAGCGCGCGGCGGAACTGGGCATCCCGCCGGGGCCGCTCTACGGGCGGCTCAAGCGCGGCGAGACCGTCACGCTCGCGGACGGCCGCACCTTCGACGGCCGAGAACTCTGCGGCCCCGACATACGCGGCCGGGCGGTCGTCTATTGCACCGACACGACCTACTGCGAGAACTCCGTGGAGCTTTCGCGCGGCGCGGACCTGCTCATCCACGAGGCGACCTTCGTTGACGAGGACGCGCACCTCGCGCGCCAGAGTACGCACTCGACCGCATCGGACGCGGCCCGCGTCGCGCGCGAGGCCGGAGCGTACCGCCTCGCCGTCACGCACGTCAGCCCGCGCTACGCGCCCGGCAATCCCGTCGAAATCTCCGCGCTCCTGCGCCAGGCCCGCGCCGTCTTCCCCGCAACGACGCTGGCCGAAGATTTCATGACGATTGAAGTCGGTAGGGGAGAGGACTGAGACGGCGGCGCGGGCGGACGCGATACGACGGTGAGTTAACCGCCGGCCTGTCGGGAGTCGCCTCTGTTGAAAAAAGACGGGCCGCGGTTTAGAGTGCAGCCGTCTCCCGGTTCGGCCGAGATCGAAAAGGAGTGAGAGCAAACCGATGTCACGCCCCACCTCTTCGCGCGACCGCTTCGAGGACTACGTGCCCGTCGCCGAGCGGCTCGAACGCTTTTACGAGCGCTACCCCGAAGGCCGCATCACGACCGCAATCGTCCAGCACGACCTGGAAACCGGCTTTGTCCTGATGCGCGCCGAGGTCTATCGCACGCCCGACGACGCGCAGCCCGCCGCCACGGGCCACGCCTTCGAGGTGCGCGGGGAATCTTACGTGAACAAAACTTCTTACATCGAGAACGCGGAGACTTCGTCCGTCGGCCGCGCGCTCGCGATGCTCGGCTTCGAGGTCAAGCGCGGCATCGCGTCGCGCGAGGAGTTGCAGAAGACGGCGCGGATGCAGCCGGCAGGCGCCGCGGCCCCGCCCGCCGAAAGAGCGGCGAAGGGGCAGCCGCCCGCGCCGCCCGCGCCGGCCGCCGCGGATGAGTCGGCCGCTCTCGACCGCGACATTCTCGAAGCGGCCGGCTCGCTCGGCTACGACGCGGCGAAGGTTCGCAAGTGGGTCAACCAGAAGTTCAAAGTCTCTGACGGCCTCGACACGCTCACGCCCGAACTCAAGCGCGAGGTCTTGAAAATCTTCCGCGAGCGCGCCGCCACGGCATGAAGAAAACGGTGAGCGCGGGGCGATGGACAAAAACTTGTCCGTTGTCAGTGGTCAGTGGTCAGTTGTTTGAGCTTAACCGGCTCGACGCCCGCGACGTGACTTTACAGCCGACGCGGCGCGAAACAACTGACCACGGACAACGGACAATCTGTAACTGACCACGGACAACTGACGGCCTTATGAGCAAAAAGAGAACTGAAGCGCAGCCCGTTTACGTCGTCGATGCCTTCGTCACGAAACTCTTCACCGGCAACCCGGCGGCCGTCTGCGTCCTCCCCGGCCCGGCCCCGGCGAGGTGGATGCAGCTCGTCGCGCGCGAGATGAACCTGGCCGAGACGGCCTTCCTCCACGGCGGCCGCGGCCGTTACAAACTGCGCTGGTTCACGCCCACGGTCGAAGTCCCGCTCTGCGGCCACGCCACGCTCGCCAGCACGCACGTCCTCGTCGAGACCGGCCGACTCGCGCCCGGCGAGACCGTCCGCTTCCAGACCAAGAGCGGCGTGCTCGAAGCTCGACACGACGGCGAAGAGATCGTCTTAAACTTCCCGGCCAGCCCTTCGAGCGTCGTCGAGCGCCCGCCGCGCGAGTTGTTGAAAGCCGTCGGCGCGCGTGCGCGCGAGGTGAGGCGGACGAAGACGGACTATCTCGTCGAGCTTGAGTCCGAAGAAGCGGTCAGACGGCTCCGGCCCGACATCCCCGCGCTCGGCCGCTTCGGGCTGCGCGGCGCAATCGTCACCGCGCGCTCGAACGGACGCCCTTACGACTTCGTCTCGCGATTCTTCGCGCCGGGCGCAGGCATCGACGAAGACCCCGTCACCGGCGCGGCCCACTGCGCGCTCGCGCCCTACTGGGCCGGAAAACTCGGCCGCACGGAGTTCAACGCCTACCAGGCTTCGGCCCGCGGCGGGCAGATGCGCGTGACGCTGGACGGCGAGCGCGTCCACCTCGCCGGCCGCGCCGTCACGATGATGCGCGGCGAGCTGCTGCACTGAGAAAGCTGTTAGCTGTTAGCGATTAGCTTTTAGCTTTCAGAAAAAGAAGAAGGGAGAAGGCGGGAGGCAGTGAATGATTACTGCGACCTCCCGCCTTCTGTTTTATGTTTTAGCTAACAGCTAACAGCTAATAGCTAACAGCTATTCATTCCGGTTCCCACCCTTCGGCGATGGCCGTGGCGAGAAGAATCTCGGCGGGGGTGAGCGGGCGGTCGGGGTCGGGGTTGTCGCCGTGGGCGGGCGGCGCGAGCGCGGGGACGAGGAAGTAGTCGAGGCCGCAGACGGCGTCGGGCGGCAGGTCTTCGCGCGGCAGGGGCCGAGGCTCGGGCACGCGCCCGCGGTGCTCGAAGACGAAATACTCGTGGCCCACCTCGGCCCAGTGGCGCAGGACGTGCCAGGCGTTGTCGAAGGCTTCGACGATCATCGGCTACCTCACGGCGCGGGAAAACTTGTGCGGCGCATTCGCGGCCCTGAGGCTTGCTAGTCGAGCGACGGCAGGGCCTCGTCCTCATCGAGCACACCGCCCTCCTCCTCGCGCGGCACGGCCTCGTGCAGGTTCGAGACGAGCCACGCGCGGAAGACGTTGGCCTCGGCGGCCTTGCCCGTCCAGCGCGCGCGGTCGTACATCGTCAGGGCCATCAGCAGCGCGTGGTGCTGGCCGGCGCGATCCCCGGCCAGCTCGAACTGCCGGTAGAGCCGGTCGATGATCTCGACGCTCTCGCGCGCCGCCCCTTCGTCCTTGAAGCCCAGGCGGCTCGCGAAGAACTTGGAATAGACGTTCATCGGGTGCGCGGTCGAGGTGTAGAGATCGAAGTAGCCGGTCTTCAGCCCCGACTCCTGCAGGACAGAGCCGACGTAGGAGGGCCGCGCGCCCGTGATCATCGCGAGGTCTTCCACCTCCGTGATGCCCGACATGAACAGCGCGCGAATCTGATCCTTGCGGCTGACGCGCCCCGCGCCGCGCTCCCTCCCGCCGCCCCGCTCGTCACTAATTTTGCGCTCCGCTTTCGTCGCCACCGCCACGCACCTCCGTGAAAATACCCCGCGCGCCGCCGCGCGTCCGAATCGAATAACCGCGCCGGAATTCTGCGGGCGAACTGCCCGCCGCTGATTTTCGCCGAAAGACTTTGGCCGCAAACTTACTACAACTCTCCGAAACGCTACAAGACCGCGCCACGACCCCTGCCGCTTCCGCGCGCGCGCGCGGGTTGTTAAACTGCGTGACGATTTGAGTCGAGATTGAGTCGGATGAAATAAGCCGCGCCAATCCGCTACGCGCGGGTTCGCGTGGCGCATTGAGAATTGATGGAGCAGACCGCGCTAGTCATCCACGGCCACTTCTACCAGCCGCCGCGCGAGAACCCCTGGACGGGCGAGATCGAGGAGCAGCCGGGCGCGCGCCCCTTCCACGACTGGAACGAGCGCATACACTTCGAGTGCTACCGCCCGAACGCCTTCGCGCGCATCGTCGATACAGAGGGCCGCGTCGAGCGCATACTCAACAACTACGCGGGGCTCAGCTTCAACTTCGGCCCCACCGTGCTCGCCTGGCTCGAACGCCAACACCCCGCGACCTACGCGCGCATCCAGCGCGCCGACGCCGAATCCGTCCTCGCGCGCGCGG
>DATHBT010000060.1:0-23084 GCA_035295985.1 Pyrinomonadaceae bacterium | reverse complement strand
GAGATGGTCGGCGAGTCGCTTCACGTCGTAGGCGCGCTACCGGCAGATGCCGGATGAGATCGCCGCCCCCTTTCATCCTCCGCCCTCCCTTCGGAGTCGCGTCCGTTTGCCCGCCGCTTGCGCCTTCCGGGTTACTCTTGTCAGGCTAGTTCCCGTGCTGTAATCTGGCGTAACCGTTAAACTCCTTCGGCGGGCAGCGAGGAGAGGCTGTAGTTGGACACCAAATCTTCCCCCCAGAACATACAGGACGCATTCCTGAACACTGTGCGTCGGGAGAGGAGTACGGTCACGATCTACCTCATTAGCGGGACGAAGCTGGCGGGCCGCATACGCAGCTTCGACAAGTTCTCGATCCTGCTGGAGTCGAACGCGCAGGAGCAACTGATCTTCAAGCACGCCATCTCGACCATCCAGCACGCGCGCCGCCCGAGCGGCGAGCTACAGCGTGGCACGCCGCCCGCCTCACAGGAGACACACGGCGAGCACGCCTCCGACGCGCCGGAGCGTCAGGAGTCCTGAGGATTACCGCGGTGAGTTCCCGAACTGGCAGCCGCAAACGTTAGAGTCACCTTCTCCCATCACCAGACCACGCGCGAACGGAGCCTGAAAAAATTTGGCCGCGGCGTTTCTCTCATTCGAAGGCATCGACGGCTGCGGCAAGTCCACGCAGCTGCGGCTGCTCGCGAGCCACCTGCGACAGCGCGGCGTCGAGGTCGTGTCCACGCGCGAGCCGGGCGGCACGCCGCTCGGCCAGCAGCTACGCCACGTACTGCTCGAAGCAGATACGCTGGTCGATCCGCTGGCCGAACTCCTGCTCTACGCGGCCGACCGCGCGCAGCACGTACGCACGCTCGTCCGCCCGGCGCTCGGAGCCGGGCAGATCGTCATGACTGACCGCTACGCCGACGCGACCGCCGCCTACCAGGGCGCGGGCCGCGGCTTCGAGCCGGGCGTCGTCGCCGCCGTCATCGACCTCGCCACCGGCGGCCTCAAGCCCGACCTCACGCTGCTCTTCGACCTGCCCGTCGCGACGGCGCGCGAGCGCACGCGCCAGCAGCGCCGCCGCCCCGAACGCCCCGAAGGCGACAAGATCGAGGCGGAGGACGCGGCTTTCCACGAGCGCGTCCGCGCCTGCTACCTGCGGATCGCGGACGAAGAGCCTGACCGCGTCCGCGTCGTTGACGCCTCGCGCCCGGTCGAGGAAGTCCACCAGCGCGTGCTCGACATCGTCACGCCGTTCATCGAAGGCAGAGGGTAGAAGTCACCGCGTATGTTCGACAGCCTCGTCGGCAACCAGCGCACGCGTGAGGTGCTGCGGCGGATGCTCGCGCAGGGGCGCGTCCCCGGCGCGATGATCTTCGCGGGCGAGGAGGCGGTGGGCAAGAAGCTGTTCGCCGTCGAGGTGGCGAAGGCGCTCAACTGCCGCCGGCCGCGCGGGACGGAAGCCTGCGACGAGTGCCCCGCGTGCAAGCGCATCCCGCGCTTCGCGCCGTCGCCGACCGACAACGAGGAGAAGAAGAGGTTTGTCGCGTGGAGTGAGCACCCGGACGTGGCGCTCGTCCGCCGCGAGGTGTCGGTCGTCACCGTTCATCAGGCGCGCGCCGTCGAGCGCGAGAGCAACTTTCGGCCTCAGGAGGGGCGCGCGCGCGTCTTCATCTTCGAGGAGGCCGACCGGATGAACGAGCAGGCCGCGAACGCCCTGCTCAAGACGCTCGAAGAAGTCCCGCCGACCTCGCACCTGATCCTGCTGACCGCGCGGCCCGCGGGGCTCCTGCCGACAATCCGCTCGCGCTGCCAGATCGTCCGCTTCGCCCCGCTCGCGCCTCGCGAGATCGAGGACTACCTGACGAAGAACCGCAAGCGCGCCGGCAAGGACGCGCAACTCGTCGCGCGGCTCGCCCGCGGCCGGCTCGGGCGCGCGCTCGAACTCAACCTAGACGCCTACCGCGAGCAGCGCGACGCCGCCCTCACAGTCCTCGAAGCCCTGCTCGCCGCCCCTCCCGACCGCGCGCGCCTGCTCCGCTCCGCCGAAGAGCTGAACGACCCGAAGCGCAAGGACGAGTACGAAGCGCACCTCGACACGCTGACCGCCCTAGTCCACGACGCCTGGCTGCTCTCGCTCTCGCCAGACGCAGAGATCGTCAACGAAGACCTCCGCGAACGCCTCGCCCGCCCGGCCCGCACGCTCGACACCCGCCGCGCCGCCCGCTGGCTCTCGCTCGTCGAAGAGCTGCGCGCTCAACTCTCGGTCAACGTCAACCGCAAAATCGCAACGGACGCCCTCTTCCTCTCGATGGTGGCCGCCTGAACGCGGCCCGGCGAATCGCCCGCGACGCGTGGAAAGTCGGCCCGCCGCCTCGCGGGTTGCCGTTCTCCGCCCCGCATGTTTTACTAGCACTCTGTTCGAGGCCCCGACCCTCGTGCCGCTTCAACTGCTGGCGCAGCCCGTTCGCTGCACATCCCCACTTTTCCGAACTCCGCAGACACTACCGAAGCTTTACTAAAAATTTTAGCCCCGGCGTGGAACGACGACGCAGCGATCCGCCCCGCCCCGGGGCAGCGTCCGCCGCCGTCGCAGGAATTACCCCTAATGCGCCCACAAAAATCGAAACGAGCAGCCCGCCGCGCAGGAGACGCCGCCGGCCTCGCCTGTCGCGCGAACCGCTCGCCACTGCTCGCGCTCGCCCTTCTGCTCCTGGTGCCCTGCGCCGCCGCCGCGCAGTCCTTCTCGACGAAAGTCGATTACGCGGTCGGCAAGGAGACTGCCGAAGTCATCCTCCACGACTTCAACGGCGACAACGTCCCAGACCTCGCGACGGCGAACTCTTTCGACAGCACTGTGAGCGTGCTGCTCGGCGTCGCGGACGGGACGTTTCGGCCCGCGGCCCACTACAGCATCGCGGGCGGGTCGCATACCGGCTCGCTCTCGCTCGTCGCCGCCGACTTCAACTCGGACGGCAAGCCCGACATCGCCGTCTCGAACTTCTGGCGCTCAAGCGTCAGCCTCCTTCGCGGCCACGGCGACGGCACGTTTGCCGCACCGACCGACACTTCCGTCTTCGGCAACCCGCACGGGATCGCCGCCGCCGACTTCAACTCGGACGGCAGGCAGGACTTGGCCGTCGGCAACAACGCGGGCGTGAACGTCGGCGTGCTGCTCGGCAACGGCGACGGGACTTTCAAGCCCGCGGCCCAATACGCGGCGGGACGCGGCCCCATCCGGGTCACGGCCGCCGACTTCAACGCCGACTCGCGCGCAGACCTCGCCGTCAGCAACACCCACGACGAGACGCTCAGCGTGCTGCTCGGCCGCGGCGACGGGTCTTTCGCGGCGGCAGTCACTTACCCGGTCGGCCATTTCCCCAACGTCAGCCGCGCGCTCGATCTCAACGGCGACGGGAAGCTCGACCTCGTCGTGGCGAACCAGAACAGCGCCTTCGTCTCCCAGAGGTCAAAGAACTCGGTCAGCGTACTCGTCGGCAACGGCGACGGCACGTTCAGGCCTGAGGTTAACTACGGCGTCGGCACCGACCCGCGGTCGGTCGCCTCCGGCGACTTCAACGCCGACGGCAAGATCGACCTCGTGACCGCCAACTTCAGCGGCACGGTGAGCGTACTGGCGGGCAACGGCGACGGCTCGTTCCAGCCCGCGGCCAGCTTCCCCGCGGGCACCAACCCCTCGTCGGTCGCGATGCGCGACCTCAACGGCGACGGCCGCGCAGACCTCGCCGTGGCGAACCACACGAGGGACAACCCGGTCGTCGGCGTGATGCTCAACCAGGCGGGCACGCTCGTCATCAGCGGCGTCGCGCGCAACGCGGCGGGCGCGGGCCTCGACGGCGTCACCCTCACGCTCGGCGGCTCGGCCTCCGGCGTCGCCACCACGGGCGCGAGCGGCGCGTACACTTTCGGCGGCCTCCCGGCGGGCGGCAGCTACACCGTCACGCCGTCAAAGTTCAACACCGTCTTCGCGCCCGCGAGCCGCGAATACAACAACCTGTCGGCGGACGCGACGGGCGACTTCGTCGGCTCGCCCCCGCCGCCCACGCCGCCGCCGACGCCGACGCCCGCACCGTCACCCTACACTGACTTCACCATCTCCGGCCGCGTGACCGACCCGGCGGGCGCGGGGATCGCCGACGTGATGGTGACGGTCGCCGGCAACCGGACGGGCACGCAGGTCGGATTCACGGATGCGGCCGGCAACTACTCGTTCCGGTACGCGCCCGATTTCAGCCTGTTCATGACGCCGTCGAAATTCGGCTACAACTTTTCGCCCTCCGGGGGCGGCCCGGTCTCGTCGAACTTCATCAGCGGCAACGTGGTTATGAACTTCACGGGCACGCCCGCCCCGCTGACCTTCATAAACGCGCCCGTGCTGCTCACCGTCCCATTCACCGACCGCGCGCTCGCCTTCGACTCTGTGACCATGATGCGCGAGCCGTTCACTCTGGCGAACAACCTCAACTTCAGCACGGACAAGCGGACGCGCCTCACCCTCTTCGCCGCCCGCGCTAAGCTCGCGCCCAACGAGAGCCCCGACACCCTGACCGTCAAGGCCGAAGACCCACAGGGCACGGTTTACCAGCTCCCTGTCGAGTACAGGGGCGACGTTCCGGGCATCGACTGGATGACTCAGATCGTGGTGAGACTGCCGGACGGCCTAGCCAACTTCGGCGGAAACATCCGGGTGAGCCTCAGCAGGGGGTCGCTGACAAGCAACAGGGCCGCCGTCCTGATCAACCCCCCCGGCCTCGGCTCCCCCTGAAACGTCGGCCCTGACCCGGCCGCTCAGCCCGTCTCTTAGCCCGGCACGACGAAGGGGCGGCGATCTCAAGTTTGAGATCGCCGCCCCTCGCGCTTTGCCTGTCTCGTCCGAGTTATCCCCGCAACTTCCGCGAACTGTTACCGCTCGATGGTGACGAGTTGCGGCGCGTCTTCCGCGTGCGCGGCCGCGCCCTCGGCGATGAGTTTTTCGGTCTCGGCGACGAAGGCTTCGACGATGTCCGCGCCGGCCACTTTGCGCATCGGGCGGCCGTTCTTGAAGATCATGCCGACGCCGCGGCCGAAGGTGACGCCGAGCTGCGAGTCGTGCGCCTCGCCGGGGCCGTTCACCTCGCAGCCCATGATGGAGAGGTGGAGCGGCTCCTCGATGTGGGCGAGGCGGCGCTCGATCTCGGTCACGATCTCGACGAAGTTGTCAACGTCGAGACGGCCGCAGGTCGGGCAGGCGACGACGGTTACGCCGCGCTTCCTCAGGTCGAGCGACTTCAGTATCTCCCAGGCGACGCGCACCTCCTCGTGCGGCTCGGCGGCGAGCGACACGCGGATGGTGTCGCCGATGCCTTCGTGGAGGAGTATGCCGAGGCCCATGGCCGACTTGATCGTGCCGCCGAAGGCCGTGCCGGCTTCGGTCACACCGAGGTGGAGCGGGTAGTCAACCTGCGAGGCGAGTAGCCGGTAGGCCGCGACCGTGCGGTGAACGTCGGAAGCCTTTAAAGAGACGACGATGTCTGTGAAGTCGAGGTCTTCGAGAATCCGTATGTGGCGCAGGGCCGACTCGACCATCGCCTCCGGCGTGGCCGTGCCATAGCGTTTCAACAAATCCTTCTCAAGCGAGCCGCCGTTGACGCCGATGCGGATGGGGATGCCGCGCTCCTTCGTCGCCCGCACCACCTCCACGATGCGCTCGTGCGCGCCGATGTTGCCGGGGTTCAGCCGCAGCTTGTCAACGCCCGCATCGAGCGCCATCAGCGCGAGCTTGTAGTGGAAGTGTATGTCGGCGACGAGCGGAACGTCGGGCACGCGCCGCCTGATCTCCTTGAGCGCGACCGCGGCCTCCTTGTTCGGGACGGCGAGGCGCACGACCTCGCAGCCGGCGGAGACCATCTCCTCGATCTGCCTGACCGTCCCCGCCACGTCCTCCGTGTCGGTCTTCGTCATCGACTGCACGACAACCGGAGCGCCGCCGCCGATCTGAACGTGCCTGACCTTGACTGCTCTGGACTGTCTCATCTCAAACAGGGTTTCAAGTTGCAGGTTTGAGGTTGGGAAGGCCGGGCTTCTTCAACCTTAGACCTGCAACCTTAAACCCGAAACCTACTTCGCCGGCGCCGTGGCCGCCGGTCGCTCGTCGGAGCGGTTGTAGTTGGAGGCCTCTTTGAGGATGTCGTTGGTGATAACGAAGCCCATGAGCAGGAGGAGGAAGACGAAGCCGACCTGCTGGATGCGCTCCCTGACCGTCATCGACATCTTTACGCCGAGCCAGCTTAAGACGGATTCGACGCCGAGCAGGAAGATCGCGCCGCCGTCGAGGACGGGGATCGGCAGTAAATTCAAAATACCGAGGTTGAGGCTCAAGACCCAGAGCATCCAGAAGACGCCCGTCCAGCCGAGCTTTTGCGCCGCGTTCTTCGACGCCCGCGCGATCCCTATCGGCCCCGAAAGCGACTCGCGGGCCGAGCGCTGCCCCTTGAAAATCTGTCCGAAGGCCGCGCCCGTCATGCGCAGCACCTCGACGTTGCGGCGCACCGCGTAGCCCGCGGCCGTCAGCAGCCCGGCCTGCTGGTAGGGCGGGTTGTCCTCGGGCAGCACGCCGATGCGCGCGCGTTCGCCTTCGACCCGCGCAGTCAGCACGGCCTCCTGCTGCTGGCCGTTGCGCTCGTAGGTCAGGCGTATCGGCTCTTTACCGAAACGCTGCACCTGCTCGATGAGTCCCTGGCTGTCGCGCACCGGCTCGCCGTTGACGGCGACGAGGCGGTCGCCCACCTGCAAGCCGGCCTCGGCGGCGGGCCAGCCGGGAGTCAGATCGTTGACGAGGACTTTCAGGCCCGTGTAGGTCGGCGTCAGGCCCATGATGCCGATGCTCTCGCCCTCGATGGTCTCCTTCTGCGGCTTCAGCGTCAGCTCGACGCGCCGCCCCTCGCGCTCGACCGTGACGGGGATGGGCTGCTCGGGCGACAGGCTCGCGTCGCCCTGTATGCGCTCCCACGTCGGGTCGTCCTTGCCGTTGAAGGAGACGATGCGGTCGCCGGGCCTGATCCCTGCGGCCTGCGCCGCGCCGCCCTCGCGCACGCGCTCGACCGTGGGCGAGTTGATCTGCACGGGCACGCCGTTCGCGAGCGCCCAGACGAAGGCGATGGTGAGCGCCGTCAAAATGTTCATCGCCGGCCCCGCAACCATCACGAGGAACTTCTGCCAGCGCGGCCGAAGATCGAAACGCTCGCGCGCCGGGATGTTCGACTCGCCCGCGCCCTCCACGGGCGCGTTCGACTCGTCGCCGCCGAGCTTCACGTAGCCGCCGAGCGGGATGAGTGAGACGCGGTAGTCCGTCGGGCCGAAGCGCCGGCCGAACAGGCGCGGGCCGAAGCCGACCGAGAAGGTCTCGACGCGCACGCCGAGGAGCTTGGCGACGATGAAGTGGCCGAACTCGTGGAGCACGACGGCCGTGCCGAGGATGAAGACGAAGGGCAGGACCCAGTAGATTATGTTTTCGATCATTTCAGGCGTCTCGATAAGGCCGAAAATCCCCCGCTGGCTGGCGTTTGGAAGCGCGGCGGGCGGTGGCCGTTGCATGTGAGAGTTTACGTGAACTCAGGTTTAAAGTCTAAACGGGAGGGTTCGCTGCGATTCGTGGCCTTGGGCTGCGGAGGTTTGCACTGCGGGGAAACTTGCAAATAATCGTTGACATTAATGAGCTATCAAGAGTATAAGGCGAAGCGCCGACCGCGGGCGGCCACTCACGAAACCTGTTGATGAAAGTCCCGCAATGCTCCATCAGCCTCATGAAGCAGACGTAACTACACAGCCCACTGACGACTCCGGTCGCGGGGCTTCTGTTGTCTGCTCATTCACCAAGACAGGAGTGGAAAGATGGAAAACACTGGCAAGTCTTCCCAACACAAAATTACGGTGACGCTCGTCCTCGCGAACATGCTTGTTTTAACCCTGCACGCCGGGTGGGTTCACGCGTCGTCGAGCGCGAGCAGCAAAGCGGGCGGCGGCGGTACCCCGATTAGCGCGCAGGGCGGCGGGAGGAGGATCATCAGGGAGTCGGCCCACAACAAGGAGCCGGTCGAGATCGGGGACGTGAAGTTCAAAGGCAAAGCCATCAAGTTCGGTGAGGAAATTGACGGCGACGAGACGTGGCTCAGGGACGTGAGCGTGAGGGTTAAGAACGTGTCGGACAAAACCATCACCTACCTCCGCCTCGACTTCGTCTTCCCCGACCCCATCCGTCCCGGCGCGGTAAACACACAGAATGTCTTCCTCGGACGGCGGTACGACGTGCCGATGACGAGCCGGAACGAACCCTTACGGCTGGAACCCGGCGAGTCGGCGACCGTCTCTTTGGCGGCCCACTTCGACGAGATTAAAAGCTTGGTTGAGCCCCGGTACGGGGCCGTGGGCAACGTCCGCCAAGTGGCGGTCAACCTGGCCGATGCGCTATTCGAGGACGGGACGCTTTACTCCGGCGGGGCCGTCTTCAGGCGTAACCCCGACGAGAGCAGCCCCCGCACGTGGCTCATCATCCGCGACCAGCAATAGACCCTCACGGCGACAGGCCGCGCAAGAAAGGAATCACGCACCATGAAGTTGAACATACTTCTGGGGGCGGCCCTTGCCCTCAACCTCTTCCTCTTGCTCCTTACGGCCTCCGGGATCGCCCCGAAAGCCACCAGCATCGCTAAGGCTCAAAGCCCCCCGAACACGATTGCCAGGTGCCAGCAGTTCGACCCCGACGAACCGTTCACGTGCGGGAGCTTAGCATGCGGGAAATCAGTCATGGCGAATAAGATGTTCTCAAACGGCCCGGGCACACAGTCCTTGCGGGCAAACCCCACGACGTGCGGGCTCGGTACTGGTAATCCGGAAGACCCATGCAGGCAGGAGGCCACCGAATACTACACCAGGCACGACGACTCGACCTGTACCACAGGGACCTGCACCGACGACTTCTACTGCCGGCAGAATTATGGCATCGAGTACGTCTGCGTCGAGGGGCTGTGCGCCCCGGGGAGCCCGATCCTGGTCGACGTGGCGGGCGACGGCCTCCGCCTGACGGACGCCGCGGGCGGCGTCCGCTTCGCCCTCAAGGCCGGCCTCGCACCCGTCCAGCTCTCGTGGACCGAGGCGGGGTCGGACGACGCGTGGCTGGCGCTCGACCGCGACGGCAGCGGCACGATAGACAGCGCCGAGGAGCTGTTCGGCAACTTCACCCCGCAGCCCCCTTCGGACATGAAGCACGGGTTCCTCGCGCTGGCCGAGTACGACAAGTTAGGGGACGGGGGGAACGGCGACGGGCTGATCGACAGTCTGGACGCGGTCTTCCCCCGTCTGCGGCTGTGGCAGGACAGGAACCACGACGGGGTATCGCAGGCGGGCGAGTTACACGCGCTGCCGGCGCTCGACGTCGTCCGCCTGCACCTCGACTACAAGGAGTCCAAAAAGACGGACGAGCACGGCAATCAGTTCCGGTACCGGGCGAAGGTGGGCGACGCGAAGAAGTCGAAAGTCGGCCGCTGGGCGTGGGACGTCTTCCTCGTCCCCGGGCAGTAAGTGTTCCCCTCAGTAAGAGAGAACCAAGCCGCCCGGTTGTCTGTACAGGCTGCGGGGCGGCTTCTCAATGTCATTCAGAAGGCCGCGGCAGGGCTGGGCCGTTCGTCGGCTGGCGCGCTTTCGCCTGAGATTTCATCGACCGTGGCGGCGGCTTGTGCACGCGCCGCGCGGTCTGCGCCGAGCACGGCTTCGAGGGCGGAGGCGGGGCGAATCTCGTGTCCTGCGAGAGCACGGCCGATGACGACGGGGATGTCGGTCAGGCGGACGCGGCCGTCGAGGAACGCGCCGACCGCGATTTCGTTCGCGGCGTTGAGCACTGCGGGACTCGTGCCGCCCGCGCGGAGTGCGCGGTAGGCCAGCTCCACGCAGGGGAAGCGTTCGACGTCGGGTGCTTCAAAGTGAAGCCTGCCCAGTCGCGACAGGTCGAGCGACGGGAGCTGCGACTGCCGTCGCGCGGGGTAGGTGAGCGCGTACTGGATGGCGTGGCGCATGTCTGTCACGCCCATCTGCGCGATGACGGAGCCGTCAACCAGCTCGACCATCGAATGGACTACCGATTCGGGGTGGACGACGATGTCGATGCGGTCGGCGTCGAAGCCGAAGAGCCAGCGCGCCTCGATGACTTCCAGCCCCTTGTTCATCAGCGTCGCGCAGTCGATGGTGATCTTCGCGCCCATCGCCCAGGTCGGGTGGCGCATGGCCTCCTCGACCGTGGCGCGCTGCATGTCGCCAAAACTCTTCGTGCGGAACGGGCCGCCCGACGCGGTCAGGACGAGGCGGCGCACCTCCCCGCGCCGCTCGCCGCGCAGGCACTGGTGCAGCGCGTTGTGCTCGGAATCGACGGGGAGGATTTCTGCGCCCGACTTCTCCGCCGCGCCCGTCATCAACTCGCCCGCGATGACCAGCGTCTCTTTGTTGGCGAGCGCGACGCGCCGGCCCGCCTCAATCGCCCGCAGCGTCGGCACGAGGCCGATTGCGCCGACCGTCGCGCTCATGACGATCTGCGCCCGCGCGTGCGTCGCGACTTCGACCAGGCCGGCTTCGCCCATCACGATACGCGGCGCGGCTACGCCCCTCGCCTTAAGCAGCTCACGCAGGCGCGCGGCACATTCGTCGTTTTCGACCGAGACGAGTTGGGGCGTGTGCCGCTCGATCTGCCCGGCGAGACGTTCGACGTTGCGGCCCGCGCTGAGTGCTACGACCGCGAACTCGCCGCCGAACGCCTCGACGACGCGGAGCGTGTTGCAGCCGATGGAGCCGGTCGAGCCGAGGACGCTGATGCCGCGAACGTTCATTCTTCGACGTACCGATCCAGCAGGGCCGTCAGTTGATCGCGCGAGAGCTTCCCCGCCCTGCGCTCCCGCTCCTCTCCGTCGCGATAGAGTATGACGGTCGGGACGGCCCGCACGCTCAGGCGCTGCAAGACCGCGGGCTGCTCGCTCAAGTTGTAGCGCACGAGCGAGACTGACTGCTCGTACTTCGGCGCGAGCCGCTCCAACGTCTTGTCGAGTTCGACGCTGTCGAGGCTCGAAGGCGACCCGACGACGACGAGCACCGGGTGTGGCGGGTCGAGCACGTTGGCCCTGAACCCGTCCTCGTCGAATCCGGCTACGGGGCCGGGCGCATTCGCCTGCGCCCCCGCGTCGCCGCCCGCCGCCTCGCCCTGCGTGAAGCTGTCGGTCAGCACTACGCGCTCGCCGGCCTCGTTGTCGTAGAAGGCGTCGATGACGCGCCACTCGCGGCCCGCGCGATAGACCATCACGACCGTGGTGTTGACAGTCTTTTTCTCGCCGACGACTTTCAGGCCCAACTCGGCGTTGCCGGCAGAGTTCTGCGTCTTGATGTTGCCCGTGACGAGAAAGCCGAAGTCGCGCACCTCGCCGATGTCGCGCTTGAGCCGCTCGTTCTTGCGCAGGAAAGTCTTCGCCGTCTCGGCCGCCTCGCTGTGGCCGATGGTGTAGAAGACGACGCCGACTATTCCGCCGACGAAGAGGGCGATGACGAGCACGAGCCCCGAGAGCGTCGCGGCGACGATGAGCAGCACTTTTTTTGTCGTCATCGGGGAACCGTTTCCTGACGGGGCGGGGCGCTCGCGCGGTCAGCGCAGGGCCGCCGCAGTGCCGAAGTAGTTGACGGCGAAATAGTAGAGGAGCGGCGCGTTGAAGAGCAAACTGTCGAGCCGGTCGAGCAGGCCCCCGTGGCCGGGCAGGATGTTGGCCGCGTCCTTCGCGCCCGCGCCGCGCTTCAAGGCGCTCTCGGCGAGATCGCCGACGACGCCGAGCACGTTCATAGCCGCCGCGAGCGGGAGCGCCGCCCGCAGCGGCAGCCCCTCGAAGAACCAGTAGTGCGCCAGCGCGGCGAACAGGAGGCTCGCCGCCATGCCGCCGATTGCGCCCTCCCAGGTCTTTCCCGGACTCACCTTCGGCGCGAGCTTGTGGCGGCCGAGCGCGCGGCCCGTGTAGTAGGCCGCCGTATCAGAGCCGAAGAGCACGAGCATGAAGAAGAAGAGCAGGTCGCTCCCCAGGGGGTTCGGGTACGTCATCCTGAGCGCGATCAGGTGGCCGCCGAGGAAGACGACGTAGAGCACGCCGAGGACGGTCGCGCCCGCGCGCCCGCTCATCGGCTCGAACGGCGCGCCGCGCAGCATCAGTCCGGCCAGCGACGCCATCACAAACGCGGCGAAGAGCATCAGCAGCAGTTCCGGCCAGACGGACGGGGCCTGGAAGTAGAAGGCAGCGAGGAGCGCGACGGCGAAGACCGTGCCCAGCTCGCGCTGCGCCCTCATCTCACGCCGCGCCGAGAGCATCCAGAACTCGTAAAGGCCCGCCATCAGCGCCGCGGCGGCGATCAGGACGAAGAGGAGTTTCAGTTGATCGAACCAGATGGAAGCGATGATGAGGGGGAGGGCTACGGCGGCGGTCAGGATTCGTTGCATTCGTCTCTCGCGTCTCGCGGGGCGGTCTTCGGCGCGCGCCTCGCATCACTCACTGGGCGTTCGCGACGAGTTTCAAGCCGCCGAAGCGGCGGTCGCGCCGCTGGAACTCGACGACGGCTTCGAGCAGGTGCGGCCGGCGGAAGTCGGGCCACAGGGTTTCGGTCACGTAGATTTCGCTGTAGGCCGCCTGCCACAGCAGGAAGTTCGAGATGCGCATCTCGCCGCTCGTGCGGACGAGGAGATCGAGTTCCGGCAGCCCGCTCGTGTAGAGGCCGCGCTCGATCTCTGCCTCGGTGATCTCTTCGGGGTCGCGCCCCTCCGCCCGCAGCCTTCGTACCGCCGCGCGGACTGCGTCAACGATCTCGGCGCGTCCGCCGTAGTTGAGCGCGACGCTGAGCGTCATCCCGGTGTTCGCGCCCGTGCGCTCGACGGCTCGCTCGATCTCGCGGCGGACGCTCTGCGCCAACTCGCCCGTGCGGCCGATTGTCCGGAAGCGTATGTTCTGGCGGTCGATCTCGTCGAGTTCGAGGCGCAGGTAGCGCTTGAGCATGCGCATCAGCGCGTCCACCTCGTAGCGGGGGCGCTTCCAGTTCTCGGTCGAGAAGGCGTAGAGCGTGAGGGCCTGTAGCCCGAGCCGCGCGGCCGTGTCAACCGAAGCGCGCACGGCCTCCACGCCCGCGCGGTGGCCGGCGACGCGCGGCTGCCCGCGCTGCGCGGCCCAGCGCCCGTTGCCGTCCATGATGATCCCGACGTGGCGCGGCAAACGATCCCACGCGACCTGACGCAGCAGCGCCTCGTCGCGCGATCCCGTCTCCACCACCTCCGCGAAATCCGACAGCATCCGATCTGCCCCGACAACTTCAGTTAAAGACTCGAAGGAACCGCCGCATCATAACTCGTAAATCGTGAATCGGGGAAGAAGCTGTTAACTATTAGCTGTTAGCTGTTAGCCGTTAGCTGTTAGCAAACCGGGAAACCGTGCGCGCGGCCGAG
This sequence comes from Pyrinomonadaceae bacterium, assembly GCA_035295985.1. Lineage (GTDB taxonomy): Bacteria > Acidobacteriota > Blastocatellia > Pyrinomonadales > Pyrinomonadaceae > JAIVGV01. Next base: position 9,598 of record DATHBT010000060.1, on the reverse strand, counting down.
AGGTAAGTTGAAACGTGATCCCTGCCGGCTAACAGCTAACGGCTAATCGCTAACAGCTTCCTCGTAATGCACCTCGACGAGCGTGAGGCCGCGCGCCGGGGCGGTGGCGGCGGCGAGGCCGCGGTCGCCGGTGGCTAGGGCGCGCTCGATTGCGTCTTCGCCGATCTCGCCGCGCCCGGCGGCGAGGAGCGTGCCGGCGATGGAGCGCACCATAAAGCGCAGGAAGCCCTCGGCGCTCGCCGTGATCTCGACGAGTCGGCCGCGGCCCCGCGTGCTCCGGCGCTCCGTGATGTCGAGGCGCGTGACCGTGCGGACTCGATCTTTCACGTCCGACTGGGCCGCCGAGAACGCAGTCCAGTCGTGCGTGCCGACGAAGAGACGTGCGCACTCGCGCATCCGCCCCGCGTCGAGCGGGCGGCCCTCCTGGTGCGCGTAGCGAGAGAGGAAGGGCGAGCCGAAACGCTCGTTAAAGATTCTGTAAACGTAGGTCTTGCCGCGCGCGGAAAACCGCGCGTGAAAGTCTTCGGACGCGCGCCGCGCCGCGGTCACGCGGAGGTCTGCGGCGACGTTGCCGTTGATGGCGTCGCGCAGCTTTTCGGGCGCGAACTCGCGTTCGAGCTGGAAACTCGCCACCTGAGCCTCGGCGTGGACTCCCGCGTCGGTGCGCCCCGCGCCGTGGACGGCGACCGCCCGCCCGTCGAGGAGCGAGAGCACTCGCTCAAGCTCGCCCTGAACCGTGCGCTCGCCCCGCGCTTGCACCTGCCAGCCCGCGAAATCCGTTCCGTCGTACTGGATGGTCAGGCGGTAGTTCATAAAAGCTGTCAGTGGTCAGTGGTCAGTGGTCAGTTGTCCGTTGTCCGTGCTATTCGAGCGAGCCGCCATGGGGTCATCGCGCAGGCCGCGCTGGCTCAAACAACTGACAACGGACAACTGACCACTGACAGCTTTTCACACTTTGCGGCTTCCGGGTTTCACCGCCGGTTCGCCGCGCCGGCAGGCGGGGCAGGCGGCGGGGGCGAGGGCGGGCACGTCGAGCGTGGCGAGGGCGTGGCGCGGGACGCCGACCTCGGCGCGTCCGCCGCTGCGGTCGATGATCGAAGCTGCGGCGACGACGCGCGCGCCCGCGGCGCGCAGGGCCTCGACCGTCTCGCGCGTGGAGCCGCCCGTCGTGACCACGTCCTCGACGACGAGGACGGACTCGCCGGGCCTGACCGTGAAGCCGCGCCGCAGCGTCATCCGCCCGTCCTCGCGCTCCGTCCAGATGGAGCGTGCGCCAAGCGCGCGCGCCACCTCGTAGCCGATGACGATGCCGCCAATGGCCGGCGCGGCGACCGTCTCTATCGTATCCGAGGCGAACTGCGACGCGATGGCGCGTGCGAGCGTTTCGGCCTCGTGCGGGTGTTGCAGCACGAGCGCGCATTGCAGGTAGCGCGGGCTGTGCAGCCCGCTCGTCAGGACGAAGTGGCCTTCGAGCAGCGCGCCCGTCCGGCGGAAAATTTCGAGCACCTCTTCAGACTGCAAACCTGTAAGCCTCCCGTCAACTTCGGTTCAGGCCCGTGCTACAATCACGCCCGAGATGCCGCTCCCGAGCAACCTCATCCCGGACTCAGCGGAAGCCGAAGAGGCCGTCGCCCTGCTCCGACTCGCGGGCGGGCGTTCGCGCGTCGAGCGCGTCGCCGAAGTCCTCTTCCAAATCTCCGATCTCGATCCGCTGACGGCCCACGGCCTCGTCTCCGAGTTCCTGAAAGACGACTGGCGCGTGGCGCTCGCCCCGGACGGCGAGATGGAGCTGCGCTGCGAGGACCCCGAGGCGCGTGCCTTGGGCGAGACGGAGTTCGTCGTCTTCGACGTGGAGACGACCGGATCGAAGCGCCCGCCCTGTCGCGTCGTCGAGATCGGGCTGTGCCGCGTCCGCGCGGGCCGAATCGTCGCCGAGTTGGAGACGCTGGTCAACCCTTGCGCGCCGATCCCGCCGTTCATCTCGATGCTGACCGGCATCACGGACGGGATGGTCAGCTCCGCCCCGCCCTTCGAGCAGGTCGTCGGCGAGGTGCTGGGCTTCATCGGCTCGGCCGTGCTCGTCGCGCACAACGCGTCCTTCGACGTGAGCTTCCTCAACCACGAGATCGCGCAAGTTTACACAGGCCGCAAGCTCTTCAACCCGCACATCTGCACCGTCTCGCTCGCGCGCCGCGTCGTCCCCGACCTCGCCAACCACCGCCTGCACACCGTCGCCGAGCACTTCTCGATCCCCCTCCTTCGCCGCCACCGCGCGTCGGACGACGCGCGCGCCACGGCCGAAGTCTTCATACGCCTGCTCAACCTGCTCGACGGCCACGGCGTCCGCGACCTCGCGGGCGCGCGCAATTTCAAGATCGACACGCAAGCCCGCCGCGCGGCCGAATAGGGGGCCTGGGCTTAAAGCCTGTACAGCTCACGCTTACGAGTCAGAACCGTCCGCTACTGCGGGCGGTACTGACATGCCGTTACCCGCACATTGATCCGCAACCCTTAAACCCGAACGAGTCCCGTCTTCCCTGCTTCAAGTCTCCGAGCCTTGCTCGTCCGACCTGACACCCTGCCTCCGCTTCGACAGGTTACGCAGCACGACGAAGAGGACGACGAGCGCGGCCACGCCGAGACCGATGTACGGGTAGTAGCGCGCGAATAGCTCCTTAGCCTGCTCGCCGTAGTTGGCGGCGAGGTAGGCTTCGAGGCCGAAGCGGAAGGCGCGGCCCGCGGCAATCGCGAGGGCGAAGCGCAGCACGGGGAAGCGGAAGACGCCCGCCGTGATGACGAACAGCTTGAACGGAAACGGCGGCGGGAGCACCGACGCGACGAGCACGGTCAGCACGTCGTAGCGTTCGATCAGTTCCCGAACGCGCGCCTGCTTGCGCGGGCCGAAGCGAGAGAGTGCTTTGCGGCCCGCGCGCCGCGAGATGTAGTAGAGGATGACGCAGCCGGCGGTCGAGCCGAGGGCGGCCGACGCGGCGTAGAGCGGCCAGCGTTCGGGGAAGCGGCCCGCGAGCAGGATCGTCAGCGCGTCGGCCCCGCCCGGCATCGGGACGAGCGACGAATCCAACAGGGCGACGGCGAACAGGCCTAGCGCGCCGAACGCGCCGAGGTAGTTCGAGACGCTCTCAAGCCCGTTCGTGATCTTGCGCCAGAGCCACTTCAACGGCGGTTCACTCCCCTCCGCGCCCGCCGGGCGTCAATCCGACGCGGCCTGCGACGTGGAGTCGCCCCCGGCCCCTTCGCCTTCCCGCGCCGCCTCAGCGACCTGCTCCATCACACTTCGGCGTGGCGTCTTGATGTGCTTGGCGAAGACGTAAATCGCCACCCCGATGATGATCAGCCCTGCCACGACGCTGACGATCATCGTGCCGTTCTGTCGCATGAACTCGATCACGCGCTCGCCGTAGAAGACGGCCAGCGTGCCCCCGACGACGTAGCGCAGCGTCCGGGCGATCATGATCGTCGTCATGAACTTCCAGCGCGGGTATTCGAGCACGCCCGCCGTGGCGACGAAGATTTTGAACGGCATCGGCGGCGGCAAAAGCGCCGGAACGGCAAGCGCCAGCACGCCGAAACGCGCGTAGGCCCTCTCGACCCGCGCGATGTGTTCTGCCTTGAAGCGGCGGCGCATCAACGCCTGCCCGCCCCGCCGCACAATCGTATAGAGCAGCACGCAGCCGATGACGGAGCCGGCCGCCGCGAAGAGCGGGAAGTAGAAGACCGCTTTGGGATCGCTGTAGCAGCGCGCTACGACGAGGTAGTCGTTGATCTCCGGCAGGCTGAGGAGCGACGAGTCGAGCGCGCCGATAACGACCATCGCCGGGCCGGCGACGTAGATCGGCACCTCCGTGATGAAGTCGTGGAGCCACTTAACGACCCCGGCGAGCCAGTCGTACATCGGAGACAGTTTCAGGTTTCAGGTTTCAGGTTGCAAGTTGGCAGGAAGCTATTAGCTGTTAGCTATTAGCTGTTAGCTGTTAGCTGTTAGCTGTTAGGAAAGCGGAAAATACAAACTCAGACGAAAGCTGAAGTTGTTCCCTTCCGGCTAACAGCTAACAGCTAATAGCTAACAGCTTCTTTATTTTGCCGGCGCGAAGACGGTCGGCGAGTCGTAGGTGACGCCGAAGGTGAGGCCCGTGCGCGGGCTGAAGTCGTTGAGGCCGGCGATGCCTGCGAAGTCGAAGCGTAGGCCCGTGGCTTTCACTTGCAGGCCGAGGCGCGCTTCCGAGAGGGACTCGGTTCCGAGCGGGGCGCGGCCCGAGCGCGTGTTGGCGCGGCCGTTGATCTCGCCGGCGAGGTTGATCTGGCGGTTGACGCGGTAGATGCCGGCGATGCCGTAGAGCAGCACGTCGTTCTGCGTGAAGCGCTCGGTGGGCGCGGTCAGGATGCCGATGCCGAGGTTGCCGAAGAGGTTGAGGCGGTCGTCCTCGCCGAACTTCTTGCCGACGAGGACGGTGCCGAAGGCGTTCGTCTGGTTGACGCCTAGCCCTCGCGTCTCGTTCGAGTTCGGGAGATCGACGCCGAAGCGGAAGCCGAGCGAGGGGCCGCGCCGCGTCTCGCTGCGGAGCTTGATCTTGGTGGCGAGGCGGAAGTCGCCCGTGTCGTTCGTCGAGCCGCCCGTGAAGCCGCGCGGGATGGCGGGGTTCGGCGTGGCGGAGTTCACGCTCAGGAAGTTTTGCAGCACGCCCTCGATCTCGAACTGGACGTTCGGCGAGAGGCCGACGTTGACGCCGACGACGCCGACGCGCGTCAGGTCGCCCGTCAGACCCGAAGCCGGGAACTTGGCGTCCTGCATGAAGTCTATGCCGACCTGAAGGCGAACCGTGCCGGGCGGGATGATGTCAACGTCTTCCGTGATAAGCGGGCGCTGCTGCGCCTGAGCCGTTGCGGCTGTGAAAAGGAGCGCGAACAAAACTGCCGGGAGCGCTCGTATTGAATTTAAGAGGCGCAGGCTCATAAAGGTTTTCGTCGGCACGAGATCGAAGAAGTGTCGGGGCGGCTTCGCGCGTGACGGGAAGCCGAGCGGATTGTAGTTGCGGGCCGGCGAGAGCGTCAACCTCCTGCGCCCCGGCGTTCCCCTCCCTCGCGAAAAAGTTGGAAGGAGAGGCGGGCGACGGCCGCGCCCGGCCCGACTTGATTTAGTGGCAAGGAGGTCGGCGGCTCGCCGGCCGCCGCGAAGGGGGCAAGAGATGAAGCACGAAACTGATTTAAGGTTTGGAATCGACCCGGCGGGGCGGCGACTGTTTTTGCGTCAATCCGCCGTAGCCCTCGCCGGACTCGCCGCGTTGCCGACGGCGCTGCTCGGATGCTCGCGTCAGGGCGCGTTGACGGCCGCTTCGAGCGCCGCCTCGGGCGAGCCGGGGACGCTCGGTTGGAGCACGCGGATCGGGACGGACGGGGAGTCGGGCGTGCCGCTCGTCGTCTCGGGCACGATCTACGCGGCGGACGGCCGCACGCCGCTCGAAGGCGCGACGCTCTTCGTCTATCACACCGACGCGCGCGGCATCTACAGCGACTCGCGCGGCGAGCCGGCCGCCACGGCGCGCCTGCGCGGAATGATGCTCACGGGCCGCGAAGGCCGCTACGAGTTCCGAACCATCAGGCCAGCCTCCTACCCCGGCACCGACAACCCGGCGCACATCCACGCCAGCGTCAAAGCGCCGGGGCTGGCCGAACGCTGGATCGCTGAATACTGGTTCGAGGACGACCCGCTGATACCGAAATCGGAGCGCGAGCGGCACGTCGCCGGCGGCGCGTTCTCGCCCCTCATGCGGCTCACGCGCGACGCGGCGGGCGTGCTGCGCGGCGTGCGTGACATAAAAGTCGGCTGAACGTCTCCCCGATTCGAGTTGAAAGATGAGACGAAAGCTTTCCAGAGTAGTCGTCGCCCTGTCGTTGGCCGCTGCCTTCGCGGCCTCGGCGCGCGCGCACCCCGCGACCGGCATCGTCTTCGACGGCGAGCGGCGCGTCCTCTATTTCAGCGATCTCGAAACCGTCTGGAAGGTTGACGCCGCGGGCCGCCTCTCGACTTTCCGCGCGGGCGACGGCGGCCGTCACACGCACGAACTCGGAATCGACCGGGATGGCAACCTCTACGGCGGCGACATCAGCTACAGGGGGGGCCGCTGGTTCAGCGCCTTCTGGCGCATGTCGCCTGCCGGCGAGTTCACGTACCTGCTGCCGCTGACCGAAGTAGCGCCGGGCTGGGGCGTGCAGCGCGACGCGGCGGGCAACGTCTATTCGGTGGAGCAGGACAACAACCGCAGGCGCGAGACGCGGCTGCTGCGCCGCACGCCCGAAGGCCGCGTCGAGTTGGTCGCGGGCGGCGCATACGGCCAGGCGGACGGGCGCGGCGCTGCCGCACGCTTCGAGAGCGTAGCGGGCCTTTCCGTCCTCCCGGACGGAACCGTCTATCTCACAGACGGACAAAGCCTGCGCCGCGTGACGCCGGACGGCACGGTCACGACCGCCGCGCGCGATCTGGGCGCGAGCGATCCCGCGACACGGCTCGACGCGGATGCGGCCTTCGGCGGCATCTACGGTCTCGCGGCCGACGGGCGCGGCGGCGCGTTCGTCGCAGACCATCGGAACCGTCGCGTCCTGCGTGTCACAGAGGCTGGCCGCGCCACGACCGTGCTCCGCGCCGAATCGCCCTGGGCCCCAACGGGGATCGCCGTCGGCGACGACGGCGCGGTTTACGTCCTCGAAGTCGGCTTAGTCCAGGCAGCCGGGGACAACGCCTCGCGCGTGCGGCGTCTCGCGCCCGACGGCTCTGTGCAGACGCTCGCAACCGTCGGCGCGCAGGGCCGGACGGGCGGCGGCCAGCCGGCGACGCCCGCGCAAGCTATCACCTCGCACGAACAACCCGCCCCGGCCGGGCGCGGCGCGCGCTTCTACCTCCCGCTCGTCCTCGTCGGCCTCTGCCTCGTCCCGCTCGCCATCCACTTCGCCCGCCGCAGGCGGTCGTAAATCGTGAACCGTAAATCGTAGCTCGTGAGTCGCTAACGGATCGCCCTGCGCCAACGTCTTATCTGGCGGGAGTGCGCAGCGGCTTTCTTCCACTCACGATTTACGGTTCACGATTCACGGCCTTAAGCGATTCACGCGCCGCACGCTTCCTGCTAACATCGCGTCGCACAATTCTTGAATCCAACTCAGACTCGTCCGCACGAACAGCTCAAATGACAACTCAGCCACGCCAACAGACAAAGAGAAGTCTCGTCGTCCCGCTCTGCCTCGCCCTCGCGCTGCTGTCGCCGCCGCCCGGCCCGCGTGCCGGCACACAGACGCCCGCGCCCGCGCCGCAGCCTGTCGGCCTTGCGGGGCTTCGCGCACAAGTCAGGATCACGCGCGACGAGCGCGGCATCCCGCATATAGAAGCCGCGGGTGACGAAGACCTCTACTTCGCCCAAGGCTACGCGACGGCCGCCGACCGCCTGTGGCAGATGGACTTGCTGCGGCGCACGGCCCGCGGCGAGCTGGCCGAGATATTCGGCCGCGCCGCGCTCGAAGAGGACAAGCGCCACCGCACCTACGGCTTCGGGCGACTGTCCGAAACTCTCGAAGCGAACGCGCCGGCCGAGACGCGCCGCGTGCTCGAAGCCTACGCGCGCGGCGTCAACGCCTACGTCGAGGCACACGACGGCGGCGAGGGCCGAAAACTCCCGCAGGAGTTTCAACTCCTCGGCTACCGCCCGCGCGCGTGGCGTCCTGCCGACTCGATCATCATCGGCAAGATTTTCGCTGAGTCGCTCTCGACCACCTGGCCTACCGACCTGATGCGCGCCGCGCTGGCAGACCTGCCCGCCGACCGTCGCTCGCAACTGCTGCCCGCGACTTCGCCCCTCGACGTTCCCGTCGTCGGCACGGACGCGCCGGCCGCGCGTCCCGGCAGATCGCAGCAGCGGCACGGCACGAGGAACACGAACGCGGTCGCGCCCGACGCGGCCGTGCTCGAAGAGGCCGGTAAATTCTTCGAGGCCACGCGGCGCTCGCTTGAGCGTGCGGGGCTATACACGGAAGAGTCGGCGGTCAGCAACAACTGGGTGGTGAGCGGAAAGCGCACGGCGACTGGCAAGCCCCTGCTGGCGAACGATCCGCACCTGCCGCCGTCGGCCCCGTCGATCTGGCACATGGCGCACCTGAAGGCTCCGGGCGTTAACGTCGCGGGCGTCACCGCGCCCGGCGCGCCCGGCATCATCATCGGCCACAACGAGCACGTCGCGTGGGGCATGACCAACCTCGGCCCGGACGTGCAAGACCTCTACCTGGAAAAATTCTCCGGCCCGCAGTCCCGCACCTACCAGACCCCCGCGGGCGCGCGCGAGGCGGAGGTTCGCACAGAGGAGATCAAGGTTCGCAAAAGCCCCATCGGCACGGCGACCGAAACGGTCGCGCATGAGGTCACGGTCACGCGCCACGGCCCCATAGTTACGGAACGCGCCGGCGCGCGCTACAGCCTGCGCTGGACTGCGCTCGACCAGAACGCCAACGAGTTCGTCGCCTTCTACAAACTGAACCGCGCGCGCAACTGGGACGAGTTCCGCGCCGCGCTCTCCGAGTACCGCGGCCCCACGCAGAACTTCATCTACGCGGACACGCGCGGGCACATCGGCTACTACGGCGCGGGCATGATACCCGTCCGCAAGAGCGGCGACGGGAGCGTGCCTTACGACGGCTCGACCGACGCGGGCGAGTGGACGGGCTTCATCCCGTTCGCGGAGTTGCCGCACGTCTTCGATCCACCTTCGGGCCTCATCGTCACGGCCAACTCGCGTGTCGTGGGCCGCAGCTACCGCCACCACCTCACGCACGAGTGGGCTTCGGCTTACAGGACGCGCCGCATCTACGATCTTTTGAAAGACAGGACGAAACTGACCGCCGAAGACTTCCGCGCCGTCCAGGGCGACACCTACTCAATCGGCGGCCACGTCTTCGCGCGCGAGGCCGCGCGGCTCGGCCGCGCCGTCGCGCCGGCTGCGTCCGCCGACGAAGAGCGACAGTTCCGTGAGGCGCTCAAGCTCCTCGAAAGCTGGGACGGGCGCGTGGACGCAGACTCGCGCGCGGCCCCGCTCGCCTCCGAGATGCGCGGGTCTTTCCGCCGGCGCGTGCTCGTGGCCGCGCTCGGCGAGGAGCGCGCGCGCCTGTACAACTGGCCGAACGACGACGACTGGGTTGATCAGCTTGTCAGGGAGAACCCACGCGAATGGCTGCCGAAGGAGTTCAAGGACTACGGCGAGCTGATACGCGCCAGCTTCGCTGACGCGCGCGCGAACCTCGTGCGCAGGCTCGGCGCGGACGAGGCGCAGTGGACCTGGGGCCGCTACTCGCAGGGGCGCTTCAACCACCCGCTCGCCTCCGTGCCGCTCATCGGCCAGCCATTCCAGATCGCGCCCGTCCCCTTGAACGGCAGCGGCGGCACCATCGGCCCGACGGTCAACGTCGGCGCGGGCGTCTCGATGCGGCTCATTGCCGACACGGCGGACTGGGACAGGACGCAGCAGGGCATCGCGCTCGGCGTCTCCGGCGACCCTTCAAGCCCACACTGGTCTGATCAGCTCGCGGACTGGCGCGCGGTCACGCC
>DATHBT010000059.1:0-5818 GCA_035295985.1 Pyrinomonadaceae bacterium | reverse complement strand
GGGTTCGCGTTTGAGCGAGTTGGACGCGGAGTGGGCGCGGCGCGTGGAGGAGGCCGAGGCGCGGGCGGCCTCGGCGGGCCGCGGCGACGTGGCCGGCTACCTTACCCTGCGCGCCTCGAACGACGCGGCGCGCGCGGTCGGCTGCGCGTGGCTCGTCGAAACGTTCCAGATGGTCGCAGGCGAGGCCAACCGCAAGGGATCGTCGCTCACGGTTTCGCTCGAAGACGCGCACCGCTTCCGCGTCGGCCACTCGACGATGGTCGGCCGCCGGCTCACCCTGCGCGCGGGCGTGCGCGCGTTGACGGTCGAGGCCGGCTGGCCGCGTAGCCCTCGCGACGGCGTCGTGCGCGGCGGCGGTCTGGCCCGCGCGCGCGTCTCGCACTTCGGCGACCGTGCCGCGGGCGAGGAGCTGCTGCTCGCCCGCGGCGACAACGGAACCCCGTGCTGGCTCACGCTCGAAGGCGACGAAGAGCGCGCCCCACGCTCCCGCGAGGGCTTCAGCGAGTCGCGCGCCCGCGCACACGTCTCGCGCCTCCTCGGCTGACGCGCCCGCCGCCGCGTCACTTCCTTCAACAACTCAAAATCTCCGCCCGCCTCGAACGAAATGGGCAACGCCCTGCACGTTTTGGGAAGGCGTGCCCAGCCGCAGTGGTTCATGTCTCGGCCGCTTCAGTCTCTCAAAAAACAGTCTTTCCTAAGTTTCCCGCGCCGCGTGCGCCGCTGGCACACGGCTTGCGATTTCGTCGGCCGGCGCGCGCAAGACTTAACGCCGCGCCGTAAACCAAGCCGCTTTTCGCGAGAGCCGAACCCCCAGACGCGGCGAGTCGCATGAAACACAAACGGCGACGACAAAAGGAGACTGACGAGATGTTCACACGCACCACACTTCGGGCCGTCATCACTGCCGCGCTCTTCTCGCTCGCCCTCTCGACGGCGGCGCAGGCGCAGTGGGGCCGCAACGACGACTACCGCCGCGACCGGCGCGACGACCGCTACGGCCGCTACGACTCGCGCGCGCTGCGCGACGCGGCATCCCGCCTTAAGGATCGCAGCAAAGACCTGGAGCGCGACGTGGATCGCCTCCTCGACCGCAGCCGCTACGACAACACGCGCCGCGAGGATCGCGTCAACGATCAGGTGAACGACTTCCGCCGCATGGCCGAACGCTTCCGCGACCGCGTCGGCGACGGCCGCGACCTCAGCCGCTCGGCGAACGAGGCGCGCGACCTGCTCCGCCAGGGAGAGCGCGTCGGCCGCCTGCTCGAACGCATGCGCCTCGACTCGCGCACTCACTCCGACTGGAGCCAGATCACGCGCGACCTGAACCTCGTCGCCGACATCTACCGCCTCAACTACCGCGGCGGCTACGGCGGCGGCTACGACCCGCGCTACCCGAACGGCCGGCGCGACGACGACAACTGGTGGCGTCGCATCCCGGACGTCGTCCGCCGGCCCTAGCCTTTAAGACTGACGAACCTGGGAGGGAGCAAGGGGTAAAGGCGAAGGGGAAAGGAGAGCGTCACCCGCGCGCTTCTTTCCCCTTCGCCTTTTAACCTTTTCCCGCCCCGCGCGCGCGTGCGACAATGCCGCGCATGACTACGCGGGCGGGCACGCTCTACCTCGTCTCGACGCCCATCGGCAACCTCGAAGACATCACGCGCCGCGCCCTGCGCGTCCTCGCCGAAGCCGACCTCGTGGCCTGCGAAGACACGCGCCACACGCGCAAGCTCCTCGACCACTACCGAATCAAGACCCGCACCGTCAGCTACCACGAGCACAACGAGCGCGAGCGCGCCGACGAACTCGTCGGCCGCCTGCTCGCGGGCGAATCCGTCGCCCTCGTCTCAGACGCGGGCACGCCCGCCGTCAGCGATCCCGGCTTCCGCCTGGTGCGCGCCGCGGTGGAACGCAAGATCACGGTCGTCCCCGTCCCCGGCCCCGCCGCCTTCGTCGCCGCGCTCGTCGCCTCGGGCCTCCCGACCGACGAATTCTACTTCGGCGGCTTCCTCCCCGCGCGCTCGGTCGCCCGCCGCGCGCGCCTCTCCGGGCTGCGCGCGCTCCCGGCCACGCTCGTCTTCTACGAGGCCCCGCACCGCATCACCGAAACCCTGCGCGACGCGCGCGAAATCCTGGGCGAGCGCGAGGCGGCCGTCGCGCGCGAGTTGACCAAGCTGCACGAGGAGATCGCCCGCGGGCGTCTCACTGATCTGGCCGCGCGGTTCGGCGAAGAGGAACGCGCGCGCGGCGAGATGGTTCTCGTCATCGACCGCAACGTGCTGGACCTGCAAGAAGAGGCCGGGGAAACCGCCGCTGAGAGCGTCGCCGAACTCGTCGCCGCGCTCGAACGCGAGGAAGGACTCGACCACCGCGCAGCCCTCAAGCGCGCCGCCCGCCGGCTGGGCCTGACGCGCGACGATGCCTACCGACGCCTCGTCGCCGAGCGCGCCGCGGAGCGCGAATGAATTTTCGTCGGAGTCGAACGCGTCGCGCGCCGGGACAACCCAGGCGGCGCCGCATTTTTACGGGAGGAGAATTTCAGTGAGCGAAACGGACAGGCAACGGAACGGCGAGGCGGACGACCGAACCTTCACGGAGGAACAGAAACCTCTCTTCGAGAGCGACGACACCTCGGACAAGACGCGCCAGCGCACGCCCGGCACGCAGTCAGTCCCACCGGCCGAACCAGACGCAGAAAGCGGCGGGGCGCCGACCGGAATCTAGTTGGGAGTGCGCGCCGGCTTCACTGCGCGGCCGCGTCTCGGATCAGCTTGTCGAGCCACAGGTTCGCTAACTTCTCCTGGACGGTGTTGGCGCGCAGGCGCGCGTTGAGGTTCTGGAAGTCAACGTGGTCGAGCAGTTGATCCTGGTTGAAGCAGGAGAAGACGAACGACTCCTCGCCCGTTTCGGGATCGACGTGGCGTTGCAGGCACTGCGCGCAGACCTCCTTCATCATGCACTGCATCGGGCTGTTAATTGACCCGACGCCGACGTGATCGGCTTTCAGGTGCGGCGCGAGCACGCCGTGGCGGGCCTGCTTGACGGCCGCCATCATGCGATCCGAGCCGATGGCGATGACGCGATCAACCGAGCGCAGGTCGAAGGCGGGCGCTCCGAAGCGCCCCTCGGCGTAAGCGCGGATCGCCTCGACGATGTTGCCGCGGAAGTGGTGATCCTGCGGGCGGCGCGCCTCGATCTCGGCCCCCGTGTCGGTTGACCAGATGACCTGATCGGTCGCCTCCTCGATCTCCTCGCGCTTGAAGAGGTCTTCGCCCTTCTTGTAGCCCGCGAAATAGACGACGCGGCAGCCGTTGCGCTTCAAGGCCTCCGCGATGGAAAAGAGGACGGCGTTGCCGAGTCCGCCGCCCGCGAGCAGGACGGTCTCGCCTTGCGGGATTTCCGTCGGCGTCCCCGTCGGCCCCATCACGACGACCTGCTGGCCGGGCCTGAGCATCGCGCATTGCCGCGACGACGCGCCCATCTCCAACACGATCAGGCTCAGCAGTCCTTCGGCCTTGTCCACCCACGCGCCCGTCAGCGCGATGCCCTCCATCGTAAGCCGTGTGCCCGCGACCGCCAGAGCGTCCGTCTCGAAGTTCTGCAAGCGGTAGAACTGGCCCGGCTCGAATTTTCTGGCCTGCATCGGCGCGCGCACGATCACGTCAACGATGGTCGGCGTCAGCCTGTCAACGCGGACGACCCGCGCGATCAACTCGTCATCCAGCTTCTCGACGAGCCGCGCGAAGTCTTCGTCAGTCGCGCCCGCCGCGGGAACCCGGCCGTCGCTTTCAACGGCGGCGATCTCGTCGGCGAAGAGCGCGGCCACCTGCTCGTAGCCGTGCTTGGCCGAGGCCATCGCCTTGACGACGTTGCCGGCATAGACGGGGTGGTTGTCGCCGTAGTAGCTGATGAGGCGGCCTTCCTTTTCGTAGGAGGTGAAGAAGGCGCGCTCGCCCTTCGCCGCGGGGACGAGGCGGAACCGGCCGTCGCCGTTTCGTTCCAGCTTGTGCGGCGCGAAGAACTCTTTCCATTCGTCGAGCGCGAACGTGCCCGGCCGCTCGCGCTCGTAGATCGTGTTCGGGCTCGTGCCCGCCGCGACGCAGACCGTCCGCGCGGGCATCCTGACAAGCTCGCCCGAAGGCTTCCACTTCTTCGACTCCGCGTCCAGGCGCATCCGCTCGAAGACCACCGCGGAGACCGCGCCGTGCTCGTCCGCCACCGCCTCGACCGGACTCATGTTCTCGGCGAACGAGATGCCCTCCTCGAACGACTTGATGATCTCCTCGTGGTTCAGCCGGTACGCGGGCGAGTCCTGCAAACGCTTGCGGTAAGCGATTGACACCCCGCCCCACCCGCGCACGAGCGGCACGAAGTCCGGCTGCTCGCCCGCGCGCGCCGCGCGCTCGCGCTCCTCGCGGACGGCGCGGCCGTGCGCCAGGAACTCTTCGTAAACCTCGCGCTCCTCGGCGTCGAAGCGTTTGAAAATCTCGTCCTCGCCGAACTCCGCGACTAACTGTTCGTGGCGCGCGAGTATCTTCTCGACCTGCACGGGGTAGTAGGCGAAAAGCTCCGTCGCCGTGTCTATCGCGGTCAAGCCGCCGCCGATGACGACCGCGGGCAGCCGGACTTGCAGGTTCGCGAGCGCGTCGCGCTTGAACGCGCCCGTCAGTTGGAGCGCCATCAGGAAGTCGGAAGCCTTGCGGACGCCCCGGATCAGGTTGTTCTTCATGCCGATGATCGTCGGCTTGCCCGCGCCCGTGGCGATGGCGATATGATCGAAGCCCAGCGCCCACGCGTCGTCAATCGAGAGCGTGCCGCCGAAGCGCACGCCGCCGTAGAAGCGGAAACGTTCGCGCCGCGCGAGCGTCAGGTGGATCATCGTCAGGAAATTCTTGTCCCACCTGACCGTGATGCCGTACTCCGAGACGCCGCCGAAGCCGGCGAGCACGCGCCCTTCGAGTGACGCGGAAAGCTCACCGATGTCGCGCACCGCGCGCGGCACGTCGCGCCCGCCGTCGCCCGTCAGGTCTTTGTCCAGCGGCTCGATCTTCAAACCGTCTATGCCGACGACGCCGAAGCCTTCGTTGAGGAGGAAGTGCGCGAGCGTGTAGCCGGCCGGGCCGAGGCCCACGACGAGGATGTTGCGGCCGTTGTAGGCGAGCGCGTGAGGGCGCCGGGCGTTGATCGGGTTCCAGCGCGTGAGCAGCGAGTAGATTTCAAAGCCGTAAGGTAATTTGAGAACGTCGGTGAGTACGCCCGTCTCGGCCTGCGGGATGTTGACCGGCTCCTGCTTCTGGAAGATGCACGACTTCATGCAGTCGTTGCAGATGCGGTGGCCCGTGCCCGGGCACATCGGGTTGTCAATTATCACGAGCGCGAGCGCCGCGATGGAATCGCCGTCGCGCTGGCAGACGTGCATCTCGGAAATCTTCTCGTCGAGCGGGCAGCCTTCGAGCGGGATGCCGAGCGGGTTGCGCTTGAACGTCTGCCCGTCCTTCTCCCTGAGCCCCTTCGAGCAGGAGTCCTTGTCGCGCTCGTGGCAGTACAGGCAGTAGTGGACTTCGTCCAAAACCTCGCGCCGCGTCGCGCGCCCGTCCGTCAACTCGAAGCCGACGCGCCGCCTCAAATTCTGATCGAGGCCGCGCATCAGCTCCGGCAGCTCCGTTTCGGGGCGCTCGATCTGCACGAGGTGCTCGTAGTCCAGCGGGTGCGGCACGCGGAACGAGACCCATCCTTTCACGCGCGCCTTCGCCTCCGGCTTCGTCGCGTGGACGGCGGCCCACGCCTCCACGAGCCTGAGCGCGGCGCGCACGAACCGCGC
>DATHBT010000058.1:0-1522 GCA_035295985.1 Pyrinomonadaceae bacterium | reverse complement strand
GGGCTGGGCCTCGCTCGCGCCGGCCGACGCACTCGCCTGGGCGACGGAGAAGGCGCAGGGCGCGACCGTGGTCGTGCTCGCGGACACGGCCTACGGGCGCGCGTCGCGCGTCGCGCGCGACGACGGGCCCGCGCTCGGCGCGCTCGCCGAGGCCGCGGCCACGCGCGACGCCTTCGTCGGCCTCGCGCTCGACGACGACATCGCGGGCGCGGAGGGCGCGAACGTCGCCCTCTCGCAGACCTTCCGCATCGACTACCTCGAACCCGAACACCTCTACCACGTCGCGGGCAGCTACCTCCTGCGCAAAAGCCCCCCGGCGCGCGACCGCCTCCACGAAATCTACCTCCAGCTGCGCGCCGCCGTCCCCAACTTCAACTGGAGCGAGCCGCGCTTCGCCGCCCTCTACCCAGTCCACCCGCTCGTGGCGGACGTGGCCGCTGCCGTGCGCCTGCACGCGCACTCGTTCGCCTTCCTGCCCTTCGCGGCGGCGGCCTCCGTGCGCGCCGTCAACCGCCCCGCCCTCTCGCTCATCCTCCTCGACGAAGTCTTCGACCAGACCGAGCGCGAGCTGCGCGAGACGAAAGAGCTGCAGGACGCCTTCCGCGTCTTCGACGAGGTGACGGCGGCTGCCGTCGCGCAGTTCCCCGCGCTGCAACGCCTGCAAGTGCGGCTCATCCTCAAGAACCTCTTCGTCCTCTCGCTCGACGGGCGCGGCGCGACCGCGCGCGACTTGTGCGCCGCGCTGCTGCTCGAAGAGTCGGACGCGCAGCCGCAGGTCGCGCGCCTGGAGGAGACGCTCGCACGTCTCGCCGAACTCGCGCCCGCGGGAGGCATCGTCAGGACGGGCGGCGACGACGGCGAGGACTGCTACCGCTTCCAACTCGGCGCGGCGTCGGGGCTGGACGACGCTCTCGCGCGCACACTCAAGCGCCCGCTCGCAGACCCTTCGGCCGTCAACGACCTGCTCGCCGGCCTCGCGCGTTCGCGCTTCGACGACTGGCCGCTCGGCGCGGATGCAGACGCCGCGGCCGTCCCGCACGACGCGGGCGACGAACGGCCGCACCCGCCGCCGCAAGAGAGTCCGTTCTCCGTCGTCTGGCGCGGCTCGCTGCGGCGAGGCCGCGTCATCGCGCGTCGCGCGGGCGAAGACCGTGCGGCCCCCGCGCCCGACGAGGACGAAGAGTGGCAGTTGATCGTGCTCGAACCCGACGGGAATGAGGCGGCAGAGCAAATCTCCGCCGCGTTCGCCGCCGCGGGCGGATCGCAAGGCGCATCCGCGCCGGCCTCCGTCGTCTGGCAGCCGGCCGAGTTGACGGCCGAGGAGTGGGGTCTGCTGCGCCGCCTGCACGCGCTCAGAAATGATCCCTCGCTCGCGCCTTTCGGCGAGGCCGCGCGCGTCGCGGCCAACTCGCTCGCGGCGCGTGCCGAGCGCGTCTGGGCGCGCCTCTACCTCGACGAAGGCGTCCTCATCATAGGCGGCGAGCGCCACGGCTTCACGGCCGGCGCGCGCGCCGACCGCACG
>DATHBT010000057.1:0-1709 GCA_035295985.1 Pyrinomonadaceae bacterium | reverse complement strand
ACCCGAAGTGCGACGCGGTTTACTGGGACAAGCCCGTGCTGGAGCCTTGCCCGCAATGCCGCGCGCCGTTCCTTTTGGAGAAGACGACGAAGAAGGGCACGACCTACGCCTGCGCGAACGAGACTTGCGGCTACCGCTCCGAGCCGCTCTCCGCGCCCATCGCCCCGGCCGCGACGAAGTCCGGCACTGATACGCGCGCCGCGCGCTGAAGGTAGGCCACACTAGAGAAAGTAAGACACGCTAAAGAACGCCGGGGGCGAGTGATGAACTCGCCCCCGGCGTTTTTATTCGGCGGCCGTTTCAATCGGCGGGCAGCCCCATGCGTTCGAGCAGGGCCGCGAAGCGCGGGTCGGGGCGGAGGTGTGCGAACCGCGGGTCAACCTTCAAAAATTTCAGGAGGAAGAACCGCTCGGCGTAGGCCTTGTCGAGCCATGCGAAAGTCTTGTCCGTGTCGCCGAGGCCGGCGTGAACCAGCGCGAACCAGTACGCGGGGACGTGCCGCCTCTCCGCCGCGGCCTGCATCTCCCCGAGCGTCTTCAGGGCCTCGGCCCGCCGGCCCGCGACCGCGTGTGCGTGGGCGACGAGCGCGAGGTAAGACGGCTCGCGCCCGGCGGCTTTGAAGGCCTCCTCGAACGCGGCGATCCCCTCCGCGTGCATGCCCCTCTCGACGTAGGCCGAGCCGAGTACCTGGTACCCGACCGGGAACTTCGGGTCGAGTTCGATGACCCTTTTGGCCCGCGCCACGGCTTCGTCGTAACGCCCAAGCAGGAGGTAGCTGTTCGCCAGGTGCATGTTGGTGAGGGGGTGCAGAGGGTCCAGCTCCTGCTCGCGCGTGGTCTCGACGAGCGCCTCTTCGGGCCTCCCGACGACCGTCAGGTAGTCGGCGTAGAGCGCGTGGGCCAGTGAGCTGTTGGGGTTCAACTCGATGGCGCGAAGCGCGGCGCGGCGCGCGCCCTCCCAGTCCCACTCGTAGAAGGTCTTGACGAAGGCGACGGCCGCGTGGCCTTCGGCGAGCGAGTCGTCCAGCTCGACCGCGCGCTCGGCCGCGCGCTTCGCCTTCAGGTAGCCCTCGTTCGGGGGCATCGCGCCGCTGTTCGCCAGCGAGCCGTAGGCGTAGGCCAGGCCGGCGTGGGCGAGCGCGTAGTCGGGGTCGAGCGCGACGGCCCGCTCGTAATACTCGACGCTCGCCCCGAGCGACTGCCGCGTGTGCGCGACCCACTCGCGCCGCCCGCGCAGGTAGAGCTGGTAAGCCTCGACGTTGTCCGTGTGGCTGCGCGTCACGCGCCGCATCTGCTCGCCCGTCAGGCGCGAGCGCAGGCGCGCGGAGATGTCGCGCGCGATCTCGCGCTGCACGGCGAAGATGTCCGAGAGCTTGCGGCTGTACTGCTCGCCCCAGAGGTGGCGGTTGTCGCGCGCGTCCGTCAGCTCGACGCTGACGGCGAGCGTGTCGCCGCGCTGCGCGACGCGGCCCGTGAGCACCGCGCGCACGCCCAGCTCGCGCGCCGCCGCCTGCGCCTCCGCCCCGCGCCCCTTGTAGCGGAAGACGGAGTTGCGCGACATGACTTTGAGGTTGGGCAGCTCCGAGAAGCTGTTGATCAGGCTCTCCGTGATGCCGTCGCTCAGGTACTCGCCGTCCGCGCCGCCCTCGTTGGCGAAGGGCAGGACGGCGAGCGAGTCTATCGCCCCGCCGGCGTCCCCGCCGCCCGCGC
>DATHBT010000056.1:0-14216 GCA_035295985.1 Pyrinomonadaceae bacterium | reverse complement strand
GATTGAGACGCCCTTGTAGCCCTGGGTGGCGAGCTGCATCAGCGCGGCGCGCGGCTCGCCCTGCGATCCCGTGACGAGGAAGACGACCTCGTCGTCGTCCAACTGCTTCGCCTGCTGGAGCGAGACCATCTCGTTCTCGTGCACGTCCAGGTAGCCGAGCCGTTCGGCGATCTCGACGTTCTTGATCATCGAGCGGCCGAGCACGCAGACCTTGCGGTCGAACTGCTGCGCCACGTCGAAGACGATCTGCAAGCGGTGGATCGAAGAGGCGAACGCGGCGACGAAGATGCGCCCCTCGGCCTCGCCGAATATCTCCTCGAAGGCCGGGATGACCGCGCGCTCCGAGGGCGTACGGCCCGGCACGGTCGCGTTGGTCGAATCCGAGAGGAGCGCGAGCACGCCCTCCTGCCCGTAGCGGCGGAAGGTTCTCAGGTCAATCGGCTCGCCGATGACGGGCGTCTCGTCAACCTTGTAGTCGCCGGTGTGGATGATCGTGCCGGCGGGCGTCGTGATGGCGAGCGAGAAGCAGTCCACGAGCGAGTGCGAGACGCGGATGAACTCTATTTTGAACGGCCCGATCTCGACCGTGTCGCGCGGCTCGACGCGGTGGAGCAGCACGTCGCCGAGCAGGTCGTGCTCTTCGAGCTTGTGCTCGGCGAGGCCCGCCGTGAAGTGCGAGCAATAGACGGGGACGTTGAATTTTTTCAGCACGTAGGGGAGCGCGCCGAGGTGATCCTCGTGCCCGTGCGTGAGGACGATGGCCGTGATGTCTTCTGCGTACACGTCGAGGAAACTGAAGTCGGGGACGCACACGTCGACGCCGTAGGAACTCTCCTCCGGGAAGCCCATCCCTACGTCAACGAGGATCATCTCGCCGTCGTAGCGCACGGCCATGCAGTTCATCCCGAACTCGCCGACGCCGCCGAGCGGGATGCATTCAATCGCTTTACTCACTGAGAATTTTCTACTCCTGACAGACCGACGAAACCGGACACGCGTTGTAAGTTGTCGGGGGGAATTTGACCTCGAAGTATATCACACCCGCCCGATTACGGCCCGCCGGCACGCAACGACTGTGCGAGCCGCACCCACTCCTCAAGGGTCAGCGACTCGGCCCGGCGCGAAGGGTTAACGCCGGCAACTTCGAGCAGCTTTTGCGCGCCGCCGGAGGATTCGACTGCCGCGCGAAGCCGCGCCGGCGCGGCGCGCAGGTTGTTGAAGATCGTCTTGCGCTTCTGCGCGAAGCCAGCGCCCACGAGTTGCCAGAACAGCGGCTCAGAGCGAACATCTCCGGCCGCAAGCTCGCGCGGGCGCAGGCGAACGACCGTGCTCCGCACCTTCGGCACGGGCCGGAAGGCCGAGGGCGAAACGTCGAACAGCGGCTCCGCTTCGCACGTCGCCTCGACGAGCACGGACAGGTATCCGCGCTCGCTCGAACCGGCGGGCGCGGTCATCCGCTCGACCACCTCACGCTGCAACATCAGCACGAACTCTGTGAGACACCGGCGCTGCTCGATGAGTCGCTGGAGGATCGCCGTCGAGATGTTGTACGGGAGGTTCGCGACGACGCGGGCCGCGCGCGCCGGGAGGATGAGTTCGCAGAAGTCCGCGGCGAGCGCGTCGCCGTGGACGAGCCGGAAGTTCTCGCGCCCGCCGAACCGCTCGGCAAGCACTGGAATCAGATCGCGGTCGAACTCGACGGCGACGACGCGGCCCGCCTCTTCCAACAGCCGCCCCGTCAGCGCGCCCCTGCCCGGCCCTATCTCGACGACCGTCTCGTCCGCCCCCGGAGCGAACTCGCCGATGATGCGCGACACCACACGCACGTCAACGAGGAAGTTCTGGCCGAGGCTCTTCTTTGCCATGAAAAGCTGTTAGCTTTTAGCCGTTAGCTTTTAGCCGAATCAAAAACTATGCGAGCTTCCAACCCTGACATTTAGCGGTCGGGCCTAATTTCTGAAAGCTAACAGCTAACAGCTAATTGCCGACAGCTTCCTTTATTCCGGGTAGCCCGTGATCTCGAAATCTTCGCCGTGGCGTGTGAGTTCGACATCGCGGAGGCGCGCGGCGTCGGCGATGCGGGCCGCGCCGAGGCCGCCGACGGCCGGGCGTGCCGCGACGCCGCCGACGACTACGGGCGCGACGAAGAAGCTGAACTTGTCCACGAGGCCGGAGTCTAGGAAGAGGCCGGCGGCCGTGGCCCCGCCTTCGACGAGCACCGACTGAAGCTCGTGCCTTTTGAGGTGCGCGAGCACGCGAGCGGGGTCGCGCGCGCCGCCCACTTCACGCACCACTTCGACGCCGCACTCTTCGAGCGCGCCGACCCGTTCCACGGCCGCGCCCTCCGACGTGAAGACGATGACGGGCCATTCTCGCGCAGACTGCGCGAGCCGCGACCGCGGCGAGAGCCGCAGTTGGTCGTCGAGCACGACGCGGACGAGCGGCCGTCGGCGCGGAAGGTTGCTGCGATCCGTGAGCAGCGGGTCGTCCGACCCGGCCGTGCCCGCGCCGACGAGGATCGCGTCCGCGTCGCGGCGCAGGAGTTGGACGCGCTCGCGCGCCTGCTCGCCCGTGACCCAGCGCGAGTCGCCGGTGCGCGTGGCGATGCGGCCGTCGAGCGTGGTGGCGAGTTTGAGGTGAACGAAGGGACGGCCGGCGCGATGCCAGTGGAAATACTTCTCGTTGAGCCGTTCGGCCTCGCTCGCGAGCGGCCCGGCGGAGACTTCGACGCCGGCGGCGCGTAGCTCCGCGAAGCCGCGGCCCGAAACTAACGGGTTCGGGTCTTCGACAGCCGCGACGACTCGCGTCACGCCCGCCTCGATCAGCGCGGCCGTGCAAGGCGGCGTCCGCCCGTGGTGCGCGTGCGGTTCGAGCGAGACGTAGGCGGTCGCGCCGCGCGCACGCGCCCCGGCCTGTTCGAGCGCGACCGTCTCCGCGTGCTTTAGATTTTCGTAAAGATAAAAACCTTCGCCGACGATCTCGTCCTCGCGCGCAATCACGCAGCCGACGAGCGGGCTGGGGCTGACAAGCCCGACGCCGCGCGCCGCGAGTTCGAGCGCGCGCCGCATCAATCTCAGATCGACGGACGGATCGGGTTTTTGGAGTGTCTGATCTGCGGTCAAGTTTGAAGTGGAGAGCGGCGCTGGCAAATTTGTAGGGGCAGGGCTTGTCCCTGCCCGCAGCGGCGAAGCTGCTGACCAACGCGCTCTTTCAAGATCGGATCGACCCGACCCACGTCCGCGCTGGCGCGCGACGGGCAGGGACAAGCCCTGCCCCGACAATTCGAGGCTTTACGCGAAGAGGCCGTTGACGTACTGCTCGGGGTCAAAGACGACCAGATCGTCAACCTTCTCGCCGATTCCGGCGTAGCGGATCGGCAGGCTAAGCTCGCGCGCGATGGCGACGGCAATGCCGCCCTTGGCCGTGCCGTCGAGCTTGGTCAGCACGATTCCGGTCACGCCCGCCGTCTTCAAAAATTGTCGCGCTTGTTCCAGCCCGTTCTGGCCCGTGACCGCGTCAACGACGAGCAGCGTCTCGTGCGGCGCGCCGGAGACTTCGCGGCCCGCGACGCGCTTCATCTTCTCAAGCTCGGCCATCAGGTTCGACTTGTTGTGGAGCCGCCCCGCCGTGTCAACGATCAGAACGTCCGACTTGCGGGCCTTCGCCGCCTTGAGCGCGTCGAAGAGGACGGCGGCCGGATCAGTCCCGCTCTTCTGCTGGATGAGCGGGACGCCGGTGCGCTCGGCCCAGATGGCGAGCTGGTCGGAGGCGGCGGCGCGGAAGGTGTCGGCCGCGCAGATGAGCACGTCGTTGCCCTCGGCCTTGATGCGCTGCGCGAGCTTGCCGATGGTCGTCGTCTTCCCGACGCCGTTGACGCCGACGATCATCATCACGTAGGGCGTCACGTCTTCGGGGACGCCCGTCTCGCTCGCCACGCCCTCGCGCTCCGATGCGCGAAGGATCGACAGCAGCTCGTTCCTGATCGCCGCCTTGAGCGCCTCAACGTCGCCGATCTCCTTGCGCGTCACTCCGCGCCGCACCGTTTCCAGAATCTCGGTCGTCGTCTGCACGCCGATGTCTGCGGCGATGAGCGCCTCCTCCAGCTCGTCCAGCAGCTCGGCGTCGATGACCTTGCGGCCCTGGAAGACCGTGTCGATCTTCTCGGACAGCGACTCGCGGGTCTTCTCGATGGCGCGCTGGAAGCGGAGGGCGTAGGTCTCTTCGAGCGCGTCGATCTCGGCCTGCAACTCCTCACTCGTGCGGTCGAGGCCGAGGACGGAGGACTGGAAGGGCGAGCGCGAAGGGACGGGTTTTTGGGGCGGCGTCTCGGCGCGCGGCTGCTCGTTCTGCTCGCGGCGCGACTCGCTCGCGGGCGGCGGGGGCGGCGGGGCGGGCCGGGCCTGCGGGCGCTGCTCGACGGCGGAAGAAGTGACCGCGGGCGGCGAGCCGCCGGCTTCGACGTGCGGCGCGGGAGTCGGCTCGCCGCCCGTCGCCGTCGGCTCGATCGCGGGCATGGCGGGCGCTAGCGTTTCGACCGCCGGCGCACCCGTCGGCGGCTGAAGCCGTTCGCCTGTCACGGGGGAGGTCTCGGCAGGAGCGGCCGGGGCCGTGTCGCTCAGGCCGAGCGTGATGAATCGATCCTCTTTTTTGCGTCGCCAGAAGGCCATCTCGATGAGTGCCGCTACGGACTTAATTTCAGTTGGGTTTAGAACGCGGGATTATAACTGCTCAGGGGGCGGGGCGACAAAAGCGGGGAAATTTTTCGGGCCGGCGCGTCGGATTTTTCGCCCAAGCCTGAAACGTTTCCCTCCCCGCCGCCATTACTGTTTAGCGACAATGACACCTCACCCCCGCGACCGCGGCGGCCTTCCCTTCGGGCCGCCGCCCTTCTATTTCTGAGACGCGGAGACGCGGAGACGCGGGGAGATCAGACAACTCTAATCTCCCCGCGTCTCCGCGTCTCCCACTCCCTCTCTTAGTCCCCAGTCGTCACGGTTCTCGCTTCGGGGCGTCGAGCGTGGCGTCGCCGGACTCCGTGCGGAAGCGCTTGTAGTTGTCCCACTCGGTGATCTCGTAAACGGTGCGCTTCATGACGAGGAACCCCTTGCCGCTGGCGTTCCAGTGGTAGGAGCGCGGAACCCAGTAGCCGTCTTCGAGCCGCCTGCGCTCGAACGCGAAGCCCGCGCCCGGCGCGATCTTCAAGAGCAGCCCGCCGCCGATCTTGAAGTCGCCCACGAGCCGCGCCTCGATCCGCATGATGACCTTCTCGGCCATGTCGATCCAGACGAGGCCGACGATCTTCGACAGTATCTCGTCGCTGCGGTTCTTGGGATGAAAATCCGCGCGCGGGCGGAAGTCGAAGACGACCGCCTCGCGCCCCTGGAATTTTTCGCGGCGCGGGGAGACGAAATCGCAGGCGCGCAAGAGATCGGCGAGGCCGAAGCCCATGCCGTCGCCGAAGTTGATCTGGAAGCCGCCCGCGCCCTTGCGCGTCTCGGGCGGCTTCGCCTCGGCGTGCGCGGCGAGGAAGTCCGCGACGCGCTTCTCTTCCCTAGCGGCTTTCTCCGGCGGGAGCGGCCGGCCGTCAACGAGCGCGAGCTTCCCGATGCTCCAGCCGTTCGGGGCCATGAAGACTTCCCAGACCTTGGAGGTCTCCTTCTTCGCCTCGCCCTTGTCGTCCAACTCGCGCTCGGTGTGCTTGACCGTGAAGGTGTACTCGTCGAACTTGACGGCCACCTCCGGCTCCTTCTCCATCACCTCTTTGAGCAGCGCGCGCGCGTCGAAGCCGGCGGCGGCCGGCGCGTCGAAGACCGACTCGCTGACGCCCGCGTTGTGGCGCACGGACTTGAGTTCGAGCTTGACGGCGCTGCCGTCTTCGAGCGAAAGCTCCGCGCGGTGCGGCTCCATAACGCCGTTTTCAGGCCGGTAGTCTGAAAACCGCGCGAGCGTGCGGCCGCGCTCGTCGCGGATTTCGAGCGGGAGCTTCGAGGACGCGCCGAAGAGGTAGCGCACGCGCGCCTCGTCGCGACCGCGGAACTCGACGGCGTAAGCCTGCTCGCCCGCGGCCGCCTCGACGCCGACCACGACCGCCAGCAGATTCCGTTTCCTGAAATCGACGAGCCGCGAGGCTTCGAGCGTCGCGCGAAGTCGCGCGCGCTTGGCCGCGGCGTCCGTCAGCGTCCGCACCGTGCCGTCGGCCGAGCGCGTCCAGGCCACGCGTGTCGTCACGCCCGCGCCGGACTCGCCGCCCTCGCCCGACACGCTCAGGTGGACGGAGGACGGCGCTTTGAGATGAGACGTTGCTCTGCCTGCTGGGGTATCCCCTTCGCCGACGACCGCCCACTCGTAAGCCGCGTCCGCGACGGAGGCCAGACGCTTTTTCCCGCCAGCCGCCTTCAGGTAGTCGCCGACGATCTTATCGGCCGACGGGAGCTTGCGCCGCGCTGCGTCGGCCGCCGACTTCTGCGCCGACGCGGGCACGCACGCGACGACGAGCACGAAGGCGACGAGTGCGAGTTTCACTTCAATGTGGGACTTGCGCGGCAGTTTTGTAGGGGCAGGGCTTGTCCCTGCCCGCGCCGAAGCGGTCAGTCGCGTGTGACGCTTCGGCACACAACGGGCAGGGACAAGCCCTGCCCTTACAGACTCGGCGCAACTTTCGCGTTCAATCGGAGGGGGGGAGGCGGGGTGAGTGTTCATCGCGGGGGGTTTTCCTTATTTCGTGCGTTTTAAGGCGCGCGGCCGGAGGCCGGTCGAAAGACCTTCGGCCGCGCGTGGGTAGGACGTTCGGGAGGGGTCGGGGTGTTAACGCTCCCAGAAGAATTTCTTCCGCGGGCGGGCCTGGGGCCAGACCTCGTCCATGGTGCGAGCGTCGAAGAGCGCGCCGTTGATCATGACGTGGCTGACCGAGTCCGTGTTCTGGATGTTGTCGAGCGGATTTTTAGTCGTGATCATGAAGTCGGCGAGCTTGCCCGGCTCAATCGAGCCGAGGTCATCGTCGAGGCCGAGGTAGGCCGCGCCGTGCAGCGTCGCCGCGCGGAGGGATTCCATCGGGGTGAGACCGCCCTGCTGCAACATCCACAGCTCCCAGTGCGCGCCGAGGCCCTGTAGCTGGCCGTGCGCGCCGAGCTGCGCGCGCCCGCCCGCGCGAACCACGTCCTTAACGGACTTCGCCAGCTCGAAGTGGTAGAAGTCGTCGTCGGGAACCATCATGCGGCGGCGCGAGCGGGCGTCGATGTCGCCGCGCGGCGTGAACTGCAACAGGCGCGCGTTCTCCCAGACGTTCGACTTCTGATACCAGTAGTTCTCGCCCCAGACGCCCCCGTAGCCGACGACCAGCGTGGGCGTGTAGCCCGTGTTGCTCTTAGCGAAGAGCGTGACGGCGTCTTTGTAGAGCGGCGCGAGGGGGATGGCGTGCTCGATCCCTGTGTGGCCGTCGAGGATGTGCGTCATGTTGTAGAAGTAGGTCGAGCCGCCTTCGGGGACGACCATTATCTTCAACTCGCGCGCCGCCTGTATGATCTGCTGGCGCTGGTTGCGCCGCGGCTGGTTGTAGCTCTTCACAGAAAATGCGCCGAGGGCTTTGAGGCGCGATAGGTGCGCGCGGGCGTCTTCGAGGCCGTTGACCGGCGCTTTCTCAGGACTCTCCGCGCCGTAGAGCGGGTAGCCGGTGGAGAAGACGCGCGGCCCCGTCATCATGCCGGCCTTGACCATCTCAGATTGGGCGAAGACGGTCTGCGTCGAGGCCGACGGGTCGTGCGTCGTGGTGACGCCGTAGGCGAGGTTGGCGTAGTACATCCAGTCCTGCTCGGGGCTGATGTCGAGGTGGCTGTAGCCCATGTGGGCGTGAACGTCGATGAGGCCCGGCGAGATGGTCTTGCCGCTCATGTCGATGCGGCGCGCGTTGGCGGGGACATTCACGCGTGAGCCGACGGCCTTGATGCGGTTGCCTTCGACGAGAACCGTGCCGCGCTCGATCACCTGGTCGCCCTTCATCGTGATGACGCGTGCGTTCGTGAGGGCGACCGCGCCGGCCGGTTTGGCGGTCTGGAACTCGAAGCCGATCCGCGTCGCGCGCGGCTCTCTGGCCTTCTCGTCCTTCGCCGGCTCGTCGTAGATGCGCGCGATCTCCTGCTCGTGGAAGTTCTCGCCCGCAGTCCACTGCACCGTCTTGCTGTCGAGCGACCACGTCAGCCAGTCGCCTGACCACTTCGAGACGTTCTTGACGGGCAGGCTGGTCTCGGTCGAACTCAGCTTCAGAAGCTTACCCGTCTGCGGCATCGGCGCGACGTAGAGCTTGTGCAGCTCCTTGAAGAAGACGTACTGGAAGTCGGGCGACGGCATGATCTCCGTGCCGAAGCGCGTCTCGACGTGGCGCTTGTAGTCGTCGCCGGTCGTCTTGACGCTCGACAGGAAAGTTAGAAGCTGCGCGGGCGCGCCGGGCGGGACGGGCGAGGGCGGCGTCTCCTTGAAGTAAATCCTTTCGCCCTTCGGGTCGAAGATGAGTCGCGGCATGCGCGAGTTAGGGCCGCTCGTCAGCAAGTCCATCACGTAGTTGTGGCGCTGCCCGTCCCAGACGTGAATCTCGAAGGTGTTATCGCTCGCCAGGTTCTCGTCGCGATAGACCGCGCCGCGGCCTTTCAGGTAAGCGATCTTCGTGCCGTCAGGCGAGAAGGCCGGGTTAGCGTACTGATCTGCGACCGAGGTGATCTTCCGCAGTTCCGTGCCGTCGGCGTTCGCCACCCAGACCGCGCCCTTCTCCGCGTCAGACCACGTGACGAAGGTGATGCGGCTGCCGTCGTAGGAAAAGTTCGGCGAGTATTCGAGGTAGTTGCTGTTCAGCAGTCGGCGCGGGGCCGCGGCCCCCTCCTTCACGTAGAGCTTGCCGAGCGCGCTGTAGATGATGCGGTCGCCGCCGCCGCGCCGCGCCCAGCGCAGCAGCCTCGCCTGATCACGTTCGGGAGCGACCTCCTGCTTGAAGCGGACAGCCTCCGCCACCTTCTGCGAGACGTGCGCCGTGAACGGAATAGGCGTCGCCTGCTTGCTGTTGACATCGACCTTGACGAACTTGCCCTTAGCGGTGATGACGATGGCGCGGCCGTCGGGCGTCCAGGAGTAGCCGGGGTACGTGCCGAAGACGGCCCACGTCTCCTGCTGGTCGCGCGTCAGGCCGTCGTAGATAGGCCACTCCTTGCCGGAATCGATCTCGCGCAGGAAGAGGACGGTGTTGAGCCGGTCGCGGCGGATGAAGGCGAGGAGCTTGCCGTCGGGCGAAACGGCGGGCCGAATCGCGCCGCCTGAGCCGCGGACGAAGACGTTGCGGCGGCCCTTCTCCCTGTCGTAACGCTCGATCCAGTAGATGGACTGATAGACGTTCTTGTTGTAATCGAAGTCGCCGCTGTTGACGAAATAGACGAAGCGGCCCTGCGGGTCTGCAAAAGGCTCGCCGACGTTCGCCGTCCAGCTCGATTTCTCGGTCAACTGAACGCCCGTCCCGCCCGTCGCCGAGTGATACATCCAGATTTCGCCCGCGCCCAAACTGCGCTGATCGACCCAGTGCTTGCGCGCGAGGACATATTGGCCGTCGGGCGTCCACTCCGGCGAGTTGACGAGGCGCAGAGTCTCTTTGGTTAACTGCCGGCGGTTCTTCCCGTCCGCGCCGACGATCCAGATGTTGTCGCCGCCGTCGCGATCCGAGGTGAACGCGATCCACTTTCCGTCGGGCGAGTAGCGCGGCTGCGACTCCCACGAGACGCCGCCCGAAATCAACTGCGCCCGCCCGCCCGTGATCGGCATCTGGTAGATGTCCCCCAGAAGATCGAAGACGATCCACTGGCCGTCGGGCGACACGTCGCAGCTCATCCAAGTCCCCTCGTCCGTGTCGAACTCGACCGTCTTCACGGGGCCGTGAGCGCCCTCCACGTCCCACTTCTCGGACTTCGGCGCGGCGGCCGGCGTCTCCGGCGGCGGCGTGGGCGCGGGCTGCTGGCCTCCCGTGTTGGGCTGCTGTCCGGAGACGAGCGCGGGCGCGAGCAAAGAGAGCGCGAGCAGGAGGGCGGGCAGTTGTCGAGTCATCTTCTCTCCTCGAAGGGCGTTTCGGACTTTCCGGTTGTTGAAGTTGACGGAGAACGCGTGTGCGGCGACTGTCTTGTTACGGGAGATGGAACCGGGCTGTTTCCGTCAGCGGATACAAAAGCAAATCGCCCCCGATAAATCAAGGGGCGACGCGCGGCGGCGCTCTATCAGAATCAGACGCGGCCTTCGATAATTCGCTTTGCCCGCGCCGGCCTTCCGTCGTATCTTCACTGCGTGAAGCCGAACCAGCCCAAAATCCTGATCCCCGTCGGCGTCCTCCTCGTCCTACTCATCTTCGTAGGCAACTACATGACCTGCGGCCACCCTTACTCGACGAAGGTTGAAGACCTGCGCGCGCAGTTCAACCGCGACAAGGGCAAAGTCCGGCTGTTGATGCTCCTCGCGCCTAGCTGACCAGGCTGCCTTCGGGGGGCCTCCGAAGTCCAGCACGAAGTTCTCGGTCAGGTTCAGGACGAAGATTTTCGGGCCTACGCAGTTTGGGTGCCTGTCCTCTGGGCCGACGGCAGGGCGACCGTCCCGCAGGCCACGAGGCGCTTCCCCGACCCGCGCGTGGCGCACTACTGGGACGGCGACGGCGTGCTCGTGAAAGCCTATTCGCGCTCGCTCAGGATCGACGGCCCCGCCTGGGACATGTTCCTCGTCTTCGACCGCGAGGCGGAATGGAAGGGCGAGCCGCCGGCCCCCGCGTTCTTAATGGATCAGATCGGCGTCGAAGGCGGCCGTCCGCTGGACGGCGCGGCGATGGCCGCGGAGGTTCGCAAACTCCTGTCCGCGCCCAAGCCTCAACCCTGAAGCCGCCGCCCAACTGCGCCGCGAGTTTCCCGAACTCGCAATCTCGCTACGCGGATTCACACGAACTCCGGCAATCTGATCGGGATTTTCCGACCGCGACTTTAAGAGATTAACGACAACTCGTCAGGCGACTTGCTGCGACTGCTCGGTGCGCGCCTGAACGGGCGGCGCGGGCTGCGCCGCCGGCCGCCTCGTCAGGCGGGCGCGGCCCGGCGCGATCTGGCCCTGCTCGCAGGCTTCGACGAGCGCGGCCACGACCTGTTCGTCGTAGCGCGTGCCGACGAAGGACTTAATCCTGTCGAGCGCGGCTTCGAGCGTGAATGCTTTCTGGTAGGGGCGGTCGGTCGTCATCGCGTCGAAGGTGTCGGCCACGGAGACGATGCGCGCCTGCAAGGGTATCTCGTCGCCCCTCAGGCCCTGCGGGTAGCCCTGCCCGTTGATCATCTCGTGGTGCATGTACATGCCCGGCAGGAAGTCTTTCATCGCCGGAATCTGCGACATGATCTTGTACCCGCGCTGCGGGTGCGTCTTCATGATCACGAACTCTTCGTCGGTCAGCGCGGCGGGCTTCTTCAAAACCTTGTCGTCAATCGCGATCTTGCCCACGTCGTGGAGCAGGGCGCTCACGCGCAGCTTCTCCATCTCGTCGTCGGGCAGATTCAATCTCTCGCCGATTGCCAACGAGAAGCGCGCGACGCGCTCCGAGTGGCCGCGGGTGTAGGGGTCTTTGCCGTCGATGGCGGCGGCGAGCGCCTTGACCGTGCCGATGAACAGCTCGCGGTTCTCCTCGGCCGCGCGCCGCAAGTCCTCGACGTAGCATTCGAGCTGGTCGGTCATCCGGTTGAAGGAGTTGCCGAGCTGGCCGAGTTCGGTGCGGCTGCGCACGCGGATGCGCTGCGAGAAGTTGCCGGCGGCGATGCGCCCGGCCGCCGCCGCGAGGTCGCGGACGGGCTGCGTCAACTGCTTCGCGAATATGAAGCCGATGAGGAGGGCGAACGTTGCGGCGAGCAGGCTGATGAGGCCGATCTGCCGGCGCATCTCCGCGACCGAGCGCAGGGCGGCCCGCTCGTCCTGGATGGCGATGACGCCGAGGCGCGCCCCCGCGTCGAGCTCGGCCGTCGCGTAGGCCCCCAGCATCTCGACGCGCCGGCCGTCGCGCTCCAGCGCGAACGGCGCGAGCACGGAGCGCACCTGCGCGCCCGTCGCGAGCCAGTCCTGCACTACGCGCAGGTTGGTCATCGAGCGCTCGGCGTAGGCGACGCGCGCGTCCGGGTGCGCGACCGCGCGGCCCTGTATGTCAACGACGAAGACGACGGGGCGGCCCTGTTCTAGTAGTTCTTCCTCGCTCTGCGAGCTGGACTGCCCGACCGCCCGGAAGACCTCCTCGAAGGAGACGCAGGCGACGACGGCCGCCTCGACCTCCTCGCCCCCCTCGCCGCCCATCACGGGAGCGGCCACCGTCAGACTCATCTCCTGGCTCGAGCGGATGAGCTGCGGGCGCGAGACGTAGAGGCCGCGCCCGCTCATCCGCGCGAGCGCGTCGCCCACGCGCTCGTCGAGTTCGTCGCGCCCGATCACGTCGGTCTTGTAGGCCGTCCGCGGAACGCCGCCGACTGGCAGGATCGCGAGCGCGATCAGGTTCGGGTCTTCGGCGACGGCGCGGTGCAGGCGCACGTCCGACTCGCCGCCGCCGAGTCCGCGCACCCCGCCCGCCAGCTCGAAGGCGCGCGCCAGTCCCGTCACCACGTCGCGGTAACGCTGCCCGTAGAGTTCGATCTGCCGCGCCTTGTCCTCGACCAACTGCGCCTGGTAGCGGTTCTCTACGGCGCGCAGCTCGCGGGCGCTGCGATCCGACAGCATCCAGCCGGACAGCCCGAGCGGCAGCAGGCCGACGACTAAAAGGGTCGCCAGCACGATGTAGAGCAGCCGTATCCGACGGATTTTCTCGAACATCAGAAAGCGAGAGACTGCGGGGCGAAACGGGCCGGGAAGTAAATTTATTGTCGGAGCGTGAGAGGCGCTGACAGAGCGGGCAAGAGGCCGGCCGACGCGGGCCGGAAAGCTCCGCGAACGGCCAAAATTCATACTACGTGCCCGCCGCGAAGACTGTCAACGGAATTGCTGACCGCCGGGCGGGGCAGGGATCGTTCGTTCAGCCAGTTTCCCCGTCTTCGGGTCACCTCATCACCTTGACTACAACACTCGATATTCCGCAAGATGCGCGCATGAACGACGACCTCACAACCAAGCCGACACTCGAAACGCTCCTGGAAGTGATGCGTGATCTGCGCGACACCGTTAACAAGCGTTTCGACACCGTGGACACGCGTTCCGACGCCGTGGACAGGCGTGTAAACGGACTGGACATCCGTATCGACCGGATGGACAGTTTCGTCCACAATACTTACTCGGAGATGGTCGCAATGCGCGCGGACTTCAACGAGTTGAAGGTGCAGCTAAAAGAGTGCCTGCCCAGCCCGAAGTAGCGGCTTCCCACGTACACAGCCCGCGCCCGGCCACCGCCCGCGTCTCACTTCCCCTCCGCAATTCCCGGCCCCCCGCGATATTTTTTTCGGCCGGGGCGGGCACTGACGCGTCTAAAGTAGCTGTTAGCTATTGACCGTTGGCTGTTAGCTTTCAGAAGTTGGACCAAAATCGTGGAGTTCGTCCGCCGCGGCCGGCGGTTCCTGTTTTTGCTAACAGCTAAAAGCTAACAGCTAACAGCTTCTCGATGAGCGTAGAGGCGAGCGACGAGATGCTGGTCGAGCGTGCCGTGTCGGGAGACGCGGAAGCGTTCGGCGAGGTCGTGCGCCGTTGGGAGCGGCGCATCTACGCGCTCGCCTACGGCATCCTCGGCCGCGAGGACGAGGCGCGCGACGCGGCGCAGGAGACCTTCGTCGCGGCCTACCGCAACCTCGCGAATTTCCGCGGCGAGGCGAAGGTCTCCTCCTGGCTGCACCGCATCGCGGTCAACCAGTGCGTCACGCGGCGGCGGAGGGCGCGCGTGCGCGGCGAGTCGTCGCTCGAAGCCGAACAGGAGGACGGCCGCGCCCAGTTCGCTTCGGCCGTGGAATCGCCCACGCACGCGGCAGAGTCGCGCGAGCGCGCGGAGGCGGTCAGGCGCGCGGTCGCCGCTCTCCCGCAGGAGCTGCGGGAGGTCGTCGTGCTCAAGGAGTTCGAGGGTTTGACGTTCCAGGAGATCGCCGACGCGCTCGACGTTCCGCTGAGCACGGTCAAGAGCCGTCTCTACACGGCGCTCAGGCAGTTGCGCATGCGGCTCGAAAAGTTCGGGGCGGAGGCAGCGCGCGTCTGAACGCGCGGCGCGAGGG
>DATHBT010000055.1:0-11431 GCA_035295985.1 Pyrinomonadaceae bacterium | reverse complement strand
ACGCGAAAGCCGCCGCGCGCGCGCGTGTGAACGGGGTCGCGAATCTGGGTCTGCGTCGGCTGCTCATGTTCGGTGTCGTGCCGAAAAATTGTAGGGGCAGGGCTCGCCCCTGCCCGTAGCGACCGAAAGGCCGCTCAAACGCTCCGCTTACTTCGACGCCGCGACAGCGTGCGCGTTGCTCGCGCTCGCGCGCCGAGCGGGCCGCGGACTTGCCCCGCCCCTACAGTCTCACTGCCTGCTCTAAGTCTTCGGCCTCCGCGTCGCTCGCGGGGTGTTCGTCAGACTGTCCGGGCGCGCGTCCCGTCAGGTCGCGTGCGATGATCGCGCCGATGGTTTCGAGCAGCGGCCGGAGCGTCTTGGGATCGATGGCGGAGACGGCGACACAGCGGCGCGAGCCTGTCTGGCAGGTCTGACGCAAAATCGAGTCGAGCGTGTCGGGATCGACCAGGTCGGCCTTGTTGAAGACGACGACGCGCGGGATCTGTGTCAGTTCGAGGTCGGCCTGGATTTTCTCGACCGATTCGAGCTGTTGCTCCCAGCGCGGGTTCGACGCGTCGAGGAGGTGAACGAGCAAGGTGCTGTCGCTGATCTCTTCGAGCGTGGCGCGGAAGGCGGCGATCAGGTCGGGCGGCAGGTCGCGTATGAATCCGACGGTGTCGTTCAGGATGACTTCCTGCTCGTAGGGCAGCCGGAGGCGGCGCGAAGTGGGATCGAGCGTGGCGAACATGCGCTGCTCGGCCAGCACCGCGCTCGCCGTCAGCGTGTTGAGCAAGGTTGACTTGCCCGCGTTCGTGTAGCCGACGATGGAGATGATCGGAAGCCCCCGCCGCGTGCGCTCCTTGCGGCGCAGTTGCCGGCGCTGCTGCAAAGTTCCGATCTCGCGCTCCAGCCGGTTGATGCGGTCGCGCACGCGCCGTCGATCCGTTTCCAGCTTCGTCTCACCGGGGCCGCGCCCGCCGATGCCGCCCGCGAGGCGCGAGAAGGCCGAGTCCTGGCCCGCGATCAGCCGGGGCAGCATGTACTTCAACTGCGCCAACTCGACCTGAATCTTGCCCTCGCTCGTCTCGGCGCGCTGCGCGAAGATGTCGAGGATGAGCTGCGCGCGGTCGATGACCTTGAGGTCGGTCGCCTCCGTGATCGAGCGCACCTGCGCGGGGCTGAGTTCGCGGTCGAAGACGATCAGATCGACGCCGAGCCGGAGCGCGCGCACGATCAACTCGTCCAACTTTCCGCGGCCGAGCACGGTGCGCGGATCGACCGACTGGCGGCGCTGGATGATCTGATCGAGCACGACGATGTTGGCCGAGGCGGCCAGCTCGCGCAGTTCGGCCATCGACTCTTCGGCCCCGGAGACGGAACCGGTCGTGACTCCGACCAGAATCGCGCGGTCGCGCACCTCACTCTTCCGGCCCGCCCGCCGGTTGCGCGCCATCTCCTCTTCGAGCGAGTTGATGAGCGAAAGGAAGTCAACGTCGAGGTGCGCCGGGATTTGCGGGTCGAGCAGGACGAAGGACTGGCGCGAGTTGCCCGACTCGTCCTCCTCGATGTGCGCGGCGTCGGTCGGGAGCAGGTGGGCCGAGCGGACGACGCCGGGCAGGCCCGTGCGCGGCTCAACGTCGATTGCGGCCATCAGATCGAGGCGCAGAAGGGCGAGGTCGTTCAGGTCGTCCTGCGTCAGTTCCTCGCCGCGCAGGTGCGTGTGGACGCAGCGCAGGCCGCGGAAGCGGTCGGCGGCGACGCGCTGGCGGCGGAAGTTGGGCAGCTCGATCCCCTTGGCGTTGCCGACCGTCACGTGGTTGACGTAGCCCTTGCGGTCGATCAGGACGCCGATCTGCCGGCCCGTCTCGTGCGACAGCTCTGTGAGCTGGCGCGCGAACTCCGGCGTCACGATCTGCTGCGGCGCGATGCGGCGCGAATAGAGCTTCTCCATACGGCGGAGCTGATTCTGTTTGAGACCCTGCGTGTTGCCGTGGACGGTGCTGATGGCGCGAACCTCCTTGCCTTAAACGCGCGCGTCGGGCGACGCACGCGGCCGTGGGCGCGTGCGTCGGCTTGATGCTGCCCTATGTCGTTGCTTGTCTCCGGCTAGAGTGAGAGCGTGGCGAGCGGTGTAGTGCGGACGCCGTGTGAAACTCCCCGATGTGGCCTTGCGAAATCACTTCGCCGTGTCGCCCGCGGGCGCGCGCCTTCTCGGATGTGCCGCGCGCTGTTCTCCTCGCGATGAAACTCCGAATCGTTTGACTGGGCGGATTATAACACAGCACTTGTGGCCGCAGGCACCCGGGCGCGGCCTCGCAGTTGTCACCCGGCGGGGCTTGATTTACTCTCTAGTCCTGTAATTTTTTTGCCGCAGGTCGAATCGTAGCGGGTCGGGGGAAGAGGATGAGCACATCTGGGCAGCGGACGCGCGTCAACCCGGCGGCGGCGATACCCGGCGGCGAGGTCGTTGTCGAGTCCGAGAACTTCAACACCTCGCGCCTCGGCGCGTACCGCGCGACGTTCGACGGCGGGCCGGCGCGGCTCGTCGGCGCTTCGCCCCGGCGCGTGCTCGCCGTCGTGCCCGACGCGCCCGCGGGCGACGTTGAAGTGCGGCTCGAAGCCGGCGGCGAGCCGCACGGGGCGCCGGCGCGGCTCAAGGTGGGGCGACTGCTCGCGGAGGATCTGCACTTCGTCGCCAACCCCGTGTTCGATCCGGAGGACGGCTCGCTCTACGTGACCCGTTCCGGCTCGCGCGGCCAGAGCGAGCCGGTCTCGCTCTTCCGCCTGAGGCCCGGCGGCCGGCTCGAAGACGTGACCGGCGAGATCACGAACCCCACGGGCCTCGCCTTCGACGGTTCGGGCCAACTCTACATAACGAGTCGCAACGACGGCACAGTCTATCGCCTGTTGGGCCTGGGCGACCCCGCCCCCTTCGCGCGCAACCTCGGCATCGCCACCGGGATAGCCTTCGACCGGCGCGGGCAGTTGTACGTCGGCGACCGCACCGGCACGATCTACTGCGTCAACGACATCGGCGAGGCGCGCGAGTGGGCGTCACTCGAACCGTCCGTCGCCGCCTACCACCTCGCCTTCGGCCCCGACGGCGCGCTCTACGTGACGGGCACGACCGTGTCGAGCTTCGACGCCGTCCACCGCATCGACGAGAGCGGGCGCGCGGAAGTCTTCTTCCGCGGCCTGGGCCGACCCGGCGGCCTCGCCTTCGACTCGGAAGGGAACCTGTACGTCGCCGCTTCCTACAGGGCACGCCGCGGCATCGTCCGCATCACGGGCGACGGCGCGCGCGCCGAGTTGTTCGTCGCCGGCATGAACGTCATCGGCCTCGCCTTCGGCCCCGCGGGCGACATGGCCGTCGCCACCAACGAAGCGATCTACAGTCTCGCGCTCGGCATCCGCGGGACGCTGCTGTCGTAGCTGTTAGCGATTAGCTGTTAGCTGTTAGCTGTAAGTCAGTGTCAGTTGTCCGTCGTCAGTCGTCAGTCGTTCGAGCCGATGCGGCTCGAACCTCTAACCGCGGGCGGCGGGCCTGCGAGGCACGGACGACGGACAACTGACCGCGGACGACTGGCAGCTTTTAGCCAACAGCTAATAGCTAATTGCTAACAGCTCTTTTTGCGTGCTAGTGTGACGCTGCTCGCGAGACGGGACTTTTCCGGCGGAAAACGGCGATGGATGCGGACTTAATCGGCAGGTTCATCCTCTACATGGTGGCGCTCGTCTTCTCGCTCTCAGTACACGAGATGATGCACGCCTGGATGTCGAACCGCTTCGGCGACGACTTGGCATACCACCAGGGCCGCGTCTCGATCAGCCCGGTCACGCACGTCGATCCCATCGGGACGCTCCTCTTCCCGGCCATTGCCTTTTTCACCGGCGCGGCGATGCTCGGCTGGGCGCGCCCCACCCCGGTCAACCCGCTGGCGTGGCGCGACAAGCGGGTCGCCAACTTCTGGGTCTCGATCGCGGGCATACTCGGTAACTTAGCCATCGCGGTCGCCGTCGGCATCATCATCCGCGTGCTGCTCGCCGCAGATCAACTCCCGGCCAGCCCCGACGATTCGACGATGATCGCCGTGGCGGCCATGCTCCGCATCTTCTTCGTGATGAACGTCGGGCTGGCCGTCTTCAACCTGTTCCCGATCCCGCCGCTCGACGGGAGCAAGATACTGGCGAGCATCCTGCCCG
Source organism: Pyrinomonadaceae bacterium (assembly GCA_035295985.1). Taxonomy (GTDB): domain Bacteria; phylum Acidobacteriota; class Blastocatellia; order Pyrinomonadales; family Pyrinomonadaceae; genus JAIVGV01. The sequence continues at coordinate 7,249 of DATHBT010000055.1, read as the reverse complement.
AAAGTTTCGCGCCGGCGCTCGAATCGCTCGAACAGTTCGGCTGGATTCTGCTGCTCATCGGCCTGTTCACCGGCGTCTTCGGCGTCGTCTTCAACTTCGTCATCCCGCTGGCCTGGAACATCCTCCTCATCGGAGCTTCGTGAGACCGCGAATGAAACGCATCTTCAGCGGCGTGCAGCCGACCGGCAACTTCCATCTCGGCAACTACATCGGCGCGCTCCGCAACTGGGTCACGCTCCAGCACGAGTACGAGAGCCTCTTCTGCATCGTCAACCTCCACGCCGTCACCGTCCCGCAAGACCCGAAGGTGCTGGCGCAGAAGACGCGCGATCTGGCGCGCGTCTATTTGGCCGCCGGCATCGACCCGGAAGTCTCCATCATCTTCGTCCAGTCGGACGTGCCCGAGCACGCGGAACTCGCCTGGCTTCTGACCTGCCTGGTGCGCATCTCCGAGCTTGAGCGGATGACGCAGTTCAAGGACAAGGCGGCCAAGCAGCGCGAGGGAGTCGGCGCGGGACTCCTCAACTACCCGACGCTGATGGCCGCCGACATCCTGCTCTACCAGACAGACCTCGTGCCCGTCGGCCAGGATCAGAAGCAGCACCTTGAGCTGACGCGCGATCTGGCCGAGCGCTTCAACCGCGACTACGGCGAGACCTTCCGCGTGCCCGATCCGTTCATCCCGAAGGTCGGCGCGAAGGTTCAGTCGCTCGCCGACCCGCTGAAGAAGATGTCGAAGTCCGACGAGAACGCCGCGGGCAGCATCTTCCTGCTCGACGACGCCGACGCGGTGCGCCGCAAGTTCAAGCGCGCCGTGACCGACTCCGGCACGGAGATACGCTTCGACGAGAGCCGGCCCGCGATCAACAACCTGCTGACGATCTATCAGGTGCTCACCGGCAAGGACGCTCGCGAGGTCGAGTCGCACTTCGAGGGCAAGGGCTACGCGCAGTTGAAGTCCGATCTGGCCGACGTGACCGTAGAGTTCCTGCGTCCGCTACAGGAGCGCGCGCGCGGCTACTCGGAGGAGGAGCTTGATCGTATCCTCGACGCCGGCCGCGAGCGCGCGCAACGGCTCGCCCGCGCCACGCTCGACGAAGTCAAAAGTCGCCTCGGGTTGGTCGGCGCACGCGGCCACACACGCTGAAATATTACTAAGATGGATAAAGTTGAAGAGACGACGGTCGCCGCGCCGGACGAGGAGGGCAGGGCGAAGAAGGAGGGGCAGATCGTCCTGAACGTCGCGGGCGCGTCCCCTGAGATCGTCATGGAGTCGGGCGAGTCGGGAGAGGAGCTGAAGCTCTACCTCGGCGACTTCGCAGGCCCGCTCGATCTGCTCCTATATCTCATCCGCCAGGAGCAGGTTGACATCTACGACATCCCCATCGCGCGCATCACGGACGAGTACCTGTCGCACCTGCGCCTGATGCGCGAGATGGACATCGCCGTGGCGAGCGAGTTTCTTGTCATGGCCGCGCAGCTCATCGAGATCAAGTCGAGGATGCTGCTCCCGCCAGACCCGCTGGCGGCGACGGAGGAGGAGCAGGAAGACCCGCGCCGCGAGCTGGTCGAACGACTGCTCGAACACCAGAAGTACAAGGCCGCGTCGCAGATGCTCTGGTCGCGCGCGACGGTCGAGCGGGCCATCTACACGCGCGCGCCGATTGAGACGGACAAGTCGAACCCGGAGGTGTCGGTCGGCGTCTTCGATCTCCTCCGCGTCTTCCAGGAAATCCTCGCGCGCAAGAAGGAGGAAGTCCTGTTGGAGATCGAGCGCGACGAGGTCTCGATGGCCGAGATGCTCGAACGGCTCCGCAACATGATCCTCTCGGCCGGCGAGTTGAACCTCAGAATCTTCTTCGAGCGCGCGCAGTCGCGCCGCGAGCTGGTGCTGGCGTTCCTCTCCGTCCTCGAACTCGTCCGCACCACCGAGATCAAACTCCACCAGCGCGAGACCTTCGGCGAGATCATCGCCCGCGCGGGCGCTTGAAGTTTTCCACAGAGATGAGCAGAAGAAGAAAACAGACCGACGCAGGGAGCGACGCCGCGGCAGCCGGCAACGAAGAGGCCGCCAACTTCGCGGAGGCTTTGACCGAGGCGGGCGGGCGGCCCACGGAAGGCGGCCTGCCGGGAGCGACGCCGCAAAAAGACCCGGATGTCTTCTTCCGTAACGCGGACGTTGAAGAGGGTGACGCTGAGGTCGTCATCTACGACGCCGACGCGGAGGACGCGGCGGAGGCGCGCGCGTCCGAGCGCGCGGCGGCCGGCGACGGTGGGGAAGACGAGGGCGAGATAGCGCCGGGCGGGGCGCGGAGCATGGCCGAGCTGATGTCGGTCATCGAGGCCCTGATCTTCGTCTCCGAGGAGCCGCTGTCGCCGAAGGCGCTGGCCGAGGTGTTGAAGGAGGAGCGCGGCTGGGTCGAGGTGGCCGTCGTCGAGTTGGCGAAAGAGTTCAACGAGCGCAACGGCGGGCTGATGATGCGCGAGGTGGCGGGCGGCTGGCAGATAGCCACTCGCCCGGAATTCCACGACCACGTCCGCGCTTACCTGAAGTCGCGCCCGTCGGCCAAGCTCTCGCTCGCCGCGCTCGAAACGCTCGCCGTCATCGCCTACAAGCAGCCGATTACCGTGCCGGAGATTCTCGACATCCGCGGCGTCCAGTCGTCCTCCGCGATCAAGACGCTGCTGGAAAAACGGCTCATCGTCGCGAAGGGCCGGAAGGAAGTAGTCGGCCGCCCGATGCTCTACGGCACCTCGAAAGAGTTCCTCATGCAGTTCGGCCTCAAAGACCTGTCGGAGCTGCCGAACATCGAAGACTTCGAGGACTTGGCGGGCGGGGGAGCGTAAGAGCGAGAAGGCGGAAAGCAGAAGGCGGAAGGCGGTCAAGATAAAAAGTCGAACCTGCTCTTCCTGACTGCCTTCTGCTTTCTGCCTTCTGCCTACTGATTTATGGAGCGTCTGCAAAAGTTGATCTCGGCGGCGGGCGTGGCGTCGCGGCGGCAGGCGGAGGAGTTGATCCGCGCGGGCGAGGTGTCGGTCAACGGGCACGTGGTGACGGAGTTGGGCACGAAGGCCGACCCGGAGCGCGATCACATCAAGGTGCGTGGGCGTCTGATCAACGCGCATTTGGCGGCGGGCCGCGAGAAGGTTTACGTGCTGCTGAACAAGCCGAAGGGTTATCTGACGAGCCTGTCAGACCCGGAGGGGCGGCCCCTCGTGTCGGAACTCGTGCCGGCGACGCTCGGACGCCTCCACCCGGTCGGGCGTCTGGACTTCAACACCGAGGGGCTGCTGATCCTGACGAACGACGGCGTTCTGACGAACTACGTCACGGCGGCGCGCAACAAAGTCCCGAAGGTTTACGAGGCGAAGGTTAAGGGCATCCCGCCGGAAGACGCGGTCGAGCGCCTGCGCCGCGGCGTCGTGCTCGAAGACGGGGTGAAGACCGCGCCCGCGCAGATCACGCGGACGGGAGAGACGGCCTCGAACGCCTGGTTCGAGATCATCCTGCACGAGGGCCGCAACCAGCAGATCAGGCGCATGTTTGACGTGATCGGCCACTCGGTCGTGAAATTGCGGCGCGTCGCCATCGGCCGCCTTCGCGACGAGCGGCTCCTGCCCGGCATGTGGCGCAGGCTCACGGCCGGCGAGGTCGCCGGCCTCAAACGTGGCGGGAGGCGATCAGGAACGTCCGGCGGCGCACGCGGCGAGGGGCGGTCGCATGAGCGCGGGGCGCGGAAAAAAACGGGGCGCGGGTCGTCGAAGGGCCGCGGCGCAGGTTCGGGCGGCGGCCGGACTTAAGTTACAATAGCGGGTCAGGCGAACAGCGGCTTGCGGTCGGGTTTCGGGCCTGTCACTGTTCGCCTTTTTTTGCGCGCGCCGTGAGGCGAGGTACCGAGGGGGCGTCCGACGAGAGATGAACTTCGACCTAACAGAGGATCAGCGGCAGATCAAGATGAGCGTGCGCGAGTTCGCCGAGGGCGAGATCGCGCCGCACGTCCGCGAGTGGGATGAGAAACAGAAGTTCCCGGTCGAACTCGTGCCGAAGCTCGCCGAGCAGGGCCTGATGGGGGTCATCTTCCCCGAAGAGTACGGCGGGGCAGGCATGGGCTACGTCGAGTACGCGACGATCATCGAGGAGCTGTCGCGCGTGGACGGCTCGGTCGGAATCTCGGTCGCCGCGCACAACTCGCTCTGCTCGAACCACATCTTCATGTTCGGCTCGGAGGAGCAGAAACAGAAATTCCTCGTCCCGCTCGCTCGCGGCGAAAAGTTGGGCGCGTGGGGGCTGACCGAGCCGGGCGCGGGATCGGACGCTTCGGGCACGCGCACGACGGCCGTCAGGCGCGACGGCGGTTGGATCGTCAACGGCGCGAAGAACTTCATCACGCACGCCATCACGGGCGACATCTGTGTGGCCGTCGCTTCGACCGACCGCGCGATGCGCTCGAAGGGCATCACGGCTTTCATCTTCGAGAAGGGCATGCGCGGGTTCGGCCCCGGCAAGAAAGAGGACAAGCTGGGCCTGCGCGCCTCCGAGACGGCGAGCATCGTCCTCGAAGACTGCTTCGTTCCCGACGAGAACCGGCTCGGCCCCGAAGGACTCGGCTTCATCCAGGCGATGCAAATCTTGGACGGCGGGCGCATCTCTATCGCCGCGCTCGCGCTCGGCATCGCGCAGGGCGCTTACGAGTCGGCGCTGAAGTACTCGAAGGAGCGGCAGCAGTTCGGCAAGCCGATCTCGGAGTTCCAGGCCATCCAGTTCAAGCTGGCCGACATGGCGACGCAGATCGAGGCCGCACGCCTGCTCACGCTCCGCGCAGCGTATTTGAAAGACGAGGGGCGGAAAGTGACGAAAGAGTCGTCGATGGCGAAGCTCTACGCCTCGGAGATTTCCGTCAAAGTCTGCGAGGAGGCGATCCAGATTCACGGCGGCTACGGCTACACGAAGGACTACCCGCCCGAAAAGTACTGGCGCGACTCGAAGCTCTGCACCATCGGCGAGGGCACGAGCGAGATTCAACGCCTGATCATCGCCAAGCAAATCTTAAGCGGCGTCTGACGAACGCGGCCCGCGGGCGAACCTCACGCGCGCGCCGTCGGCATTAACAAACTTCGCAACCGAAAGGAGGCCTCGCCATGAGCGAAGAGACGACTGACAACCTAAACGAAAGCAACTCGTTCGAGTCGCGCGTGCTGGCGGCCTTGGCCTCATTGCAGGAAAGCGTGGCTTCAATTAATAGCAGGCTGACCGCGGTCGAATCGCGGCTGGCCGCGGTCGAGGAGCGGTTGTCAACGGTGGAAGCGAAAGTTGACGCGCTGGAAGAGAAGGTTGACGCGCGGCTGCGCGAGACTCGGCCGATCTGGGAGGCCGTGCTTTCGCGGCTCGACTTGATTGACTCGAAGCTCCATGTCCTCAACGAGGACATGTTGGAGATGCGCGGCGAGGTGAATCTGTTGAGGAAGCGGCAGCCGCCGGCCGCGTGAGTTTGATCCGGGGTTTTAAATTCGACGAGTGAGCGCGACGAACGCGACAACCGAAATCGAACGCATCTTCGCGGGCGACGCGAGGGCGGTGGCGCGCGCCATCTCGAAGGTGGAGGACGGCGCGGGGGGCGCGGCCGAGTTGATGAAGTCAGTCTTCCCGCACACGGGGAAGGGGCTGGTCGTCGGCATCACGGGTTCGCCCGGCGCGGGGAAGTCTTCTCTGGTTGATCGCCTGGCGGGGCTGTACCGCGCCCGCGGCGAAACGGTCGGCATCGTCTGCGTCGATCCTTCGAGTCCGTTTTCGGGCGGCGCGATCCTCGGCGACCGCATACGGATGCAGACGCTCGGTCTCGACCCCGGCGTCTTCATCCGCTCGATGGCGACGCGCGGCCACCTCGGCGGCCTCTCCCGCGCGACCGTCGATGCCGTCGCGATACTGGACGCGGCCGGCTACCAGAAGATCGTCGTCGAGACGGTCGGCGTCGGGCAGGACGAGGTCGAGATCGTGAAGACGGCGGACGTCTCTGTCGTCGTGCTCGTGCCCGGCATGGGCGACGACGTGCAGGCCATCAAGGCAGGCATCATGGAGATCGGCGACGTGTTCGTCATCAACAAGGCCGACCGCGACGGCGTGCTCCGCACCGAGAAGGAACTCGAAGCAATGCTCTCGCTCGCCACGCGGCCCGACGGCTGGGAGCCGCCCATCGTCAAGACTGTGGCGACCGAGAACCGCGGGATAGAGGAGCTGGCGGCGGCCGTCGAGAGCTACCGCGAGTTCCAGCGGAAGGGCGACGCGAGCCTCGCGCGCCGCACCTCGATTGCGCGCTGGCGTCTGCTTGAGCTGCTGCGCGAGCGGCTGCTCGCGCGCACACTCTCGGCCGACGGCGCGGACGAACAGCTCGAACGCCTCGCCTCGGAAGTCGCCGCGAAGAGGCGCGATCCTTACACGGCCGTCGAAGAATTGATCGGCGGTGAGCGGTGAGCGGTAGGTGGTGAGCGGTAACAGCAACGGCTGCTCATCGACGAACGGCTCGAATCTCTGAAAACCGCTCACCGCTCACCGCTCACTATGAAGATAGAGCACATCGGCATCGCGACGGAGAAGATCGACGACGCGCTCGCGTTCTGGCGCGACGCGCTGGGGCTGGCGGTCGTGCACACGGAGGAGGTCGCGGAGCAGGGCGTGCGCGTGGCGATGCTGCCGGTGGGCGAGCCGCGCGTCGAGCTGCTTGAGCCGACGCACGAGGGGTCGCCGGTGGCGAAGTTTCTGCGGAAGCGCGGCCCCGGCATTCATCACGTGGCCGTGAGAGTTGAAGACATCCGCGCCTCGCTCGCGCGCTTGAAGGAGCAGGGCGCGCGGCTCATAGACGAAGAGCCGAGGGTAGGCGCGGGCGGCTGCCTCGTCGCCTTCGTCCACCCGCAGTCGGCGGGCGGAGTCTTACTCGAGCTGGTCGAGCACGCCGAGGGTGACGGGTCGCACGACGCGGAAAGGCACGCGGGTTGAAACTCTCAGTCAAAGTAGTTTTCGCGGCGCTGTTCGCCGTCACGCTTTTCGCGGGCGACGCTTTCGCGCAGCGTGGTCGCTCGCGGCGCGGCCGTCCGCCCCGCGCGGCCGCGCCGCCTTCCGCCGCGAAGCCGGCCGCGAAACCGGCCGCGCCGGCCGCCAGGGAGGCTACCTCGTACGCCATCTCGTCGCTGTCGGCCGGTGACGTTGCGCTGCTGCTCGGCGAGTTGGGCCTGCCGCCGCAGGCGCGCGCGCAGC
>DATHBT010000054.1:0-18313 GCA_035295985.1 Pyrinomonadaceae bacterium | reverse complement strand
TCGCGCGCTCTCGAAGTCATGGCCGCGCGGCCCGCCCCCGGCCCGGCCCCGGGCGCGACGACGGCCGCGCGCGCCGGAGTCGTGACGCCGCGCGCGCCGGCAGCGACGAGGGCGAACGTCGCGGCGACGGCCCCCGCGGCCGAAGCTGAAGAGCGCGCGCGAATCTGCGCCGGGCGCGGCTGCGCGAGGGACGGCTTCGTGCGCGAGGTGTGGGGCGCGACTGGCAGGCGGCGCGCGCGCACGCTGCTGCTCGTCGCGGCGCGCGGGGCGGGCAGCCGGACGCGCGGCGTGGCCCGCGTGGCGAACATAGGTGAGGCGGCCTACGCGCGGCTGCGTTTGCGCCGCGTGCCGCCGCCCTCGCGCTTCGGCGCGCGCCGCCACATCCTCTGGGCCGTCACGGACGAGGCCGGCCCGATCTACCTCGGCAGCCTCCCCGAAGCCGGCCTCGACCGCGCGCAGACCTTCGTCCGCGCCGAGGGCCTGGGCGATCCGAACTTCCGCCTGCTGGTAACGGCCGAGCAGACCTACCCCGCCCTGCGCCCCGCCGGCCGCCGCGTCCTGCTCACCTTCAAAGGCCGGCGCCGCAGAAGATAATTCGCAGTTTCGTCCCGCCGCGCGCCGGCCGAATATTTCCGTTGACAGCGCGGGCGCGTTGCAGTAGTGTCGCGCCCGTCTCAGGCCGTCGTTTCACACTCACTGATCGCTCGTCCGCTCACGCGGGCCGACCGAAAATCACCCGCCGCGGCGACACGAACGCCCGCCGCCCGCGGAAGGCACATCGCCCCGGACGGCACGCAACCTAAACCATGCCTCATTCCCACGGATTCCCCCAGACCTGCCCCGCGCGAGGAGACGAAACGCGATGAAAGTTGAAGAGGAAGCCCGTCGCGTCGCACCCGGCGACACCGCCGTCGCCGCGCCGCGCCCGAACGTGAAGGCCGCCGAGGGGACGAAGACCGCCGCGCCCAGAACGAACCCCAAGCGGATGCCGATGGTCGGCTGGTACGACCCGCGCCAGCTCTTCAAGACCGGCATCGAGGTCGCGATCTCGACCGTCTTCGGCCGCCACTCCGACTTCCGCATCGTCGAGGCCATCTCCGCCGGCCCCCCCCAAATCTACGACTACACCTGCCACTACAACGACGACTGCGACGAGAAGTGCGATCCCGACCCCGGCAGGCCGCGCGACTCGATCTGGATCGACTACGTCGGAGACGTGGGCGACGGGTGGAACCCGACCTACGCCGTCGCCTACCTCCTCGCGCAAGCCGAGCACAAGTTCAAGTACAGGGATCGCGAGAGCGGGCGGGAGTACGAGGCCGAGACGAAGCGGGGCGACGTGCTCGTCTTCGGCGGCGATCAGGTGTACCCGACGGCGAACCGCGTGGAGTACGAGCAGCGCCTGCGCGTGCCCTACCGCGTCGCCCTGCCCCGGACTGATCCCGGCGACGACGCGCGCCCCGCCGCGGAGCCGCCGCACGCCTTCGCCATCCCCGGCAACCACGACTGGTACGACAGCCTCGTCTCGTTCACGCGCCTCTTCACCACGCGCCGGTGGTTCGGCGGCTGGCGCACGCGGCAGTCGCGCAGCTACTTCGCCCTCAAACTCCCGCACGGCTGGTGGATGCTCGGCACCGACTTCCAGCTAGCCTCCGACATCGACGCGCAGCAGGTCAAATACTTCGAGCACGTCGCCGACGAGATGAAGAAGGAAGAGGCCCGCACGGGCGAGCAGCAGCGCGTCATCCTCTGCCACGCCGAGCCGCACTGGATCAGGGCCGCGCTCTACGAAGAACTCGACCCGAACTACAGCGAGAGCAACCTGCTGTTTCTGGAGAGCAAGCTGGGGACGCAGGTCGCCGTCTTCCTCGCCGGCGACCTCCACCACTACCGCCGCTACGAGGCCACCGACGAGCAGGGCATCACGCAGAAGATCACCGCGGGCGGCGGCGGCGCGTTCCTGCACCCCACGCACTACGGGCTGCTCGGCAAGAGCCTCGACGTGATCGAGGAGAAGCCGTTCAGCCGGCCCGGCGACGACGCGGCGGCGGAGAAGCCGCCGTGCCGCAGGTTCGAGCAGAAGGCGTGCTTCCCGCCGAAGGGCGTGTCGAGCAAGCTGTGCTGGCGCAACCTCATCTTCCCGTACCTGCGGGGCAACAAGAGCTGGTCTTTCGGGCTGGTGACGGCCGGCCTCTACCTGCTCACCACGCTCTCCGTCCTCGTCAGCGTGGGCGATCCGAATCTGGCGCGACTGGACTACCGGCCGGGCCTGATCCTCGCGACGGCCCTGTACAGCATCCTGAACAGCAACATCACGCTGTTCTGGGTGCTGCTGATACTGGCCGGCTTCATCTTATTCACCGACACGCACTCACGCCTCTACCGAGTCCTGATGGGCCTGACGCACGGGGTCGCGCACGTGGCGGCGGCCTTCGCCGTCGCGCTGGTCTCCGTCATCTTCGTGACGAAAATCTCGACGGCCGCGTGGGTCAAGGCGGTCGCCGTCGCCCCTTACGCCTTCACCCTCGACCTGCGCGTGGTGCTGGCCGGGGCGCTGATCCTGCTCGGCGGCTTCGTCTTCGGCTCGCTGGTCATGGGCCTCTACCTCCTCGTCTCGCTCAACCTCTTCGGTCGCCACTCGAACGAGGCATTCTCGTCGATCTCGGTCGAGGACTGGAAGAACTTCCTCCGGCTGCGCATCGACGGCGAGGGCCGGCTCACGATCTACCCGGTGGGCATCAGCCGCGTGCCGCGCCGCTGGAAGGAGAGCGGCCGGAAGGGCGGGCCGGAGATCGTGCCGGACGAAGACGTGCCCGCGCCCGAACTCATCGAGCCGCCGGTCGTGCTGGAGCCGGCGAGGACTAAGACGGGCGTCACATGCGGCGACCCGCACGCGGCCATGAAGGCTTCGGGGCAGTACGCTAGGGACAACGGCGCGGGGTCGCCCGAAGGGCCGGGGCGCTAAGGACTCAGGCCGGGGCGTTAGGAACGTAGGCGCATGAAAAAAGACTTCGACGCCATCGTCGTCGGCTCCGGCTTCGGCGGGGCCGTGATGGCCTACCGGCTGGCCGAGGCATCCTTGCGCGTCTGCCTGCTGGAGCGCGGCCGAGAGTTCCCGCCCAACTCGTTCCCGCGCACGCCGCGGGGGATGCGCGAGAACTTCTGGGACCCGAGCGCGGGCCTCTACGGGATGCTCAACGTCTGGTCGTTCAAGGGGTCGGGCGCGCTCGTTTCGAGCGGGCTGGGCGGCGGCTCGCTCGTTTACGCCAACATCCTCGCCCGCAAGGACGAGCGGTGGTTCGTCAACCGCGCCGCGGGCGACCGCTGCTACGAGCAGTGGCCCGTCTCGCGCGCCGACCTGGAAGAGCACTACGGCCGCGTCGAGCGGATGATGAACGCGCAGAAGTACCCGATTCATCACCCGCCTTACGACCAGACGCCGAAGACGCTCGCCATGCGCGAGGCGGCCCGCAAGCTCAACCCCGACGGGCGGCCCGGCCTCGAATGGCTCCCGCTCAACCTCGCCGTCAGCTTCCGCCGGCGCGCCGTCTCCGGCCCCGACGAAGACGACGCGTCGAACCCGCCGCTCGTCGGCGCGTCGCTCGAAGAGGCGCGGCCGAACTACCACACCGTGCGCGCGGGCCGCCTGATGCAGCGCTCGACCTGCCGGCTGTGCGGCGAGTGCGACATCGGCTGCAACTTCGGCAGCAAGAACACGCTCGACTACAACTACATCACCGAGGCGCTGCACTGCGGGGCCGAGATCAGAACGCTCTGCGAGGTGAAGCGTTTCGCGCCGCTCGCCGACGGCGGCGGCTACTCCGTCACCTACGTCACGCACGATCCGGACAGTCGCGGCGCGGCCGACCGTCCCCGCGCGCCGCGCCCGGAGACGACCGTCACCTGCGACCGCCTCGTCCTCGCCGCCGGGACTTTCGGAAGCACGTACCTCCTGTTGAAGAACAGGGAGGCGTTCCCGCGCCTGAGCGCCCGCCTCGGCACGCGCTTCAGCGTCAACGGCGACCTGCTCTCCTTCATCGTCAACGCGACGGAGATGCGCGGCGGCCGCCGCGTGCCGCGCCCGTTAGAGCCGAGCTTCGGCCCGGTCATCACCGGGGCCATCCGCTACGGCGACACGCTCGACGGTCACGGCGACGTGGGCCGCGGCTTCTACGTCGAGGACGGCGGCAACCCGGCCCTGCTCAGTTGGCTCTCGGAGGTGTCGGGCGCGGCCGGCTACCTGCGGCGGCTCGTCCGGTTCGTCAAACTCACGCTCAAATTCCGGCTCGGCCTCAGTCAGGACACAGACCTCGGCACCGAGATCGCCGACCTGCTCGGCGAGGCCGTCTCCTCGCGCACCTCGCTCCCCGTGCTCACAATGGGGCGCGACTGCCCCGACGGCCGGCTCTTCCTCGCCGGCGAATACCTCGACTGCGACTGGCGCGAGCGGCCCCCTCTAGCCAGCCGCGTCAGGCGCGCCTTCGGGGCGACGCCGCCCGCCTCGGCCGGCGGCGGCTCCGAGGAGTACTACGCGCGCGTCCGCCGCGAGGTGGCGCGCATCGCCGAAGCCCTCGGCGCGAAGTATCTGGACAACCCCGCGTTCAAGCTCAACTTCCATCAGGTTCTCACCGCGCACCCCTTGGGCGGCTGCCCGATGGGCGCGGGCGAGCACGAAGGTGTCGTTGACCGCCACGGCGAGGTCTTCAACTACCCCGGCCTCTACGTCGCCGACGGCGCGGTGCTGCCCGGCCCCGTCGGCCCGAACCCCTCGCTCACCATCGGCGCGCTCTCCGACCGCTTCGCCGACCACATCATCGATCAGCACAAAGGAGTGACGACGTAATGAGTGCCAACCCGAACGACGGCAAGAAGCGGTCGCTGATCCTCGCGGGCGGCGGCGTCAAGGTCTCCTTCCAGGCCGGCGTCCTGCAGGTCTGGCTCGACGAGGCGGGGCTGAAGTTCGACCACGTGGACGCGGCCAGCGGCGGCACGCTCAACCTGGCGATGGTCTGCCAGGGGATGTCGGGGCTGGAGATCGCCGACAACTGGCGCAACACCGACCCGCGCGCCGGCATCTCCTTCAACGGATCGGAGCTGCCCAAGTTGCTCTACGCCGAGTCGCTGTTCACGCTCGACAACTACCGCCGCCACGTCTTTACGGGGTGGGGCCTTGACTGGGGGAAGATTCGCGCCAGCCGACTCGACGCCACCTTCAACGTCTTCAACTTCTCCCGCAAGGAGAATCAGGTCGTCGAGCCGAAGGACATGTCGGAGGACATGCTCTGCGCCTGCGTCTCGCTGCCGATGTGGTTCCCGCCCGTGCGCCTCAACGGCGAGACGTACATCGACGCCGTCTATATGACGGACGCCAACATCGAGGAGGCGATCCGCCGCGGGGCCGACGAGGTCTGGGTCATCTGGACTGTGAGCGACAAGGACGAGTGGCGGCCCGGCTTCGTCGCCACCTACTTCCAGATCATCGAGACGAGCGCCGTCGGCCACTACCGCGCGATCCTCAAGCGCATCGCCGAGAACAACGGGGCAGTCGCCTCGGGCGGCCAGGGCGAGTTCGGCCGCCACATCGAGGTCTATGAACTCAAGGCCGAAGTCCCGCTCCACTACCTCATCAACCTCAGCCAGGATCGACTCGCCGAGGCCGTCAATCTCGGCGTCCAGCAGGCCCGCCGGTGGTGCGAGGAGCGCGGCATCCCCCTGAAGCCCCACCCCGGCGAGTTCCCCGTCGATGTTCACGAGGCGCGGACGAAGGTCTCATTCACGGAGGAGATGAAGGGCTTCATGACCTTCGGCGAGATGGACTTCGAGCGCGGCGCGAGGCTCGGCAAGGAGAGCGGCACGTCCGTCATGTTCCGCCTGACGATTACGGTGGACGGCGTCAACCGCTTCGTCAAAGACCCCGGCCACGACACGGACGACGTGAAGGGCTACGTCAAAAGCGACGCACTCGGCGGGCAGAGGGAGGTGGAGCGGGCGCGGTTCAACCTCTTAGTGGACGACGCCGACCCCGCGCGCAAGTGGATGCTCTACCGCCTCTTCTTCCGCGACGGCGAGGGCCGGCCGCTCACTCTGAGCGGCTTCAAGGACGTTTACGACGACCCCGGCTTCGACGCGTGGAAGGACACGACGACGCTCTACACGCGCATCCTGCGCGGGCACGTCTCGGCGGAGGAGGAGGAAGCCGCGAAGCGAGACCCGGCGAAGTACGAGGGGATGGTCTTGGCCTCCGGCATCATCATCATCCACTTCTTCGACTTCCTGCGGCAGCTCACGACCTTCCGCGCCGAAGGCCCGACGCTCTCCGACCGGGCCGCCGCGCTCTCGCGCTTCGGCGCGCTCTTCATGGGCAAGCTCTGGGACGTTTACGCCCGCAACATCCTCACCTCAAGCCCCTTCTAGAGAAGTGTGAATCGTGAATCGTAAATCGTGAGTAAGAAGAACTGGTTTTATCCCCTCACGATTTACGATTCACGATTCGCGGGACTTCTCCTGCCACTTGTCACGGTTTACTCGTCACTGTTTTAATTGCCCTCATGGCGAAGAAGGGAGCGATCCTCGTCGTGGACGACGAGGAGATCATGCGCGACGTTTTGGAGACGCTGCTCTCCGCGGAGGGCTACCGCGTCGATCTGGCGAGGACGGGCGAGGAGGGCTTGGAGGCTTACGGCCGGCGGCCTTACGACCTCGTCCTGCTCGACGTTTCGATGCCGGGCATGGGCGGCCTGCGCGCGCTCGACGAAATCCTGAAGGCCGACCCCGAGGCCGTCGTCGTGATGATCACGGCCTACGCCACGTTCGACACGGCCGTCGCCGCGTGGGAGCGCGGCGCGTTCAACTGCGTCCGCAAGCCTTTCCAGAACGAGCAGATCGTCTCGACGGTCGCGGCCGGCATCAAGCGGAGGCGGAAGGAAGAGGAGCGCCAGACCTTGCGGCGCGCGATGTCGCGCAGCGTCAACCGCGGCGACATCGTCGGCCGCTCCGAGCGGATGCAGGCCATCTTCCGCTTGGTCGATCAGGTCGCGCCCGCGCGCTCGACCGTGCTCATCACCGGCGAGTCGGGCACGGGCAAGGAGTTAGTCGCCAAGGCCATCCACGAGCAAAGCCCGCGCAGCGGAAAGCCCTTCGTCACGGTCAACTCGTCTAACATCCCTTCCGAGCTTCTGGAGTCGGAGCTGTTCGGGCACACGCGCGGCGCGTTCACCGGCGCGGTCGCGGCGAAGAAGGGGTTGTTTGAAGTCGCCGACGGCGGCTCGATCTTCCTCGACGAGATCGGCGACCTGCCGCCGGAGACGCAGGCGCGGCTGCTGCGCGTCATACAGGAGCGCGAGTTCATCCCCCTGGGCGACACGCAGCCGCGCCGCGTTGACGTGCGCATCATCGCGGCGACGAACGTCGATCTCAAGGACGCGGTGCGCCAGGGGATGTTCCGCGAAGACCTCTACTACCGGCTGGCCGTCGTGCCGATTGAGCTGCCGCCCCTGCGCGACCGGCGCGAGGACATCGTCGCGCTCGCGCAGCATTTCATCAGAAAATACAACGAGGAGAACGGGCGGCACATCTCCGAGCAGCCCGCGCCCGAAGTGCTCGCGCTGCTCGAAGCCTACACTTGGCCGGGCAACGTCCGGGAGCTTGAGAACGTCATCGAGCGCGCGGTCGTCATCGCGCCCGGCGACGAGATCACGCGCGAGTGCCTGCCCGTCGAGATCGCCGACCCGCAGCGCTCGCTCGGCGCCGCGACCAGCCCCGGAGCCGCGGGGATCGACGTCTCGCGCGGCCTCGACTTCTACGACGAGGTGCGCCGCTTCGAGATCGATCTCATCCGCCGCGCGCTCGAACAGACGGGCGGCCACCAGTCGCGCGCCGCCCGCCTGCTGGGGATGAACGCCACCACGCTCAACTCGAAGATCAAGACCTACAACATCCAGCTCCGCACCGAGCGCGGCACGGGGGGCTTAAGGCTGTGAGCATGACGAAGGCGGGCGCGGCCGGGCGGGCGCGGAAGGCGGGCGAACTCTCCGCGGGCGCGCTGCGCTGCCGCCGCAAGTTCCTGCGCTTCTTCCCCGGCGGCTTCCGCGACGAGACCTACGTCGCGTGGGAGCGCGAGTACAAGTGGGAGACGCACGAGCGCTGGGAGGAAAGACTCGGCCGCGAGGAGTTCCGCCGGCTGCTCAGGCGCGGCGAGTTTTCTGAGGCGGCGGCGCGCGCCGTGCGCGTCGAGCAGCAGTCGCGCCACAGCATGATCTTCTCGTTCGAGAAGATGGCCCTGCGCGACGCGGTCAAGTCGGAGGCCGGCGCGCGCGCCTTCGCCGAAGGGCTGTACGACTTCCTCCACGGCGCAGGCCCGGATGAGCGCCGCTTCGCCCGCTGGTGCGAAGTGGTCGCTTCGCTCCCCCGTCGGCAGACGCGCGTGTTGACGTGGCCGCTCGTCACCGTCTTCGGCTTCATCGCGCAGCCCGACCGACACATCTTCCTCAAGCCGTTGGTCACGCGCGCCGCCGCCGGCGAGTACGGCTACAAGTTCGACTACCGCTCCCGGCCCAACTGGGAGACTTACAAAAGCCTGCTCGATTTCGCCGCGAAAATCCGCCGCGATCAGCGCGAGTTGAAGCCCCGCGACATGATCGACCTGCAATCCTTCATCTGGGTGCAAGGCTCCGACGAGTACGCCGAGTGACGCGCGCGCGCCCGCGCGTCGCTCCTGAAAGCCCGGCGGGAAAACATAAGCCCGCGCCGCGAAGCCTGTGACGGCTCCCAACGGCGCGGGCTTGATCTGTCTGGTGTGGCAGTTACGAGCGGGCGAGCGTCACTTGCACCGGCCGGCCGAGGTCGGAGGGCGAGAGCGTGAGCGTCTGGGCGCGGAAGCCGGGGGCCTTGATTGAGAGCTTGAGCGAGCCGACTTTGAGCGGCGGGAGCACGGCCACGCCGCGCGCGTCCGTCGTGTTCCAGGTCTCGCAGAGGAAGCCGCCGCCGCGCTGCGAGGTCAGCTTGGCCTGAGCGCCGCGGACGGGGCGGCCCTCGGAGTCGAACACGCGCAGGTCGAGGCGGCCGAGTCCGCCGTCGGTCTTCGGCGCGACGCCGCGGTTCGGTATCTCAGAGTTGTTCTGGGCCGTCGCAGGGACGGCGACGAAAGAGAGGCAGACGGCGACTGCGAGGATCAGTTTTCTCATGCGAATCTCCAAGCTCCTTAATTGTTTATCCGTTTCGTGAGGGAGAAGAATTAGATGAGTCCGGGCGTGTCCGGTTGCCCGATAATTGCGGCCGCGCCGGGGCTATTTCCGCTGTCTTCGGCCGCCCACCGAGCCGAAATTCGTTCGACGCTTCGGGCGCGCTCAATTAGAATCTCCGTGCATGGAAGCAACCCCGCTGCCGGTCGAGCGGATAACGGAGGGCGAGGCGCGTTTCGAGCGCGCGCGCCGCGCGGCCGGCTTCGTCCTCGCGCCCGCCGTCTTCGTCGCGCTGCTGCTGCTGCCGCTGCCGGGCTTAAAGCCCGAGGCGCACCGCCTCGCCGCGGTGATGGCGGCGGTCGTCGTGCTGTGGGTGACGGAGGCGCTGCCCCTGCCGGCGACGGCGCTGCTCGGCGCGGCGGCCTGCGTCGTGCTGAGAGTCGCCCCCGCGCGCGACGCCTTCGCGCCGTTCGCCGACCCGCTGATGTTCCTCTTCATCGGCTCGTTCATCATCGCGCGCGCCATCTTCCTCCACCGCCTCGACCGGCGGCTCGCCTTCGGGGTGCTTTCGCTCCGCTTCATCGGCGCGCGGCCCGGCCGGATACTCTTCGCCTTCGGCGCGGTGACGGCCTTCCTCTCGGCGTGGATATCAAACACCGCCACGACCGCGATGATGTTCGCCATCGGCATGGCGATCCTCGCGTTCCTCTTCGACAGCGAGCGCGAAGGCGGGCAACCCATCAACCGGCGTTACGCGACGGGGCTGATGCTGATGACGGCCTTCGCCGCATCAATCGGCGGACTCGCCACGCCCATCGGCACGCCGCCCAACGTCATCGGCCTCGGCTTCATCCGCCAGCTCACAGGCGTCGAGTTCCCCTTCTTCAAGTGGGCGATGATCGGCGTCCCCGTCGTCGTAATCCTCTACCTCTGGCTCGGCTTCTACCTGAACGCTCTGTGCAAGGCGGGCGTGCGCGAGATCGAGGGCAGCGACGTGATGCTCCGGCGCGAGCGCGAGCGTCTGGGCGCGTGGACGCGCGGGCAGAAATCGACGCTCATCGCATTCCTCGCGACGGTGGCGCTGTGGGTCGTGCCCGGCGTGGTCGCGCTCGTCGCGGGCGACCAGAGCGCGTCGTACCAGTCGATCAACCGGAGCGTGCCAGAGGCCGTGGCGGCGGTCGTCGGGGCGTCGCTGCTCTTCCTGCTGCCGGGCGACAGGCGGGGCGAGCGCGCGATCACGTGGGACGAGGCTGTGAAGATCGACTGGGGCGTCGTCCTGCTCTACGGCGGCGGCTTCGCGCTCGGCGTGCTCTCGTTCCAGACGGGGCTGGCCGAGGCCATCGGACGCGGGCTGACCTCGTACCTACCCATCGGCTCCGGCTTGGGGCTGCTCTTCGCCTCGACGCTCGTCGCGACGCTCACCTCGGAGGCGACATCGAACACGGCCTCGGCCAACATGGTCGTGCCCGTCGTGATAGCCATCGCCCACGCGGCTGGCGCAGACCCGCTCGAACCCGCGCTCGGCGCGACGATGGGCGCGAGCCTCGGCTTCATGCTGCCCGTTTCGACGCCCTGCAACGCCATCGTGTACGGCTCGGGCTACGTCCCGCTCCCGCGCATGATCCGCTACGGGTTGCTGCTCGACATCGTCGGCGTCATAGTCATCGTCGCGCTCGTCAAACTGCTCGTGCCGTTCCTACGTTGAGCGGCGCGCGTGAATTGCGCCGGGAGGTGTGGTGAGTTTAGCCGCCAAGATCAGCCTCGCGGCGTCGGGACTGTTCCTGCTCTGGGGGATGCTGCTCGGGGTCGTCAAGTATCGGGCCGTCATGCGCAGCCCCGCGCACCGCGCGCCCGTTTACGTGGACATCGCGCACCGCGCCGCGCTGCTCTACAGCTTCGCCTCGCTCGTCATCGCGGAGCTTCTGAAGTACAGCCCCTACACGGAGCGCGTGCAGCTCGCGGCGGCCGGCGTCCCGCTCTTCTTCTTCGCGCTCACCGTCTCCGGCTACACGGCACACGGCCTGCGCGACGACACGGAGAACATCTTCGCCGAGCGCAACTTCACGACCACCTGGTTCATGTACGCGCTCATCGCCGGCGAGATCGGCGGGATGGCCGTCGTCGTCTGGGGGTTCATTCAAACTCAGTTCCTCGCGGGCTGAGGGGGCGAATGGCTAAACCTACGAACGAAGAGCAGAACGAATGGATCGTCCGCCGCTTCTACGAGGAGCTGTGGAACGGGCGGCGCTTAGGAGTCGCGGACGAGCTGTTCGCGGCCGAGGGCGTGACGCACCAGTTGCGCTCCGGCGCGCCGGACGATGCCGTGCCGAGAAACCCGGCGACGATGCGCGCCCACGTCGCCGAGTGGGCGGCGGCGTTCCCCGATCTGCGGTTCGAGGTCGAGCATTTGATCGCCCGCGGCGACTTGGTCGTGACGCGCGCCGTGATGAGCGGCACGCACGCGGGCGAGTGGCACGGCGTCGCGCCGACGGGCCGGCGTGTGGAGATTCGCATGGCGGTCACGCACCGCATCGCCGACGGGAAGATCGCCGAGGACTGGGTGCTCGTGGACTCGCTCGGCCTGCTGCAACAGCTCGGCCTGCTGCCCTCGACCGAAGAGATCCTCGCGCGCGGGCCGGACGCCGCGGCGGGTGACGGGGACGGTTAGTCGTATCAGCTCATCCGAGTGGTTCGTCGCAATTCGTCACAGTCCACCTGACAAGCCCGCTTGATCAGTCAGTAAACTCATTTCGTCCTGTCGGTAAATTCCTCTATGGAGCGCATCGTCTTCCTCGAACGCGACTCGGTCGGCGCGGAGTTCCGCCGGCCCGCGTTCGCGCACGAGTGGGTGGAGTACGCGGAGTCTAACCAGGCGCAGTTGGTCGAGCGCCTGCGGAGCGCGACCGTACTCATCGCCAACAAGCTGTCGGTGGGCGAGGCGGAGCTGGCGGAGCTGCCCGACTTGAAGTTGATCGCGGTGGCGGCGACGGGCGTGGATAGGGTTGACCTCGCGGCGTGCGCGCGGCGCGGCGTGGCCGTGGCTAACGTGCGGGGCTACGCCGTCCACTCGGTCGCCGAGCACGTGCTGATGCTCGCGCTGGCGCTGAGGCGAAACCTGCTGGCTTACGTCGAGGACGTGCGGCGGGGCTTGTGGGCCGAGAGCAAGCAGTTCTGTCTGCTGACGCACCCGATCAAGGATTTGCACGAGAGCACGATGGGCGTCGTCGGCTACGGCTCGCTGGGGCGCGCGACGGCTGACTTAGCGCGCCGCTTCGGGATGCGCGTCCTCATCGGCGAGCACAAGGGCGCTCAGCCGGCGCGCGAAGGGAGGACGGACTTCGACGAGCTGCTCCGCGAGTCGGACGTGGTCACGCTCCACGCGCCGCTCAACGGCGAGACGCGCCACATGATCGGCGAGCGAGAGCTGAAACTGATGAAAGCGGGCGCGCTTCTCATCAACTGCGCGCGCGGCGGGGTGGTGGACGAGGAGGCGCTCGCCCGCGCCCTACGTGAGGGTTGGATCGCCGGGGCCGGCGTGGACGTGCTGAGCCGCGAGCCGCCGCGCGAGGGGAACCCGCTGCTCGCCGCGGACGTGCCGAACCTCATCGTCACGCCCCACGTCGCCTGGGCCAGCCGCGGCGCGATGCAGGCGCTCGCCGATCAGGTCGTCGACAACATCGAAGCCTTCTTCCGGGGCGAGCCAAAGAACTTAGTGATGAGTGATGAGTGATGAGTGGTGAGTTAAAACCTCTTCTACTCATCACTCATCACTTCTTTACTGGTTATCCGCCGTGTAGAGCCGGAGGATTTCCTGGCCCTGGCGGGAGCGGGGGTCGATGGTGCGGAGGTGCTTGCGGCCCTGCATCTCCCAGATGGCCGTCACCTGCCCGTCCTTCTCGACGGCGTGGTAGGTGATCTCCTCGGCCGCCGCCTCGCCGCCGCCACCGGCCGCGTCGTTCGCCGCCTCGCCGCCCGCCTCAGTCTCCGCGCCCGCGGCTGCGCCGACGGCGTTCTCGTTCTCTGCCATAAACTTTCCTCTCGAATCGTTGTTGTGTGGTGTGCGCGGATTCTGACACAGCGCGCGCGCGCCTGTCCAACGCGAGGGCGGAGAACCCGCCGCACGGCCGGACGCGCGGGCGACGCCGCTACTTCGCGGCGGCGTCGCCCGTGACGGTGAACTTGATGTCGCCGGAACTCTGGGAGAGTTTGATGTCGTTGCCGTTGTAGGCCTCGACCCGGACGTTATACGTGCCGGGCGTGAGCGGCTTGTCGAGCGTAAAGGAGGTGCCGTCGATGCGCCGGCCGATGTAGTCGTACTCGGCCTTGGCGCCCGACGCCGTGTCGGCGTGGACGCTCATCTTGTAGTAGGCCGCGTCCGGGTACTCGGCCCACTTCACCTCGATGTTGCTCGCGCCGATCTTCGAGCCGGCCTTCGGACTCTCGAGCTTCAAATCCTGCTTGAACAGGTTCGTGTCGGGCGCGAAGTAGGTCTTGCCTTCCTCGATCTTGTACTTGGCGGCGTTGACGAAGCCGGAGGTGGCGAAGACGTAGTAGGGCGTATCGAAGACCTGCACGGTCAGCCCCTCGTAAACGCCGGGGGCGACGTCCTTGATCAGATACTCGCCGTTGGCGTCCGTCCGGGCCGTGTAGGTCTCGCCGCCGCAGCCGCTCAGGAAGCGGCTGAAGGTCTGGCACAGCTTCACCTCCACGTTCGCGGCCGGCTTCTCGTTGTAGAACGCGCGGCCCTGCACGTTGCCCTTGCCCGCGGCGGGCGTCTCCTTCTCCGTCCCAGTCCCCGAAGGGATGAAGCCGTCCTCGGTGGGCTTGGGGGGCGTGGTCGTGGTCTTCGCGGCGGAGGCGTTAGCGTCGGCGGATGCGTTCGTCGCGGCTGAGTTCCCGCCGGAGGAGGCGCAGCCGGCGGCGAGCAGGGTGAGGAGTATGAAGGCGGCGGTAGCTTTGGCTCTGGTTGTCATCAGATTCATTCTCCTTCTCACGTTCCGAATCTTCGGCACAGCTTTCCGGCCGCGCAGCATATCATCAGGCGGCGTCGAGTGCGGAGTCATCGAAGACGGAAGACCGACCGGGCCGGGGGACGGCCCGACTTTCGCGCCAGCGCGCGGCGTTCAGCCGCGGGGATCGATGAGTGCCTTGACGACGCGGCCGGAGGCGACGGCCGCGAGCGCGTCGTCTGCTCTTGCGAGGTTGAACCTTTCCAGCTTCAGCCGCGACCACGGGGCGCGGCGCGCCGCGTCGCTCATCAGTTGCGCGCCGCGGTAGAAGTGGGAGAAGTCAGACCCCCAGCAGCCGCGCACGTCCAGGTGCTTGCGGTTGAGATCGAGGTGCGGGTTGAACGAGACCTCGCCGTGATCCGTGTACTGCCCGACGACGACGACCGTGCCGGCGTCGCGCGCGTAGCGCATCGCCTCGACGACCGCGCCGGGCGCGCCCGCCGCCTCGATACAAACGTCAGCCCCGCGCCCCGAAGTGTGCGAGAGCACCCACTCGGCGCGCTCCTCCGTCGTGTGCTTCTCGACGTTGAGCGCGGCATGCGCGCCGACCGCGAGAGCAGCTTCCAGGCGCGCGTCGGGCGCGCCGGTGCAGAGGACTTTGAGCGCGCCGCTCATGAGCGAGAGGATGATAGCCGAAAGTCCGACGGGGCCGCTCCCCAAGACAAGCACGGTCGCGCCGAGTGGTATCCGCGCGCGCTCCGTCGCGTGCAGCGCGGTCGGCAGGGCGCAGCCGCCGGCCATGAAAGTTTCGGCGTCCACGCCTTCGAGTGGGACGCAGCGCGTCGCGGGCTTCAGATAAATCTTCTCGGCCCAGCCGCCCGCGAGCGTGTCCGCGAAGCCGTAGGTGATGCCGTACACCTTGCGCGCCGGGCAGCGCGTCGTGGCCCTGGCGACGAGGCAGTGCCAGCAGGCGTTGCAGGTGCGGTGCAAGTCGAGGAAGGTGACGCGGTCGCCCTCGCGCAAAGGTCGGCCGTCAACGTCGGACATGTGGCCGCGGATTTTGTCGAGCCGCCCGACCGAGACGTGGCCGGGCAGGAGGGGGTAGGGGACGCCCGCGAGACGCCCCTGCTGCAAGTGCACGTCCGTCCCGCAGACCTCGCTCAGCTCGACCGCGAGCAGCGCGGAGTCCTCCTCAAGCTCAGGCTCCTCGACCTCGCGCAGCTCGACGGCCGCGCCGGGCGAGGGGATGACCGCCGCGATGACTTTGGCCCGCGTCAACGCGCGCCCTCGCGCCTGATCCACCAGGAGGTGTAACGCCCGCCGGAGATCGACTCGCTGATGTAGTCGAGCGCGTTCGTGCGCTCGCGCACCTGGTTGCCTTGCAGTTGAATGCGCCCGCCTTTGACGGCGAACGGGTACTTGCCGTAGGGCTTGCCGTCGAGCGTGAAGCGGAAGCTGTAGTCGCCGTCCTCGCGCAGCAACTCGCCGGCCTTGAAGTAGCTGTTCGGATCGCCCTCGGCCGGCTTGAGGAGCGTTTCAAACTTGAGCCAGCGCGGCTCCATGCGGAGCGTCGCCGTGTCCTGGGCGATCACCTTGCCGTCGCGCTCGCGCACGAGCTTCATCTCGTAGGGCACGCCGCGGCGGCCCTTGTCGTTGCCCGCCCTGTCCTGCACCCAAGTGGTGAACGAGAGCGAGGAGGCCGGGTCGTTGCGCTGGTAGTAGATGTTGCCGTAGTCGTTCCAGGGGCCTTCGAGCAGGTAGCGCGTCCCCGCCGGCTGGTAGGGATCGTCGGATTTGACCTCGACGACCGAGAAGGGGAAGCGGTAGAAGGGCTTGTCCTCAGCGGCAAACTCGAGGAAGTACGCGCCCGCGCGCAGGGGCTTGACGGCCTCGTAGCCGCCGACCACCTTGAAACGCTCCATCTCCCACAATCCGCCGAGGCTGCGCGCGTACCAGACGTAGGTGTTGAGCAGGGTGCCGTCGGCGCGGCGCACGTTGGTGACGAGCTTGCCGCCGCCGTCCGGGTCGTACGGAAAAACCGACTGGCCCGGCCGCGCCGGCTGCGGCAGACACGTGGCGTAGAGCGTGCCGATGCTGAGCCGCCCGTCCGTGTAGCCGATCCGCACCTCGTTGAAGAGCCGCCCGAAGGAGACGCCGGGCGCGACGCAGTTGGCGGCCGGCGCGGGCTGCTGCGCCGGGGCGACGCGCGGGAAGGCCAGGGCGGCGAGGGACAGGAACGCGGCGGCGGGCAGAAAAGATTTTCGTGTCACGGGGCGGGACTCCTTCCGGGAGAGTAATCGAATTTAGTGATCAGGCTCGGCGCGCGGGCGAGGCTGTTCGAGTCGGCCGCGCCTCTCCCGTGTGTTCACGCGAGAATTTTCTTTAACGCAGATCATCCGCGCGAAGGCGCGGGAACGGTCGGGGTCGCGAGGGGTCGCAAAGAAGCTCAGGCCGGAAGTTGTAGCAGGACTCGGGCCGATCTGTGAAGGCCGGCGGCGTTTAGAAGACCGTCCGCCGACGCACGCGCTCTTTGGTCGCGAGCGAGAAGCGCGGCTCGGTCGCGCCGCCTTCGGTCAGGAGTTCGGCGACGTAGCTGCCGACGGCCGGGCCGTGCTTGAAGCCGTGGCCCGAACCGCCCCCGACAAGCCAGACGTTCTCGAAGGCGGGGTGACGGTCGATCAGGAAGTCGCCGTTCGACGTGTTCTCGTACTGGCAGACGCGTGATTCGACCAGCGGCGCGCCCGCGAGCGCGGGCAGACGCTCAGCCAGCAACTGCCGCACCTCCTGAAGTGTCGCCGCCGCCGGCACGCGCTCGCTCGTATCAGGGTCGAACTCTGCGCCGTGGCGGTCGAGCGCGATCTTGACGCCGCGGCTCTCCAGATCGGGCAGGCCGTAAACCTCCGCGCGCCAGTCAACCCAGGCCGGCATCGCGTCGGGGCGGAAGCGCGCGTCGCCCGCGGGCGGGCCGAAGAAATAGACCTCCTGCCGCGTCGGGTTGATGCGCCCCGCGAGTATTTGCGGAAAGACTTTCGGCAGCCACGGGCCGCAGGCGTAAACGAAATGGCCGGCGCTGACGGTCTCGCCGTCAGACGTTTTGACGGCCGCCGCGCGCCCCCGACCTTCCGGCGCGGCGGCGTGAGCGACGCGGTACTCGCAGCCGAGCCTCTTCGCTTCTTCGACGACGAGCCGCACGGCGCGGCGCGCGAGGATGACGCCGCTTTCGGCTTCGAGGATCGCCCAGGAGTCGGGCGCAGTGTTGAACTGCGGGAAGCGGTGTGCGACCTCTTCGCGCGACAGTCGCTCGGCCGGGACGCCGAGCCGGCCGAGTGTCGAGAGCGTGTCGGCCGCTAACCTGTCGTCCGCCCGCGCGAGCCAGAGGACGCCGGTGCGCCGGAAAAGCTCCGGCCTGCCCGCGCGCTCGAACAGCTCTTGCCAGAGGGTGAGCGAGCGCGCGGCCCAGCGCGTATAAAACTCCTCCGCGCCGTAGCCCACGCGGATGACGCGCGACTCGCCGCCGGAACTGGAGCGCGAGTTGGCCGCGCCGTAGGCGTCGAGCAGCAAGACGCCGCGGCCCGCGCTCGCGAGCGCGTGCGCCGCCCACGCGCCGAACGCGCCCGCGCCCACCACGCACACGTCGAAACTCCGTCCCGACATCGTTACGCACTTTCGCAGACGGGCGCGCAAGTTTTCAAACGAGCGGGCCGCGTCCGGCTTTCAGTCTCGCGAGCCGTAAAGTTTTTTAAGTTCGCCCGCGGCGCGGCGATGCGCGAGGGCTTATGGCGGAACGCGCCGTCGCGCTAACTTGCGGGCGGCGCTTCGGCAAGCGCCGCGTCGTCGCCCCTGCGCGACGCGCGCCAGGTGGCCGCGCCCTCGCGCGCGAGTCCGAGGATGGTGCGCCGGTTCTGGTAGAAGAGCTTGAGCCACGCGCGGCGGTTCATCTGCGGGAAGTAGATGCCGCGGAAGAAGAGGCGCGCGACGAGGTGGCTGATGCGGTACTTGATGTGCCTGTCGGCGAGCGCCGCGACGGCCTCGGCGTTTCTTTCCGGGCTGTAGGAGGCCTCCCACGCCCGCCTGGTCTCGGCCTTCGCCTCCTCGATCGTCATCCGCAGCGGCGCGTGGGCCATGACGAAGGGCGCGAAGTCGAGCCAGTGCTCGGGGCGGTCGAGGCGCCCCGCCTTCTCCAGC
>DATHBT010000053.1:0-24934 GCA_035295985.1 Pyrinomonadaceae bacterium | reverse complement strand
GAACCGGGCAGCCAAATTGACGCGCGCGCTCTCGAATACTTCGACCGCGAGGCCCTGAACTTCCTGCGCGGGAAGTACCCGGAAATCCCCGCGGGTGCGCGAGGCGCGATCTTCTTCGAGCAGGAGACGGCGGACGCGACGGAGGAGGGGCTGACGACTGCCTGGCTCGCGCTGATGGAAGAGTGCGGCGCGCTGGTTGACGAGTCTTGGTTCGCGACCGCGGAGCGCGACCAGGCGCGGCTGCGCGAGTTCCGCCACGCGCTGCCCGTGCTCGTCAACGAGTGGATAGCGCGCCGGGGGCAGCGCAAGGTCTCGACCGACATGGCCGTGCCCGACGAACATTTCCCCGCGATGCTCGCCTTCTACCGGGAGGCGCTGCGCGAGAGCAACCTCGGCTACGTCATCTTCGGCCACATCGGCGACAACCACGTCCACGTCAACGTCCTGCCGCGCGACGACGCCGAGGCCGCCCGCGCCCGCTCGCTTTACGGCCGCTTCATCCGCCGCGCCGTCTCCTACGGCGGCACGATCTCGGCCGAGCACGGCGTCGGCAAGATCAAGCGCGACTACCTGCGCGAGCTTTACGGCGAAGAGCACCTGCGCGAGATGGCGGCGCTTAAACGCGCGCTCGACCCGGCCCGCATCCTCGGCCGCGGGAACATGTTTGATGAGAAGCTGTTAGCTGTTAGCGATTAGCTGTTAGCCAGAACATAAGACAAAGAGAAAACGCTTCCGGCTAACAGCTAACAGCTAACAGCTAACAGCTAATCGCTAACGGCTACCAATGTTCCGTTTCACCACCGCAGGCGAATCACACGGGCGCGCTCTGGTCGCGGTCGTGGAGGGTCTGCCAGCGGGGCTTGCCGTTGACGCCGGGAAGATCGACCGCGAGCTTGAGCGGCGGCAGTGGGGCTACGGGCGCGGCGGGCGGATGAAGATCGAGCGCGACCGCGTCGAGATTCTGAGCGGCGTCCGTCACGGGGTAACACTCGGTTCGCCGGTCGCGCTGCTCGTCGAAAATAAGGACTGGGCCAACTGGCAGGAGGTGATGGCGGCCGAGCCGCGCGGGCTGGAGGAAGGGGACGCGCGGCGCTTGAAGAGGCCGCGCCCCGGCCACGCAGACCTCGCGGGCGGGCTGAAGTTCGGCGCGCGCGATCTGCGCGACGTGCTTGAGCGCGCGTCGGCGCGGGAGACGGCGGCGCGCGTGGCGTGCGGCGCGCTGGCGAAGCTGCTGCTCGCGGAGTTCGGCGTCGAAATCCGCAGCCACGTCGCGCAGCTCGGCGGAGTGCCGGGCGCGCCGCTCGAACTGACCTGGGACGAGATCGCGGCCGTGCCTGACGACGCGCCGCTGCGGTGCGGTGATGCCGAGGCGCAGGCGCGCATGATCGGGCTGGTTGACGAGGCGCGGCGTGAGGGCGACACGCTCGGCGGGGTCTTCGAGGTGGCGGCGCGTGGCGTCGTCACCGGCCTCGGCTCGCACGCGAGTTGGGACGCGAAGTTAGACGGAAGGTTCGCGCGCGCCGTCATGTCGATCCCGGCGGTCAAGGCCGTCTCAATCGGCGCAGGGATAGAGGCCGCGGCGCGGCCCGGCTCCGAAGTCCACGACGAAATCGGTTACGACGCGGCGGCCCGAAAATTCACGCGGCCGACGAACCGCGCGGGCGGGCTCGAAGGCGGCATCACGAACGGCGAGGAGTTGCGCGTGCGCGGCTACCTCAAACCGATCTCGACGCTGCGGCGCGCGCTCCGCTCGGTTGACATCGAGACGAAGCGGGAGGAGTCGGCAGCCTTCGAGCGTTCGGACGTGACGGCCGTGCCGGCGGCGGGCGTCATCGGCGAGGCGATGGTCGCGTTCGTTCTGGCCGAGGCGATGCGCGAGAAGTTCGGCGGCGATTCTCTGGGGGAGATGCGTCGCAACTTCGACGGCTACCGCGAGCAGTTGAAGGAATACTGAGTTCGGCAGTTCATAGTTACGGATTCCGCGCGCGAGTAGTCGGCAGCGGTGACGGGCGCTTTCAGTGCCGTCTCCGGCCAGCGGCCGGACGAATCGACAGCCAGCCGCCCGGCGTGTGTCGGGCGTGAGGAGAAGCGATGAAGCACAAGTCGTCCCGCGCCGTCCTGCTCGCGGCGCTCCTGTTCGGCGTCTGCCTCGCTTACGGGCAGGACGCATCCGGGCCTCGGCCGAAGAGGGCGCGCACGCCGGAGGATTACAAGCCGCGCACGTTGAAGGAGGTCTCGGCGGAGGGGCCGGGCGCGGAGAGCCGGGGCAACAAGGAGGAGACGATGCTCGTGGAGGGCGACATCCTCCCCTCGCGGGTCAGGGTCAAATACGCCGGCTCGTCGCGGCGTCTGCCGCCGATCAAGAGGGAAGTCCTGCGCCAGTGGGCGCGGCTCTACGCGGGTTCGCCGGAGGGCTACACAAAGCCTTACGAGACCGAGGTGCTGTTCACAGAGGACGGGGCGGAGCACTGGCTGGCCGTCAAGCGTGAGGCCCTCCCGCGCTTCGAGCGCGAGTTGAAGCGCGGCGGGGAGGTTGACCTGTACTTGATCCGTCTGGGCGCGGCAAAGGCTTCCGGCAAGTGGGAGCCGGTGCTTCTGATCGAGAGCTTCCAGAAGCCGGACTGAACTGCCTCCGGCCTTTCCCCACATCAAGAGCCGGCGATGCGGCGGTAGCGCGCCTCGACGAGCGCGAAGACGCCGTAGGCGACGAGGCCGGCGGCGACCGCGCCGAGGATGTACGGGCCGAAGGACTGTTGTGCGAGTGCCTTGAGCGCGCCGTCTAACCCTTGCGCCTCGCCGGGGTCGTGTTGGCGCGCGGCCTGCATCAGGAAGACGCCTATGACGAGGAAGACGACGCCCCGCGCTGCGTAGCCGATGCGGCCGGCGAGCACGGCCCAGTCGCGCGCGTCGCCTTCGATCTCCGTCAGCTTGAGCCTCTTGGCGAACTTGGCCTTGTAGCCCTTGAAAATCTGGTAGAGGCCGAAGCCGATGACGGACAGGCCCGCCAGCGTGACGAGCCAGTCGCCGAACGGCATCGACATCAGACGCGCCGTCCAGCTCCGCGTGGCGCTCTCGCCCGCGGGTTCGTCCGCCCCGAAGACGATGCGCGCGGCGGCCAAGGCGAGGCCGGCATAGACCGTGCCGCTCGTGAAGTAGGCCGCGCGCAGGGCGAGTCCTTTGGGGGAGCGACCCTTCTTGTCTGCGTCCGTGATCGACTGCACCCAGCGCCAGACGACGTAGGCCGCGAGGCCGAAGGCGACGACGGCGAGCATCGTGCGGCCAAAGGGCTGGCGTGCGATTGAGCGCAACGCGCCGCGCGCGTCCGTCAGCTCGCCGCCAACGCCCGCGGCAGTCATCACGGCGAGCGCGCCCGCGACCACATAGACCACGCCCTTCGCCGCGTAGCCCAGCCGCGCCAGCCGCTCGATCCAGGGGTGGCGCGCCACCTGCTCGGCCACGTCGTCGAACTGATCTTTCAGTTCTTCGACCGGCGAATCGTTCGTGTCTTTCAACGCGTTGAGACTCCTCGGCCTTCTATGCCGACGCACGGAACAGAATAAGCGTCCACAGACGAACGCTGATCGGCGCGGATTATAAAATCCCTTCTGAGCCGCGTCCTGCCCGCGCCCGTCCGCGGCTACTTCCGAGCCAGCTTGCATCCTAGCCGCGCTCGCGTCGCGCTTGCAATCGCGAGAAAACTCCGCGACGATAGCCGCACACGTTCACGCAGTTTTCAAGAAGACTTGGGGGAAGTTTCATGGCCGACGAGCGCAAGGAGCACCTGGAGATCGTGGCGGCGAGTCTGACGCAGGCCTACTACTCCGTCCACCCCGGCGGCAGCCCCGACTACCGCGAGATTTTCGAGACCTACAAGTTCCTGCTCGGCGCGCTCGTCGAACAGGACTCGCTGCCGCCCGGCCACACGCCTCTGCGCGCGGGCGACACGCTCGCCCCATTCACGCCGCCCGGCGAGCGTGAGGAGTGAAGAGAGGGCTTAAGGTTTAAGATCGCAGGTTTAAGGCTCGCGGTGTAGAACTTGGGCTTCGGCGTTCGACGTTGAAGCCTCAAACCTTAAACCTCAAACCCTGAACCTTGAACTTTATCTGAATGCGCGTTCTGGCGGCGCGCGGCGGCGTTGTCGTAGAATCATTTTCGCCCGGTGCGCCGGCAGTAATCGCGCCGGGTAGTGCGTCTAAGGTTTTTTACCGAATTATGGCCCTACTCGACATCGTAACTTACCCGAACGCCGTGCTTGAGACGCCGGGCGAGCCGGTCACGGAGTTCGGCGAGGATTTGAAGCGGCTCGTCGAAGACATGTTCGAGACGATGTACGCGGCCCGCGGCGTCGGCCTGGCCGCGCCTCAGGTCGGCGTCTCGCGCCGCCTCTTCGTGATGGACTGTTCGGGCGGCAATGACCCGGCGCAGCGCGTCGCTCTCGTCAACCCTGAAGTTTTAACCGTCGAAGGCGCGCAGACCGGCGACGAGGGGTGTCTTTCGTTCCCCGGCGTCTTCTTCCCCGTGAAGCGCGGCCTGCGGGCGGTCGTTCGCGCGCAGAACGTGGAGGGCGAGTCCTTCGAGCT
Organism: Pyrinomonadaceae bacterium; assembly: GCA_035295985.1. Lineage (GTDB taxonomy): Bacteria > Acidobacteriota > Blastocatellia > Pyrinomonadales > Pyrinomonadaceae > JAIVGV01. The sequence continues at coordinate 20,354 of DATHBT010000053.1, read as the reverse complement.
GGACGGGATGGAGCTGACCGCGCGCTGCGTGCTGCACGAGACGGATCACTGCGACGGCATCGTCTTCATCAACCACACGACCATCCTCAAGCGCGAGTGGGTCAAGCGCCGTATGAAGAAGCTCGCCAGGCAGAAGCGCTGGGTTTAAGCGGAGACGAAAAGTGAACGGATGAGAGCGGCCACCCGTGCCACGCGGGCCGGCCGCTTTTCGCGTCGGCCTGTGCTAACATCGCGGCCACAGCAACCGGAAAAATAGTCCGAAACGCTCCCTGCCGTGCTATTTGGGCAGGGGCGCAAAATTCCATCCGAGTCATACCGAGGAGCAGCCATGAGCAAAGCAGCCGCCAGCACGGAATTCCGCAACGAGGCCCTGACCGATTTCACGAACGAGGAGAACGCGCGGCAGATGCGCGCCGCGCTCGAGAGCGTGCGCGGCAAACTCGGCCGCGACTACCCGCTCGTCATCGGCGGCGAGCGCATCCAGACGGGCCGCACCTTCGAGAGCGTCAACCCCGCGCGCAAGACGGAGGTGGTCGGCCGCTTCCAGAAGGCCAACCAGGAGCTGACGCGACTGGCCGTCGAGCGCGCCGACGACGCCTTCAAGACGTGGAGCCGCACGCCGCCGCAGGAGCGCGCCGAGCTGCTGTTCCGCGTCGCGGGGCTGTTGCGCGAGCGCAAGCACGAGTTCTCCGCGTGGATGATCCACGAGGTCGCGAAGTCGTGGCCCGAAGCCGACGGCGACACGGCCGAGGCCATCGACTTCTGCGAGTTCTACGCGCGCGAGATGCTGCGCTACGCGGAGCCGCAGCCGCTCACCCGCATCGAGGGCGAAGACAACGCGCTCTGGTACATACCCCTGGGCGTCGGCGTCGTCATCCCGCCCTGGAACTTTCCGCTCGCCATCATGGCCGGCATGACCGTCGCCTCAGTTGTTACAGGAAACACGGTCGTTTTGAAACCCTCGTCCGACGCCCCGACCATCGCCTACAAATTCTTCGAGCTGCTTGAAGAGGCCGGGATGCCGCCGGGCGTCGTCAACTTCTGTCCCGGATCGGGCGGCGAGGTCGGCGACACGATGGTCGATCACCCGCGCACGCGCTTCGTGGCCTTTACGGGATCGAAGGAGATCGGGCTGCGCGTCGTCGAGCGCGCCGCGAAACACCAGCCCGGCCAAGTCTGGATCAAGCGCGTCGTCGCCGAGATGGGCGGGAAGGACGCGATCATCGTCGATGCGGACACAGACCTCGACGAAGCAGCGACCGGCGTCGTCGCCTCGGCCTTCGGCTTCCAGGGCCAGAAGTGCTCGGCCTGCTCGCGCGCGATCATCCACGCGGACGTGTACGACTCGATGATCCAGCGCATCGCCGAGCGCACGGCGAAAATCGTCGTCGGCGATCCGACGGATCAGGCTACGACGATGTCGGCCGTCATCAACGAGAAGGCGTTCAAGAACATCAACCGCTACATCGAGTGGGCGCAGGGGGACGGCGGACGCGTCGTCGCGGGCGGAGGCAGTGACGGCGAGCAGGGCTTTTTCGTCGAGCCGACCGTCATCGCCGACGTGAAGCCCGGCGACCGCGTCGAGCAGGAGGAAATCTTCGGCCCCGTCCTCGCCTGCGTCCGCGCCGACGACTTCAACCACGCGCTCGAAATCGCCAACGGCACCGAGTACGGCCTGACCGGCGCGGTCTATACCAACGACCCCGAAAAGTTGGAGCGCGCGCGCCGCGAGTTCCACGTCGGCAATTTGTACCTCAACCGCAAGTGCACGGGCGCGCTCGTCGGCGTCCACCCCTTCGGCGGCTTCAACATGTCAGGCACGGACTCGAAGGCCGGCGGCCGCGACTACCTCGGCCTCTTCATGCAGGCCAAAGTCTCGTCCGAAAAAATCCGCCCCGGCTACTCGCAGAAGGAGAAGCGCGGCGCGATCTAGTGGATGACTAAAAACAACTACCTCGCACCGCGCCCGGCGCGCGCTGTGCTGTCCCTGCTCGCACTTTTCCTCGCCCTGCCTTCGCCGCCCGCTTCGGACGGACGCGCGCAGGGCGGCGGCTCGGCCAAGTCGCCGGCCGTCGTCTTCGCCGTCGAAAGCTCCGGCGGCGAGTGGATGATTGATCCCGTCGTCGAAGTCGGCGCGGGCGGGCGGCTCACTGGTGCGGGCGGCGACGAGGACTCGCTCAAGCGTCTGGCCGCCGACCGATACCGACCGGGCCGCAAGCTCCGCGTCATCTTCGGCGGCGGCGACGCGGGCACGTTGACGGTCAAACAGGCGACGGCCGACCGCGAGTGCTACCGCACCGGCGCTCTCGTTGACGCGCAGACACCTGCGCGCCTCGGCGGCAACGTGATGGCGCTCGCCACGGACTCCGAATTGTTGGGCAAGCGCGCCCCCTCGCGGCGCGAGCCGACCGCGGCGGAGCGGGCCGGCGTAGAGAAGTTGGCGCGCACGCTGCTCGCGCGGCGGCGGGCGACGCCCGCGCAACTGCGCGGCCTGCGGACGATCAATCTGACGGCGACCGACTTGGACGGCGACGGTACGGCGGAGCTGGCCGGCACGTTCCGCGTCAACCGCGGCGCGGCTTCGGCCGAGTTGTTGTTCCTGCTGGCCGAGTCGAAGGGCGGGAACTGGGCGGCGGCGCTGGCGAATCACCATCCTCTGAAAAGGGCCGACATCCCCGACCCGGAGCTTTTCAAAGAGGTGGGCGACAGCGGCTTCCTCTCCGAAATCCTGCTCGACCAACTCGACCTCGACGGCGACGGCACGGGCGAGCTGTTCACCTTCGGCCGCAGCCTCGAAGGCGTGCGCTACAAAATCTATAAGAGAACGGCCGGCCGCTGGCGCAGGCTGGAAGAGTTCTACGTCTATCGCTGCGCGTACTAATGCTAAGGAGATAGGGGATGGGGGTTTCAGGGGTTAGGGATCAGAAACCCCCCAAACCCCCATCCCCTCTGTTTCAAAGATGCGTCTCGTCTTCATGGGCACGCCGGAGACGGCCGTGCCGACGCTCAGGCGCTGCCTCGCGGACGGCCACGAGGTCGCCGCCGTCTGGACGCAGCCCGACCGGCCGGCGGGCCGGGGCAACCGTCTCGCCGCGCCGCCCGTCAAGCTGTTTGCGCTAGCGCGCGGCCTCACAGTCCACCAGCCCGAAAAGATCAAAAGCGACGAGGCGCGCTCGCTCTTCGAGTCGCACGCGGCCGACGCGGCCGTCGTCGTCGCCTACGGCCGCATCCTGCCTTCCGCCTTCCTGAACGCGCCGCGGCGCGGCTGCTTGAACGTCCACTTCTCGCTGCTGCCGAAATACCGCGGCGCGGCCCCCGTGAATTGGGCCATCGTGCGGGGCGAGCGCGTGTCGGGCGTGACGACGATGCTGATCGACGAGGGGCTGGACACCGGCGCGATCCTCCTGCAACGCGCGGCCGGGATCGGCGACGACGAGACAGCGCCCGAACTGCTCGCGCGCCTCGCGGAGACTGGCGCAGAGTTACTCGGCGAGACGCTCGCGCGACTCGACGAGATCGAGCCGCGCCCGCAGCGCGACGAGGAAGCGACGCACGCGCCGCTCCTCAAGCGCGAGGACGGGCTGATCGACTGGTCGCTCGGCGCGGCCGAAATCGAGCGCAGAGTCCGCGGCTTCCAGCCGTGGCCGAACGCGCACACGACGCTGCTCGGCCAGCGGCTCGTGCTCTGGCGCGCGCGGCCCGTTGACCCGGGCGGCGCGGGCGAACACGCGCCGGGCGTGATCGTCTCTGCGCGCGGCGACGATCTGGTGGTCGCGTGCGGCGGCGACACGGCGCTGCGGCTCGTCGAAGTCCAGCCTGAAGGGAAGCGGCGGATGAGCGCGCGCGATTTCCTGAACGGCGCGCGGGCGCGCAGGGGCGAGCGGCTGGGATGAAGGTTCGCATTCGTAAGAAGGCCGACCGGGAGCGGGAGCGCGCGGCGACATCCGGCGAGCGCGACGCCGCGACGCCCGACGAGCACGGCGCGGCGGCGAAGCGGAAGGGCGAGCCGAAGCGCGGCGTGACGCGCGGCGCTTCGCACGCATCGCGGGGCGAGGCGGGTCGGGAGCCGGGGGGCAAAACGGCCGCGGCGGGCAAGCCGCGCGGGAAGCCGCGCGATGCGGGCGCGCGGGCCGAGGCCGCTCAGGTGTCGCCCGCGCGGCGCGTTGCGTTCGAGGTGTTGCGGCGCGTCGAGGAGGAGTCGGCGTTCGCGTCCGTTCTGCTCGCGCATGTGACTGCGGAGTTGCGCGCCGACGACCGCGCCCTCTGCTACGAGCTGACGCTCGGCGTGCTGCGCCGGCTGCTGTGGCTCGACAAACTGATCGAGCACTACGCGGGCAGCAGCGTCGCGTCGCTCGATGCGGCGGTGGCGCGCTCGCTGCGTCTCGGCCTCTACCAGTTGCGATTCCTGTCGCGCGTGCCCGCGTCGGCCGCGGTCAACGAGTCGGTCAACCTCACCCACTCGGCGAACCTGCGCCCGGCCGCGGGGCTGGTCAACGCCGTGTTGCGCCGAGCGACGCGCGAGCCTGACTTCGACCCGGCCGCGCGCGCTGGAAACGAGATCGAGCGAATCTCAGTCGCGCACTCGCACCCGGCGTGGCTCGTCGAACGCTGGGCCGCGGCGTTCGGCGCGGGCGAAGCGGGGGCGCTTGCCAGCGCAAACAACCGGACGCCGCCCGCGGCCTTCCGCGTCAACCCGCTGCGTGCGCGGCATGCGGAGGTGATCGAGAGGCTGCGCGCGGCGGGCGTCGAGGCCGAGCCGTCGCGCGTCGCCGAGGGCGCGTGGCGCGTGGCGGCCGGCCGGGGCGGGGAAGTCCTTCGGGCGCTCGCGCACGAAGGCGTCGTGTACACGCAGGACGAGGCGTCGCAGCTCGTCGGCCGTGTACTCGGCGCGCGCGAGGGCGAGCGCGTGCTCGACGTGTGCGCCGCGCCCGGCAGCAAGGCGACGCAGGTGGCGGCGCTGACGCGCGACCGCGCCGAGGTGGTGGCGGGCGACCTCTACGATCACCGGCTGCGCGTGGTCGCGGAGTCGGCTGTGCGGCAGGGCATCGGAAGCATTCGGGTCGTCGCGCTGGACGCCGAGGGCGCGGCGCTCCCGTTCGCCGAAGAGTCTTTCGACCGCGCGCTCGTTGACGCGCCGTGCACGGGGACGGGGACGCTCAGGCACAACCCGGAGATACGCTGGCGGCTCGCGCCCGCAGACATCGCCGAGCTGGCCGCGCGGCAGTCGCGCATTTTGGCGAACGCGGCGCGCGTGGTGCGGCGCGGCGGGCGGCTCGTCTATTCGACATGCTCGGTCGAGCCGGAGGAGAACGAGTCGGTCGTGGCGGCCTTTCTGAAAAGTCATAAAGACTTCCGGCAGGCGCGCGCCGACGTGCCGGAGGGCCTGTTGACCACTTCGGGCGCGGCGCGCACGTGGCCGCACAGGGACGACACGGACGGTTTTTACGTCGCGGTTCTGGAGCGAGAAAGTTGAGCCGCGGGCGTGGCGCGGGGCATCGAAGTGGGGTCGGGTTGATCCAGCGGTTCGTCGTAGGGCATTTTGCCCGTTTCTCTCGGAAACTCCGGCTTGCCCCGTGCGCGAGGCCGGTGCTAGACTCCCGCCTTTGAAAACCGCGCCATTCCGGGCGCGGCGGGGACACCGAAAAAACTTGGCACAGCGCGCTCTAACTTCCATCGTCGCGAAACTGGCGACGCTCGCCGTCATCGCCGTCGCCTTCTTCGGCGCGCTCGTCGGAACGATCTACCTCGCGCTGCGAAGCCCGGAAGTGAAAGTCCCGGAGATCGTCGGCAAGAACCTGCACGAGGCCGAGAGCGCGCTGGCCGACGCGGGGCTGGGCGTCCGCACGCGCGCGCGCCGCTTCAGCGCGGAGGTGCAGCCCGACACCGTGCTCGATCAGACGCCGCGTCCGGGCGAGTTCGTCAAGGCGGGGCAGACCGTGGCGGTCGTCCTGAGCCGCGCCGAGGCGCGCGAGGGCGAGTCGTCCGTCGGCGTCAGCCGCGAGGAGGACAAGAAGTCCGACGCGGAGAAGGCGAAGGCCGCGAACGAGAACAAGCCGGCCGAAGAGAACCGCAACGAGAACCGGCCGAAGCGTGCCGCCAACGCGAACAACAAGAACAAGAACGCGAACAACCAGAACGCGGGCGGCAACGTAAACCAGGACGCCACCGTCAACTCGAACCTCAACACGAACCTCGTCACCAACAGCACGGGCGGCGCGGAGACGGCCACGACGCCGCAGCCCACGCCGGCCCGAACCGAGACGCCGTCGCCGCCCCGCAACGCGAACGCCGCGCCCCCGCGCGAGGGCAACGCCAACGCGGCGGCGACGACGGATCGGCCGCGCACGGTCAACAGCCGAAACACCAACACGGGCAACCGCAACTCGAACCCCGGCAACCGCGACGCCAACCGGCGGCCGGCGAACAACCAGTAACCCGAAAGAACCCGACGCGGAGGCGGGAGCGAAACCCCTATGGTAGAGATCGCCCCTTCGATTCTGTCCGCAGACTTCATGCGCTTGGGCGAGGAGATTGCCGCGGCCGAGGAGGGCGGCGCCACGGTCGTCCACTGCGACGTGATGGACGGCCATTTCGTGCCGAATCTGACCATCGGACTGCCGGTCATAAAATCCATCAAGCGCGCAACCCGGCTGCCCCTCGACACGCATCTAATGATTTCCGAGCCGGGGCGCTACGCCGAGCAGTTCGTCGAGGCCGGGGCCAGTATGGTTTCCGTCCACGTCGAGGCCGACGCGCACCTCAACCGCACTCTCGTCGGAATCCGTAACAAAGGGGCGCAAGCGGGCGTCGTCATCAACCCGGCGACGCCGATTTCCGCGCTCGAAGAGGCGCTGCCCTTCGCCGATTACGTGCTGGTCATGTCCGTCAACCCCGGCTTCGGCGGGCAGAAATTCGTCCCCGGCACGCTCGACAAAGTCCGCCGCCTGAAGCGCATGATCGACGAACGGGGACTCAAGACCCGCATCGAGATCGACGGCGGAATCGACCGCACGAACATCGCCGACGTGGTCGCCGCCGGGGCCGAGATCATCGTCGCCGGCACGGCCGTCTTCGGCGCGGGCGACCCCGCGGCCGGCGTCCGCGAACTGCGCGAGGCAGCCGCCGCCGTGCAGTGGGTCTGAAGGATTTTCGATTTTTGATTTGCGATTTTCGATTGCGGATTTTCGATTTGAGGTGACTCGGCCGGGAGTGACCGCCGAGCCAATCGAAAATCAAAAATCGAAAGTCGAAAATGCTCTTGGAGGTTTACCGAATGCGTCTTCGTAAGTTTTTGGGGGCCGCGGCGTGCGCGGCCGTGTTGGGCGGGTTCGTCCTGCCGGCCGGCGTCGTCTTGCGCGCGCAGCAGCAGCCGGCGGGCACGGCGCGGCGGGGCGAGGGCACGCCCACGCAGCGCGTCGCCGTCATGCGCTCGCGGCTCGAAGGTCTGCGGCGAACGCTCAACAGCGCCATCGCCATGCTCAACGTCGGCGGCGACAAGAAGGACGAGCAGAAGCCCGCGGACGACGCGGCCGGCCGCCTGCGCGGCATCGAGCGCGAGGCCGGCCAACTCCTCTCCGAGGTGAACGACATCGGCGGGAAGGCCGAGCGCGCGGAGAAATTCGACCCGGCAGAACTCGACAGGCTCGAAGCGGCCGTCGCCGATCTGAACGAGCGCGGCGAGAAGGCCCTCCAGGAGACGGCCGGCGAGCGGCGCACGGCCGCCGCCACGGCCACCCCCGCCGACAAGAAGAACAAGAAGAAGAAGGGCGGCGGCGGCTTCCTCGGCCTCGGTAAGCTCTTCGGAGGCGGCGACGACGAGGACAAGTATGCGGAGCTGCTTTCGGGGGCCGCGGCGGGCCGCGACCGCCAGCTCTTCGAGGAGGCCGCCAAGCTCACGCGCAAGGGCAACTACGAGGGCGCGCGCCTCCTGTTCAGCACGGTCATCACCACCTACCCCGATTCGCCCTACCTGCCGCACGCCAAGCTCGCCGTCGCCGACACCTTCTATCTGGAAGGCACGACGAGTGCTCTCATCCAGGCCGGCAACGCCTACCAGGAGTGGCTGACCTTCTTCCCGACCGACCCGCTCGCCGACGAGGTGATGCTCAAGGTGGCCGAGGTCGAGATGCGCCAGATGGGCCTGCCCGACCGCGACGTGACGCACGCACGGAAGGCCGAGCAGAGGCTGAAGGCCCTGTTGCAGCAGTTCCCGCAGACGGCGCTCAGGCCCGAGGTCGAGGTGCGCATCCGCGAGGTGCAGGAGAACCTGGGCATGCACAGCTTCTCCATCGGCAACTTCTACTACGACCGGTATCTACGCGGCGTCGCGCCGAACCCGAAGGGCGCGCAGTCGCGCTACCGCGAGGTGGTGGAGAAGTACCAGTACTTCTCGCGGCTCGACAAGGCGCTCTACCTGCTCGGCGTCACCTACGTGCAGGAGGAGGAGCCGGACGAGGCCGTCAAGTACTTCCAGCGCATCCTGCGCGAGTACCCCGAAAGCGAGTTCGCCGAGAAGGCGCGCGAGCAGTTGGACGCCATCGGGGCGGAGAAGCCGGAGGCCGATCCCAAGGCCGCCAACAAGGTTCCGCCGCCCGACCGCGGGATGATGCGCAAGTTCCTCGATCAGGTGCTCGGCACGACGCCGAAGACCATCGACAACGACGGCGTCCTCATCCGCAAGGACAGCAAGGAGCCGGCGCTCATCGACGTGATCATCGAGAACCAGGGGAACCTGCCCGTCACCACGCCGACCGCGCCCGTCTCCTCGCGCCGCATCGCGCCCGCGCGCCCCACCGTCCAGCCGCAGCCGAAGCCCTCGCAGCCTGTTGACGACAAGAACAGGCCGCCGCAGCAGCCCGCGGCGCAGCCGAACACGACGACGCCCCAGACGGTTGACGGTGTCAGGCCGCCGTCCGCGCAGCCGGCCGCGACCCCGACGCCCCCGCCGGGCCTTTAGGGCGAGGAGCGCGCAAATCGTGAATAGAAGCAGAAGGGCCACCGAGTTTGAGCGGTGGCCCTTTTGCTGTAAGAGCACGATTTACGATTCACGATTTACGATCCGCCGCCCCGCGGTGATAGAATTTCCGCGCTCCCCTGATACTCGAAACCTTACAGCGCGGCCCTTCTCGTGTCGCCGCGCGGGCGGAGGCGGATGGCGGAAATCAACGACGCTGAGCTGGCGCGGCGGCACAGGGGCGCGAGCCTCGCCGTGCAACTGCTCATCACCTTTAGCCTCCTGCTCGTCGCGTTAGCCTTCGCGGGCGTGCGGCTGCCGCTCGACTCCCTCCCTCCCGCGGCCTACGGCACGATCTGGATCGTGATCCTCTTCCTCGGCCTCGGCGCGGTCGCCTTCCGCCGCTGGCGCTTTAACGCCCTGCGCTTGCAGGACGTGGCCGACCTCGGCGGCCCTTCGGCGCTCGTCTCCACGCTCCAGACCACGACGCTCCTGCTCGCGGCGCTCGGCGCGCTCGCCGCCCTGGGCGGCTTCGTTCTCTACTCGGTCTGGCGCGAGCCGACCGACATGCTCAAGGCCGGCGTCGTCGCCGTGGCCGTGCTGGTCTACGCCTACCCGCGCCGCGCGGCCTGGCGCAAAGTGGTCGAGGCGTCGCAGCAGCCCGGCGGTCTGACAGGCGCGGCCGAGCCGAAAGGAACTACAGCTTGAGACCGACACCTCGCACGCAGGCCGCGACTCGGTTGACACTCGCGCGCTCCGCCCTGCTCGCCTGCGCCGTCTGCGCGGCCGCCCCGGCGGCGGGAACGCGGGCCGTCGCGGCGCAGCAGCCGGCAGCGACTCCGCAGCCCACGCCGTCGCAACCCGCGACGAGTCCGCCCGCGACGCCCGCGGCTGCCGCGCGACAGCCCGCCGCGCCGCAGGCCTTCGTCGTGCCGCGCGAGACGCGCGCGAAGGCTTACGCGAAGCTGCTCGAAGGGCAGCGCTACGTCTCCCGCGCGCGCACGGCCGGCGGCATCACGCGCGAGGGGCTGGTCGCCGCGCAGAGCGCCTTCCGCCAGGCCGCCGAACTCGACCCCACGCTCTCGGAAGCCCACACGGCGCTCGCCGAACTCTCCTTCTTCTTCCTCGACGATCAGGCCGGGGCCGAGCGCCACGCGCGCAACGCGCTCGCCATCAACCCCGACAACTTCGGCGCGCACCGCCTGCTCTCGCGCCTCTACTCGCTGCGCGCCGGCACAGACCCCGCGCAGTTCAAGCGCGAGGACGCCGACCGCGCCATCGCGGCGTTGAAAGAAGTCCTCCGGCTCCGCCCGAACGACGCCGAGGCGCTGGCCCTGCTCGGCGAGTTCTACAGCCTGACGGGGCGCGAGGCCGAGGCCGTCGGGATGTTCCGCCGCTGGGTCGGCGCGCCTTCCACGCTCGACACGCAGTTCTACCGCGCCGCCACGCGCGGTCAGGAGCTTACGCCCGACGCCGCTTGGGGCCGGCTCGCGCAGTCGCTCCTCAAACTCGGCCGCACGAGTGAGGCCATCGACGCGCTCCGTCAGGCGCTCTCGGCCGACCCGGAGAACCAGAACTTCCTGCGCCTGCTCGCGAGCGCCGTCGAGCAGGGCGGCGAGGGCGGCGCGGCGCTCGCCGAGCTGAAACGGCTGGCGGCGACTCACCCCGACAGTGCGCCGCTGAACAGCCTCTACGCGCGCACTCTCGCGCGCGCCGGCCGGGTTGACGAGGCCGTAGCGGCGCTGCGCGCCGCCGCCGCGCGCGCCGACGCGAATACGCGCGCCCTCCTCACGGACGAGCTGGCGCAGATGCTCTCGGAGGCGATGCGCTACGACGAGGCCGTCGCCGCCCTTGACGAACTCCTCAAGTCGCGCGGCATCACGGACGCGCCGCTCGTCGCCGACAGCGACAAGGATTTCGCTGACGGCTACCTCGAACGTATTGTCAACGTGCAGCGGCAGGCCGGGCGCGAGGCCGACGCCCTCAGGACAGTCGAGCGCATGCGCCGCCTGCTCGGCCCTTCGAGCGTGATGGCAGACTTCTACCAGGTGACGGTGCTGCGCGATCAGGGCAGGCGCAAGGAAGCTCTGGACGCCGTCCGGGCGGCGCGGCTCCGCCAGCCGGAACACCCGGCGCTGCTGCGCCTCGAAGCGACGACGCTCGCCGAACTCGGCCAGGTCGAGGAGGCCGCACAGCTCCTGCGCGCGCGCCTCTCCGGCAACCCGGCCGCGGACTACGACACGCAGTTGACGATCGCGAGCGTCTATCTGGAAGCCGGACGCGCTAAGGAGGCCGTCGCCGCCGCGACCCGCCTCGTCGAGATGACGCCCGGTGATCAGCCCCGGCGGATGAAGCAGTCGCTCGTCATGCTCTCGTCGGCGCAGGAGCGCGCGGGCGAGTTCAAGGCGGCCGAAGAGTCGCTGCGCCGCATCCTCGCGCGCGACCCCGAAGACTCGACCGCGCTCAACAACCTGGGCTACTTCCTCACGGAGCGCGGCGAGCGCCTGGAGGAGGCGCTTGAGATGATCAAGCGGGCCGTCCGCGCCGAGCCGGCCAACCCCTCCTACCTCGACAGCCTGGGCTGGGCCTACTTCAAATTAGGACAGCTCGACGAGGCCGAGCGCCATCTGAGCGACGCCGCCCGCCGCAACCCCCGTTCGGCGACGATCTACGAGCACCTCGGCGACCTCCACCAGCGCCGCGGACGCACGGAAGACGCGCGCGCGGCCTGGCGCAAGGCGCTCTCCCTCTCAATCGAAGCCTCCGAGACCGCGCGCCTCAAGGCCAAGATCGGCGGCACGCCCGGCAAGTAACTCTCCCTCGGAACGAAAACTCGTCAGTCGTCCGTGGTCAGTTGTCCGTTGTCTGAGCCTCACCGGCTCGACGCCCGCAACGTGACTCGGAAGCCCATCTGGCACAAACAACGGGCAACTGACCACGGACGACTGACAGCCTCAAAGATTTTGTTGACGCGCTCCCGCGCGCGTTAGTACACTCGAAATTAGTCGGGCGCTTGTCCCCGCTCTACGGCCCGACTGAAAACGACCCTCCTCCCGGTTGATTATTTAAAATTAGAGAGACGTTCCCCCGATGACGCTTGTCAACGTGTCCCCCGACGCCTGTGCGCGCGTGCGCCCGTCGCTCGCCCTCCTCGCGCTCGCGGCCCTCGCGGCCCTTTTCATCCCCGGCTTCTCCGCCGACACGCTCGCGCAGTCCGTCGCGCCGCGCCCGGTCGCGCGGATGATCGGCTCTTCCGGCCCGCGCCCGATGCTCGCGTCGCCCGCGCGCTGCGCCGCGCGCACTAACTTCGTCGCAGCGTCTTCCGCGCCGGCCGTCGCGCCGAATAGCTCCGAGCGCCGCGCATTCGAGTTGGTCAACGAGGAGCGGCGCGCTCGCGGCCAGGAGCCGCTTGTTTGGGACGCGGAGCTTACGCAACTCGCCCGCAGGCACTCCGAAAACATGGCCCGCCGGAACTTCTTCTCGCACACCGACCCCGAGGGGCTTGACACGGCCGACCGCGCGGCGGTGGGCGGCGTCTGCGGCTGGCGCGCGATTGCCGAGAACATCGCGTATAATCAGGGCTTCGACGACCCCGTAGGCTTCGCCGTCGAGCGCTGGATGCAGTCGCCCAAGCACCGCGAGAACATCCTGCGCCCCGTTTTCACGCACGCCGGAATCGGCGTCTCGCGCGGCGCGGACGGCCGCGTCTATTTCACCCAAGTCTTCGTCGCGCGCTGACGACACCAGACGCCCGCAACACCAGAGGCGGCCGGCGCTCCCGACGAACGGAGGCCGGCCGCCTTGGCTTTTGCCGAAGACCGACTCGCGCCCGCGGGGGGCGAACTCACGCTCCCCTCGTTCGCCAAGATCAACCTGACGCTGCGCGTCCGCGGCCGGCGCGCGGACGGCTACCACGAGATCGAGACCGTCCTCCAGACCGTCACGCTCCGCGACCGCCTGACCTTCCGCGCGCTCGACTCGCAAGACATCGAACTCGCGTGCGACGCGCCCGACATCCCGGCCGACGAGACCAACCTCGTCCACCGCGCGGCCGTCGCGCTGCGCGAACGCTTCCGGGTTCGACGCGGCGCGCGCGTCCTGATCGAAAAACGCATCCCCGCGGGCGGCGGCCTCGGCGGCGGATCGTCGAACGCGGCCGTCGCGCTCGTCGCGCTCGCGCGGCTCTGGGAGATCGAAACGGACGCCGGAGAGTTAAGCGCGCTCGGCGCGTCGCTCGGCTCGGACGTGCCCTTCTTCCTGTCGGGCGGGACGGCCCTCGGAGCGGGCCGCGGCGAGCGGATCAGCCCGCTCCCGGATGCCCCCCCGGCCCACCTGCTCGTCGTCTCACCGCCCGTCAAAGTCCCGACCGCGGAAGCCTACAAACTGCTGAGCGCGCCCGCCTTGACAAAGATCGGGGCGGCGGTTAATTTCTATGTTTCTCGCGAGGGGGCGGATTTCACCCGTCCGCTCCGTGAGGCTCTGACGAACGACTTCGAGCCGGCCGTGTTCCGGCACTTCCCCGAAATCGAGAGGGCGCGCGGCGCGCTCATCCGTGCGGGCGCGCAGGCCGCCATGCTCTCCGGCAGCGGTTCGAGCGTCTTCGGAATCTTTGACAGCCGCGAGCGCGCAGAGAGCGCACAGGAAATTCTTCGCGGCGAGCCTGCCGGCCGCGTCTTCGCCTGCGAAACGCTCACGCGCGACCGCTACCGCGAGGCATTCGGCGCGTGCGCTCGCTACCTCGCGGGCTGACGGGGCGCGGCAGGCGGCAAGAGATTGGGGCGTAGCCAAGTGGTAAGGCACCGGTCTTTGGAACCGGCATTCGTTGGTTCGAATCCATCCGCCCCAGTCGGAGAGGCTAGAGGTTAGAGGTTAGAGGTTAGTTAAAACCTCTTCTCTAACCTCTGACCTCCACCCTCTGACCTCTGTTTTTATGAGCACTACCGGCGGCATCAAGGTCTTCTCCGGCAACGCCAACGTCGCGCTGACTGAGGAGATCTGCAACTACCTGAGCTGCGATCCCGGAGTGGCGACGGCCGGGCGCTTCAGCGACGGCGAGTTCAACTTCCAGATTCTGGAGAACGTGCGGGGCGGCGACGTGTTCATCGTCCAGCCGACCTGCCCGCCGACCGACCAGAACCTGATGGAGTTGCTCGTGATGCTCGACGCCTTCCAGCGTTCGTCGGCCGAGCGCATCACGGCGGTCATCCCCTACTACGGCTACGCGCGCTCGGACAAGAAGGATCGCCCGCGCGTGCCCGTCGCCGCCAAGCTCGTCGCCAACCTGATCGCGACGGCAGGGGCCGACCGCGTGCTGACGATGGACTTGCACGCCGCGCAGATTCAGGGCTTCTTCGACATCCCCGTCGATCACCTCTTCGCCGCGCCGGTCTTCATCGGCTACTACCAGGCCAACCCTCTGCCGAACCTGACGGTCGTCGCGCCCGACACCGGCGGCGCGGAGCGAGCGCGGGCTTACGCGAAACGGCTCAACGCCGAACTCGCCCTCTGCGACAAGCGGCGCGAGAAGGCGAACGAGGCCGAGGTGATGAACGTGGTCGGCGACGTGCGCGGGCGCAACTGCCTGATCGTCGATGACATGTGCGACACGGGCGGGTCGCTCACGAAAGTGGCGAAGGCGCTCCGCGAGGCGGGGGCCGAGAAGATTCACGCCTGCTTCACGCACGCCGTCCTTTCGGGCAAGGCCTGCGAGAAACTGGTCGGCTCCGAGATCGAGCAGGTGGTGACGACTAACACGATCCCGATGAACGGGCGTGAGTGCCGGCTGGAAAACGGCAAGACTCTGAGCATCGCGCCGCTCCTGGCGAAGGCGATCAAGTCGATCCACGAGGAGACCAGCGTCTCCTCGCTCTTCGTCTAGCGAAGGGCAAAAACTTAGAGAGCTGTTAGCTATTAGCCGTTAGCTTTTAGCTAAGCCGCCGGGGCGGTCGGCCCGCACTTAAGGGCCGGCCGGAAGCTGCGCGATGCTCTTTTTCTTTTGGCCGGGCCGAGAGCTGACTGCCCGGTAGCCTTCTCCGGCTAACGGCTAACGGCTAATAGCTAACAGCTTTTTTTGAGAGGTAGATCATGGCAGAGAGACAAGAGATCACGGTGAAGGGCGAGCAGCGGACGGGCCGCGGCAAGAACGACGCGCGGCGTCTGCGCGCGCGCGGCTACGTCCCGCTCACCATCTACGGCGGCGGCGGCGAGTCGGTCTCGGCGGCGGCCCCCTTGCGCGAGCTGGCCGCGATCCTGCGCACCGAGGCGGGACACAACAGCATCTTCACGCTCGACGTCGAAGGCGTCGGCGCGACCGAGGTGATGTTCCTCGACCGCCAGATCGACCCCGTGCGCGGCCGGTTGGTTCACGCCGACCTGCGCCGGCTCGTGCGCGGCCAGAAGATCGAAGTGACCGTGCCCCTCCACCTCGTCGGCGAGCCGGTCGGCGTCTCGGACGGCGGCGGCGTGTTGGAGCAGATCGCGCGCGAGGTCGAAATTCGCTGCCAGCCGCGCAACATCCCCGACGCCATCGACGTGGACGTGTCGCACCTCGGCGTACACGACGTGCTGCACGCCTCCGACATCCCGGCCGACGAGAACATCGAAATTCTGACCGCGCCGGAGACTGTTATCGCGACCGTCGGCATCGTCCGCGAGGAGCCGGTCGAGACGCCGGCGACGGCCGAGGAGGTGGCGGCCGAGCCGGAAGTGATCGCCAAGGGCAAGAAGGAAGAGGACGAGGCGTAAGCGGATTTTTGATTTGCGATTGCTAGCTGTTAGCCGTTAGCTATTAGCTGTTAGCCGAAGACAAAAAGCTAACAGCTAAAGGCTAATAGCTAATAGCTCGTAATCAAAAATCGCAAATGCCCCATGCTGATCGTCGGCCTCGGCAACCCCGGCGCGGAGTACGAGTGGACGCGCCACAACCTCGGCTTCATGCTCGTCGATCTCTTGGCGCGCGAGGCGGGTCGCGAGGTGAGGCGTGCCGAGTGCCGCGCGCTCGTCGGGCTGGCCGAGCTTGAGGGGCGGCGAATCGAGCTGGTCAAGCCGCAGACCTACATGAACCTGAGCGGCGAGTCGGTCGGCTGTCTCCTGGGGAAGCGCCGCGGGTTGAAGCCCGCGAGCGATCTGCTCGTCGTCTGCGACGATCTCGCGCTGCCCTTCGGGACGATACGCATTCGGCCGCGCGGGTCGGCCGGCGGGCACAACGGTCTGAAGAGCATCATCGCTCACCTGAAGACCGAGGAGTTCGGGCGGCTGCGGATCGGCATCCGCCCCGAGCACCCGCTCTCGGATACGCGCGGCTTCGTGCTCGAACGCTTCCCGCAGGCGGCGCGCGGCGAGGTCGAGAAAGTTTTAGAGCGGAGCGCCGAAGCACTCCGCGCCGTCCTCCGCGACGGCATTGACAAGGCGATGGCAACGTACAACTAGCCGTCAGCTATTAGCTGTTAGCTGCCAGCCGTGTGGTTGGCAGTTGTCCGGTGCTGGCTGCGTTGCGTTTTTGGTTTGGCTGAAAGCTAATAGCTAATAGCTAACAGCTTCTTTCCTTCTTGCTCCGCGCCACGAGCCGCGGGGCTGGACATCCACGAGGAGGATGAGTTTTGGCTGAGAAGAGAGTTTACGAAGTGGTCTTCATCATCGACCCGGACACGCCGGAAGAGGATTCGGCGCGGCTGGTCGAGAACTTACAGAACATCGTCACCGAGCGCGGCGGCGCGATCACCCGCTCCGAGTCGATGGGCCGGCGCACGCTCGCCTACCGCGTCGGCCGCAAGACCGAGGGCAACTACTGGCTCTTCGAGATCGAGGGCTCAGGCTCCGAGATCGCCGAGCTTGAGCGCCGCATGCGCGTGGCCGACGCCGTCATGCGCTACCTGACCGTGCGCGTTGACGAGGAGCGCCAGCGGGCCGAGAAGCTGAAGGAGCGGCGCGCGCGTAAGGCGTCGAAGCGCCAGTCGGCCGGCGGGCGCGGCGGGGCGACGGCGGGCGGCGCGGCGTTCGCGCCCGCGCCGGTCGAAGAGGAAGAGGCGGGAGCGTAAGCGGCCCTGCGCGCCCCCGCGGGGTAAGCGCGCGGACGAAGGAAAGTTGAGAAGAGTTTATGTCGAGAAACATGAGAGACGATAGGGAGCGCGGCGGCGACGAGGGCAGGCCGGGCGGCGGCGGCGGCCCGCACCGCGGGGGAGGCGGACGCCGCTTCCGTCGGCGCAAAGTGTGCCGCTTCTGCCTGGACAAGGTCGATCTGATCGACTTCAAGGACGTGAAGCTGTTGCAGGGCTACGTCCCGGAGCGCAGCAAGATCATGCCGCGGCGGATTTCCG
This sequence comes from Pyrinomonadaceae bacterium, assembly GCA_035295985.1. Classification (GTDB taxonomy): domain Bacteria; phylum Acidobacteriota; class Blastocatellia; order Pyrinomonadales; family Pyrinomonadaceae; genus JAIVGV01. The sequence goes on along the minus strand of DATHBT010000053.1, from coordinate 3,086 downwards.
GCTCGTGCGCCCCGCACCAGCGGATGCTGGCCGAGGCCATCAAGCGCGCGCGCAACATCGCGCTGCTGCCCTACGCGGCCGACTAAACGGGGGAGGAACCGAAAACAATGGCAACAACGAACGTCCTGCTCCGCGAAGACGTGGACAACCTGGGCGCGCGCGGCGAGATCGTCAAGGTCAAGTCGGGCTTCGCGCGCAACTACCTGCTGCCGCGCAAGCTGGCCGTCGTCGCGACGGCCGGCAACGTCAAGCAGATCGAGGCCGAGCGCGCGGCTTTGCTCAAGAAGGAGGCGCGCGAGAAGGGGACGGCCGAGCAGCAGGCCGCGCAGATGGGCGCGCTCCGTCTGGAGTTCACCCGCAGGGTCGGCGAGCACGGCATCCTCTACGGCTCCGTCACCTCGATGGACGTGGCAGAGGCGCTGCGCGAGCGCGGCTACGAGATCGACCGCCGCCGCATACAACTGCGCGAGGCGATCAAGGAGACGGGCGAGTTCTCCGTCAACGTGCGCCTGCACCGCGAGGTGATCGTCGAAGTCCCCGTCGTCGTCAGCCCCGAAGGCGGAGCGCCAGCGGCCGAATCAACAACGACCGAAGAGGCCGCAGCGACGACAGCCGACGAGCCGGGCGAAGCGGCCGACGGGACGGCCGGCGGGCAGTAAAACCGCGGAGGAAAATGCGCGCGGCGAAAAGCGTTTTACGCGCGCGCGCCCATCGTGTATAGTGCGGCCGTCCCGCGCGCTCGACGCTCTCAAGAAAAGCGTCGCGCGAAGCGGGGCGGCCGTTCTCTTCCGCGCGCCGTTCGACCCCGAAATGACACACGACGGATCGCAGTCGCCCTGAAGGACACGCAAGCGCCACGGTCTCGCGTGTCCTTTTCGTTTCAGTCCGCCTTCAGTCAGCTCAACACTCCCGATGGCAAAGAATTTCGCCTCCGACACGGCCCGCGACCAGATGTTGGAGCGCCCGCTCCCCCACTCGGCCGACGCCGAGCGCGCCATCCTCGGCGCGATCATCCTCGACAACGGGCTGGTCAACCAGGCCATCGAGCTACTCAGGCCCGACGACTTCTACGTCCGCGCCCACTACCACGTCATCCGCGCCATGATCTCGATGAGCGAGCGCGGGCAGGAGATCAACCCGATCCTCCTCGGCGAAGAACTCCGCCGCGAGGGCGTGTTGGAGCAGGTTGGCGGCATCAGCTTCGTCTCGGAGTTGACCTACGGGCTGCCGCACTTCTCGAACGTTACGGCCTACGCGAAAGTCGTCCGCGACAAGTCGCTGATGCGCCAGCTCGTCAAGGTCGCCAACAAGGTGATCAGCGAGGCTTTGGAAGAAGAGGACGAGGCGCAGATCGTCCTCGACCACGCCGAGCAGGCCATCTTCGCCCTCGCCGACGAGCGCACCCGGCAGGGCTTCTCGCACGTCAAGCCGGTCGCCGACGCCATCCTCGAAAAGGTGCAGGAGATGGGTGGCCGCGGCTCCGTCATCACCGGCCTCACCACCGGCTTCACCGAGCTGGACACGATGACTTCGGGCCTCCAGCCCTCAGACCTGATCATCGTCGCCGCCCGCCCGTCAATGGGGAAGACCGCGCTCTGCCTCACGCTCGCGCAGAACGCGGCGTTGCAGGCCCAGGCGGTCGTCGGCGTCTTCTCGCTGGAGATGTCGAAGGAGTCGCTGGTGATGAGGATGCTGTGCTCGGAGGGGCGCGTGGACGCGCACCGGTTCCGCAACGGCTTCCTCGCGCGCGACGAGTGGGCGCGGATGGCACACGCGCTGGGCAGCCTCGCCGAGACGCGCATCTTCATCGACGACACGCCGGGCATCTCCGTCCTGGAGATGAGGGCGAAGGCGCGGCGGTTGGCGTCGGAGCAGAAGCGGCTCGATCTGATCATCGTCGATTACCTGCAACTGATGTCCGGCTCGTCGCGCCGCGTGGAGTCGCGCCAGCAGGAGGTGTCGCAGATTTCGCGCGAGCTGAAGGCGCTGGCGAAGGAGTTGAACGTGCCGCTCGTCGCCCTCTCGCAGCTCTCTCGCGCGCCCGAGACGCGCACCGACCACAGGCCGCAGCTCGCAGACCTTCGCGAGTCCGGGGCGATTGAGCAGGACGCGGACGTGGTGGCGTTCATCTACCGCGAGGAGCAGTACAACCGGACGGAGGAGAACGCGGGGCTGGCCGAGATCATCGTCGCCAAGCAGCGCAACGGGCCGACGGGGACGGTCAAGCTCGCGTTCCTGAAAGAGTTCACGAGGTTTGAAAACATGTGGCGCGAGTAGCGCGGCGAGGCGGGTTTGAATTCTGAGTCTGGAGGCGCGGGCGGCTGACGCTGTCCGCGCCTTCGTCTTTGTGAGCCTAGGCGCGCGCGCGGAGGTGACAAGAGGGCGCGGAGTTGCGGGGTGGCATGCGCAGTCGCGAAAGACGATTCTTTTGATTGACAGTCGTGACGGGAGTGCTGCACGCTTGCGCGCGATGAAAAGCGCTGACAAGAACGAGCGAGGTGGGGCCGGGACTTCGGGGGCCACGTCGGCCTCGTCGCCGGGAGAGGGGCGGGGGCGGCCGACGTGGGCGGAGATCGATCTGGACGCGCTCGCGTCGAACTTTCGCGCGGTGAGGAGCTTGGTCGGCGATCAGGTGCGCGTGATGTGCGTCGTGAAGGCTGACGCCTACGGGCACGGGGCGGTTGAGTGCGCGCGGAGGCTCGAGCGCGAGGGCGCGGACTGGTTCGCGGTGGCGCTCCCTGAAGAGGGAGTTGAGCTGCGCGAGGCCGGCGTGCACGCGCCGGTGCTCAGCCTCGGCGGCTTCTGGGAGGGGCAGGCAGCGGCGTGTGTGAAGAACCACCTGACGCCGATCATTTACAGGCTCGATGCAGCCGAGGCGTTCGACCGCGCGGCGCGGGACGCGGGGCGTGAGGCGGAAATTCACGTCAAGATCGACACGGGGACTGGCCGGCTGGGCGTGCGCCACGACGAGGCGGCAGAGTTCGCGGCCCGTCTGCGCGAGTTCAAGAACCTGCGCGTCGGCGGGCTGCTGACGCACTTCGCGGCGGCCGACGACCCCGCGCGCGACGGGTTCACGCGCGAGCAGG
>DATHBT010000052.1:0-13346 GCA_035295985.1 Pyrinomonadaceae bacterium | reverse complement strand
CGAGTGAAGGTGAGCAGCAGGACGGACTCGGGCCGCGCGCCCTGCTCGACTAAGCGCGCCACGCGATAGACGAGCGTGCGCGTCTTCCCCGTGCCCGCCCCGGCGACGACGAGGAGCGGGCCTTCGGTCGTCGTCACCGCCTCGAACTGCGCCGCGTTCAGCTCCTTCTCGTAATCAATCCCGCGCGCGCGCGGCAGCGATGCGACACGATTCAGGACGAGCCTCGTTCGGGCCGGCGCGGGCGCGGCTCGGCCCTGTTCCAGTTCGCGCCTGAAGGCCGTAAGTTCCGCCGCCAGCTCGGCGACCGTCTGGTGGCGTCGCTTGGCCGCGCGGTCGAGCGCGCGCGCGAGGACGCGCTCCAGCCCCGGCGGCAGTTTCGATCTGAGCGCGTCGCGCACGCGCGGCTCCTCGTGGAGGACGGCGTGCATCGTGTCGATCTGGTTGTCGCACGCGAAGGGGCACGCGCCGGTGAGCATCTCGCAGAGGAGGACGCCGAAGGCGAAGATGTCGCAGCGCGCGTCAACGCGCTGCCCCAGCAGTTGCTCCGGCGACATGTAGTTGACCGTGCCCACGATGGTGCCCGGCTCGGTCTCGACCCTCACCAGGGTCTTCTGCGCGCTGTCGGCCGCGAGCGCCCGGCCGGAGGTGAGCTTGGCGATCCCGAAGTCGAGAATCTTCACGTAGCCGTCGCGGCTGACCATCAGGTTCTCGGGTTTGAGGTCGCGGTGGACGATGCCGGCCTCGTGCGCCTTCGCCAGCCCCCCGGCGATCTGCGCCGCGACGCGCAGGGCCTCGCCGACTTCGAGCGGCCCCGCCGCGATCTTCTGCCGCAGCGTCTCGCCCTCTACGTACTCCATCGCCATGTAGGGGCGGCCCCCGTCCTCGCCGAACTCATAGACGGTGAGGATGTGCGGGTGGTTGAGGGCCGAGGCGGCGCGGGCCTCCTGCAGGAAGCGGCGGCGTCGGTCCTCGCGCGACGTGTATTCGGGCGGCAGGAGTTTGAGCGCGACGACGCGGTGCAGCTTTTCGTCGTAAGCCTTATAGACGGCGCCCATGCCGCCCGCGCCGAGCGGCTCCATGATCCGGTAGTGCGCGACTGAGGCTTGGGGAATCGCTCTCATGGCCGTGCGGGCGCGGTCAGGCCCGGCCTCGCCCGAAGTAAAAGTACGCAGAATCCGACGCGGCGGGCGCCGTAAATTACGGCTTTCGTTATTGCCGTCGCCGAAGGCGGCGGGGCGTGATAAACGAACCGGCCGGCTGAGAACGAAGAGGCTCGAAGCATGGCGTTGAACCGCCGCCGCACTCTTGAAGGATCAGGCAGAACTTGGTTAGCCGCGAAACGTCGCGCCGGTTCGGGAGGGCACGCGGGCGACCCGGTTTACGTGTATTCTAACCCGCGCCGGGGCCGGCGTAATAGCCGCCGGCGGTGAGCCGCCTTGAGCCGCGCGCAGAATATACAACCGGATCAGATCAGGCTGGTGAGCTGGGACGTTGACGGCACGCTCTACTCCGTCAGGCGTCTGAAGTGGCGGCTCGCGGGGATGCTGTTGCGTGAGGCGGCGCGCGGGAGGGGGCCGGCGGCGCGCGGGGAGTTGGCGGCACTGCGGCGCTACCGCGCGGAGATCGAGGCCGCGCGCTCGGCCGGCGGTATCCTCGGCGAAGCCCCGCGCGCCGCGGACAGCCGGCAGGCCCTCCTCGACCTGGAAGTCCGCTGGTACGGCCGCGCGATTAAGGCGACGGGGGCGCGGGCTGGCGTCGCCGAACTGCTATCCTTCTTCGCCGCGAGGAATGTTCCACAGGTCGTCCTCTCGGACTACCCGGCGGAGTACAAACTGGACTGCCTGGGGATCAGAGATCACTTCGCCTCAATCTACGTCGGCGAGTCGCTGGGGCACGTGAAGCCCAGCCCCAGGGCGTTCGGGCTGATCGCCGCAGACTTCCGCGTCCCCGCGGCGGGCATCCTCCACATCGGCGACCGCGTGGACACGGACGACGCCGCGGCCCGCGCCGCCGGCTGCCGGTGCCTCATTCTCGGCCGCGATTTTCGGAGCTTCGGTTCGCTCCTGAAGAGGCTTCGTGCGGCGGCGTAAACGTCCCGGCCGTCTGCCCCTCGAAGACGCCAACCCGCGGCCGGGCGGGCGGCGCACCGCCCGATTCCCACGTCCTCCGGTAGAGCGGCAGGAACTTGAATTGCGCCTCCCATCCGCCGGCGTGTGACGGGCCGCCGAGCCTCCGCGCGAACTCGCCGGGCGAGGCGCGCGCGAACCTGACCCGGCCGAGCCGCCCGCTCGAACGTTTCGTCTCGTACTCACAGTTGATCTCGCACAGCAACTCGTCGCAGCGCGCGGCCAAATCTTCGCCGAGAGATTCGGGGAACGAACTATCGCCGTCGATGAGGACGAGTTTGTAATGAGGGACGTGATCGCCCGCGGGCAGCGACGGCACGCAGGTTAAGAATTTGTCGCCGCCGAGCACCCGGCGCTCGGCGCGCAGCCTGCGGAACGCCGCGGCCGTCTGCTCGGCCGTGAGCTTCTCCCCGGTGAAGGAGTATTCGAGGCCGCGGCGTCGCACGAAGGCGAGGCCGGGCAGCCCGCGGACGAAGCCGCGGCAGAGGAAGAGATCATTCGTTTGGTAGCGGCACAGCCCGTAGGCGTCGCTCACCACCATCGCGTAAGTTTTCCCGGCTTGAAGTTGGCCCGCCCTCAGCAGGTTCTCAGGTCTGTCCTCCGCCCCCTCCTCTAAGAACTCGTAGAACACGCCGCCGGCCAAGGGCAGGAAGGACACTTGGCCGCCGTCGAAGTGGCTCACGGTTTCGATAGTCTCCGTGGACATGGAGTACATGGGGACGACCCGGTAGCGTTCGGGGGGGAGGTGGTGCGCCAGGCGGTCGAGGAACGGCTTGACGTAGCCCCCCGTCCAGCAGACGTAAGCCTCGACGGCCGGCGCGCAGACACGCAGGGGGAGCGGCAGATCACTCGCCGCAATTTGGGAGAGGCGCTGTGCGCTGCCGCGCGATTCTATTCGGCGGGCGATCATGTGAACCGCGGCGTCGAAGGCTTCCGGCTCATGGCGGAAGCGCCTGACCAGCGCGGAGTGTTGTCGCCAGTCCGAGGCCATGCGGTCGAGGAAGGTCGAGAGCGTGGAGGGGTTGGTGCTGTAGAGGACGCCGGGGTTCGCGAGCGTGAGAACCCACAGGCGCACGGCCGCCGCCCCGTACTCCGCGACCAGCGGACGCACGGCCGGGTGGCCCTGCACGCGGTAAGGCGCTTGCAGCGTGGAGAGGTAAGGCGGCAGCCCGCGCTCGCCGAGCAGCATGGAGGTGAGCGAGTCGTCTCCGCCGAAGGGGCTAAAGACGTAGAGGCTCGTGCGCCGGATGCGGAGCGAGACGCAGCAGCGTGCGAACATGTCGATGAAGGCCAGCCTGACGGCGCGCAGGCGTCGCTTCGTGTAGAGGATGCGCTTGGGGCTGCCGGTCGAGCCGGAGGTCGAGGCGAGGCGCGCGCGCGCGCCGGCCCGGTCGGCGGCGCTCTTGACGAGTCGTTCGATCTCCGGCCCGTAGGGCAGGACGGGTGTGTCCGGCTTGATGTTGTAGCGCCTGCGTAGCCGCTCCTGATTCCGCGAGAAGGCGGCGATCTTGATCAGGTGCGCGGCCGACAGCGCCAGGCCCGGCCATCTGATGCCGAGTCCGATCAGCCAGCGCAACCAGTCGTTGAACAGCCCTCTCACACCAGTTCCCGCCGCGCCAGCTCGATCTGTTCCTCGTACATCCCGGCCAGACGCCGCGCGTCTTCGGGCGGCAGAAGGCCCGGGTCGTAAGTGAAAGTGAGCCACGTTCGGCCGGCGTGGGTCGCGCCGGTGATGTTGACGCGGTGGCGCGCGTGCAACTGCCCGACGCACTCGATCTTCTCGACGTGCCGGAAGATTTCACCGCCCGGCCCCGCCCACCTCTCGGCGTGCGAGAAGACCGCGGTCGCCATGTCCACACCGGGGCGGCCCGCGTAGGCGCGAAGGAGCGGTCTGGCCGCCCACGAGGGCAGTGACGTGAGCGGCGATCTTTCAGGCACGGCCCACTCCCCGTGCTCCAGGCACCACGAGAGCTGGCGGCGAACCTCGCGGCACTTGTCGGCGAGTGGGGCCGCGCCCGCGTAGCGCGGGTAGAGGCGCACCCGGCTGGTGCCGTTACCGAATCCGGCGGACGGCCGCCGGCGGATGTTGACGGGCAGCCACAGCCCCACCTTCTGGCCGCGCCCCGCGCCGTGCTCGCGGTTCCAGCGGAGGAAGAGTTCGAGCGCGCAGGCGGCGAGCAGATCGTTGTAAGTGAACCCGCTCACCCTGCGGCAGCCCGCGCGCAGCTCCGCGGCAGCGATACCTATAGTGAGCCAGCGGCGCGTGCGCGAGGGCCGTGTGCCGGGAGACCACAGGCGGTCTGAAGGGCCGTCGTGGGCGAACCGGCTCCTCCTCACCGGCGACGGATGAGTTCGCAACGGCAGCGTCTCGAACGGCGAAGCCTCGGCCGCTGGCGGCTGCTCGCCGTAAGCCACGCGGAGCTGGTGGCCGAGCCACATCGCCGCGCTCAACCCGTCGGCCGCCGCGTGGTGAAAGCGCGTGACGAGCTTTGCCCCCGCGCCCGTGCCGTCCGTTATTAAGAGCTGCCGCGCGGGCGTCTGCTCGCGCAGGTCGAGGGGGGCATCGACGAACTCCTCGATGCGGGTGGCGGCGTCGCCACCGTCTGGGACAGAGACTGCGGTGAGTCCTTCGCCCGGCTCGTCGAAGCGCACCCATCGTTTGTTGACGACGCGCGAGCCGGTCGTGGGGTAAAAGTTCCTCGCGCTCGCAGCGCCGGCGCGTAGCGCCTCGACGCCGGGCGACTCTCGGAGGTGAAAGATCAGTGTGAAGTCGAAGGGTCGCCGCTGGTCGTCCAGAAGGCTGAAGAGGAGATCTATCGTCGATAGTCTGCCCGCGCTGTCCGCCCGCCGGCTCATACCCTTTGCGGCTCGGCCCGTATGTCGCGCCGTGGCATGAGGCTCGGCCGCCCGCGCGCGCCGGCCGGGGCCTCTTCAACGTACTCCCTCAGCTCGATCCAGGAAAGCCTCGGCCGCAAGTGGTGCTCGCGGTGAATTGAAAGCCCCAGGGAGAACCAGTACATGAAGCGGCCGTAGTAGTTGTGCGAGCGCGACTCGGCCGGGCCCGTCGAGAAGCCCTCGTGCGTCTGGACGGCGAACGGATACCAGAGGAGGACTGAGACCAGGACGAGCGCCGGGGCCATGCCCCAGAAGAGCCGCGACGGGCCGACGAAGTTTAAGACGACGCCGTACACGGCGAAGATCGCGCAGTAGTTCAGCGCCAGCTCGATCAAGTCCGCCCTCCTGATGCGGCCCCGCCTGCGCAGCCAGAAGAACCACTGGTGCGGCATGGCGAGGGCGCGCAGCACCAGCTCCGCGGCGTTGCGCGACTTCATGAAGTGATCAGGGTCTTCGCCGGGGACGTTCGTGTGGGCGTGGTGCAGGTGGTGTGTTTTGCGGAAGTTCGTGAAGGGAACCATGCTGGGGAGCAGCGCGAGCCGTCCCCACCAGAAGTTCGCCGCGCGTGTGCGGCCGAGGTGGCCGTGCGCGCCCTCGTGCGCCATGACCGTGCCGACGAAGATGAGGTAGGCGCGCAGCAGCACGTCGGCCGCCTGCCACAGGAGGCCGGGGGGGCGTAAGAAGAGCGAGCCGATTGAGGCGGCGACGGCGAGGCAGGTGATCGCCCGGCTGAGAAAGAAGATCTGCGGCCGTCCCCAACGCGCACGGCCGCGCGCGCGCGGTGAAGGCATAGCGGAATTCATGATCAGTCGTAATCCTCCCGGCGCATCATTCAGGGCGGCGACAGCCGCCACGGGCCGCAGGCCCGCCTGAGTAACATAAGCGAGGCCGGGCGAAGGCGCGGCGTGGGATGTGATACTTGTTGAACTGTCCTAAACCCCCGCGAGGAGGGGCGACGAGAAGGGGTCTGGTTGCCGTCATTCCGTCTCGCCCGCCGGCGGGCCGCGGGCCGACGAAAGACCCCGTGGGCTTTCAAAGGTACATCAGGATCGCCGTCATCGTCATCGCCGCGTCAGGCGTCTCGCTCGGGCAGACGCCTGACGCAGCGCGTCAGGGCGAAGCTGATCGCGCGCGCCTCGACCAACCGCGGGCGCAGGGGCACGGGGCGCTCTACAACCTCGAATACGAGGGAGCGCGGCGCGGGCTGCGAGAGGCGTACCGGAAGCCGTATCAGGCGAGCGGCGAGAAGTGAGGGTTCGGCGAAAGCACGAGCGGCGTGAGGGCTTTTAAACGCCCCCACGCCGCTTCGTTTCGTCTCCCGACGGGTCGTTACTTGATCAGTTGCGTCGTGACCGTCCCGCTGAGCGGGTTGACGGTGTAGCGGACGACCCGCGTGACCGTCGAGCCGCTTGATAGCGTGCCGCCACTCGTCAGGCCGGTGAGCGACGAGCCTCCGGTGGAGCCTCCGCCCGTGCTCTGGGTGGAGGAGGTTTGCTGCTGGCCGGTCGCACCGCCGCCCGGAGCCGTTTGGACGAGGGCGGTTATCACCGCGTCGAAGGTGAAGAGCTGCGACCGCGGGGCGTTGAAGCTCAGCCGGCGCGGGGCAGAAGTCTGCCCCTTCAGGAGTTTCTGGCGGTAGTAGAAGAGGGCGGGGCTGCCCGGCTTGCCCGTCCCGCCGTTCTCGGCGTTGGCGACCGTCACGGTGGAATCCGAGATCGAGTTGATGCGGAACTCTACGGGTTCGTAGATCGTGCCGTCGAAGGCCCCGGCCCCGAGATTCCTGAGCACCTGGTCGAACTCTAACTTGCCACCCGCGAGCGAGTAGTTGCTGTTTATCTTCTCCACGCTCTCGCTCACGTCCGTGACGGCGAAGGGCGCACGCGCCGCCGCGCTCTTGTCGGAGACGCCGAGCTGCTTGTTCGGGTTGACGCTGAGCGTGCGGACGACGTACTCGAAGGCCGCCGGGTTGTTGAGGCCGCGCCGGACGAAGCCGCTCTCGATGAAGCCGCTGTCAACGTAGCTGGTCTGATCGGCGCTCACGTAATCGACGTGCAGGTAGCCGTCCACCTGCGAGTCGCCCTCGCGGTACGGGCGCGTCGAGACCGGCCTGTTCAGGCGCTGGCCCTCCCGCCCGATCTCGCGCTTCAAGACCTCGTAGCCGAGCGCGCCCTGAACCGGCTGCCACGAGACGCGGTTGGCGCTCGGCGATTCGAGCGTGACGGTCACGCCGGCCGTCGCGGCGAGCTTCGGCTGGGAAGCAGCGAAGGCGGATACCTCGGTCGAGACGGTCTGCGGGCTGGAAGCGTTCGCCGGGGCGACGGCGTTCTTCCCGATCTCGTGCGCGGCGAAGACCTGCTCGATGAGCGCGCGGTGCTGGCCCGGCGCGTCGGGGTCGAGCGCGTCGGTCGGGTAGAGGAAGGCGTCGGCCACGATCATGGCGTCGCGGGCGCGGACGAAGGTGTCCGGCTCCATCGTGCCGAGGACGTAAATCTGGCCGAGCAGCAGCCGCTCCCACGTCTCCTGCGCGAGCGGGATGCTCACGTCGATGGCGCCGTTCAGGAAGTTGGGGCGCTTGAAGGCCCCGCCCTTCTGGTAGAGGTGCATCAGCTCGCGTATGTCGATCATCGTCGCGGCGTAAATCTCGCCGTCGCGGTGAACCTGGTAGGCGTTCCCCCCGGCGCCCGAAGTGCCGAGGCGCGTGTAGGTGAGGCCGGAGTCGGCGTTGCGGATCCACTGGCGCAGGTCGGGATCGACGCCCGTCGCGCGCGTCCTCGCGCGGCGTATCGGCGCGTTGACGATGTAGTTGCCCAAGACCTTGTCGTTCGTGATCGAGTAGGCCCAGCAGTCGGCCTGTCCCTCGTTGAGCGCGCCGCCTTCGGGCGCGGCGCGCAGGCCCGCTATCGGCGTGGAGATCGAGTGCATCCCTTCGTGATAGACGACGGGCCCGTCCTTGGCGAAGTCGTTCGAGGCGTAGCCGTGGCCGTAGGCCGTCGGGTTGACGACGATGGTCTGCCCGGCGACGGTCTGCGTCGTCGAGAGCGAGAAGGCGTTGTCCATGCCGAGCGAGGAGCGCAAGGCCGCCTCGGGGCTTGAGGTGTCGGTCGGCCCCGAGAGGTTGAGCTGGCCGTGATCCGACGGGAAGTGGACGATGCCGACGAGCGGCTTGTCGCTGTTCGGGAAGCTGTCGGGGAAGTGGCCCTGCCCGAACGGCGCGTGCTGGCGGTCGCTCGCGATGTGGACGTGCTTGATGTACTCCATCAGGTAGTTGATGAAGAAGAAGTTGTTGACGCCGTCGATGTGCTGCGCCGGCTCGGCCAGATCGTCCTGCTCGTTCGGCTGCGCCTCCAGGGGCAGGTTGTTCTGGCGGAAGTGGAACGTGCCGAGCGCGGCCTGCGCGAACGGGAGCTTGGTGGCGAGCACGTTATAGACGAGCGCGTTCGGGCCGGCGTAAGTCCCGCTCACAGCGCCGACGTGCATGCCGGGGTTGTAGTTGCGGAGCTGAACGCGGAGCATCCCCTTCGGCTCGCCCTTCTCGTCGAGCGCGAGTTCGGCCGTGTCGGGGTTGGCGATGACCGGGCTTGAGGGGTAGATGTCGGCCGTGTAGGGGAGCGGGTTCGGCTGCTGGTAGTTGACCTGATCCGCGCGGGCGAGGACTTCGCCCGTCGCGGCGTCGATCTGGTAGTGGTAGTAGCCGAAGGGGTTGCGCGAGAAGACGTAGAAGCCGTAGGCGAGTCGCGCGCCGTCGTGCGTCGGGACGATGTTGAGTTCGGGGCGCGGCGTGGCGAGCACGCCGAGCTGCGCTTCGAGCACGTCCATCGCGGGGTTCATCACAGAGGCGACGGTGCTCGTCCACTCGATGCCGTAGCTCGCAAGGTCGGCACGGGCCGCGGCGACGGCCGCCGCGCCGTCTAAGGTCGGCGTGGTGTCGAGAGACAGCCCGGAGTAGTACGGCCCGGAGACCATCCTCACGCGGCGCTGGCCGTCCATGACGACGCCGACGCCGCCGCCCACGACGGTCAGCCCGTTGTGAACCTGATCGAAGTAGAGGAGGTTGCCGCCGAGCGCCTCGACGTTCGACTTGAGCCGGAGCGCGCCCGCGTCAGTGATGCCGAAGAGCGCGGCGTTCGACTCGACGAAGGCGCGCGCGGCAGCCTCCGGTTCGAGGGATGAGGGCGCGGTGGCGAAGTCATAAACCACGTCAACCGAGCCGGTGGCCTGATCCCAGCGCGCCGTGACGCTGCGGTCGTTCAGGTTAGCTTTGAGATCGTCGAGCGCGCGCAGTTGCGCGGCCGACGGCGCGCGCGGCGTGACGAGTGCGGCGCTCGCGTGGATGTCGGGGACGCGCTTCTCGTGCCCGTCGAGATCGACGTAAGCGGGGTTCGATCCGGCGGCGCGGGCGGGCGGCGCGGAGTTAATGAACTGGGGGCCTGTTAGTAGCGCGGCGAGCGCCAGCGCCAGCAGCGCCGTGAGCGCCCGGCGGCCTTTGACCTTGCGCGCGAGGCTGAAATATTGCACACGAGTACCGTTCACGTAAGCCTTCATGACCTACATTCCTCCGTTGACTGATTTTTAGTTCGTTATAGCGGCGTCGGGCTGAGTCGTTCGTCGGGGGACGGGGGTTGTTAGGCCGGCGGCGGCGTGCGCGAATCGCACGCCGCCGCCGGCCTCTGCCCTTAGCGCGTCACATGCGGGGTCGTCGTCGTGGTCACTTCCAGCGGGCCGAGGCCGAGGTTGACTACTTTGATGGCGTAAGTCTTCCCCCCGGCGACGGGCTGACTGATCGTAGCGATGCCGTTCGACGAGTCGGCGGTTTGGAGCGTCAGGCCCGTGGGATCGACGAGGACGAGCTTGAACGGGAGGTTCAGACTCGACTCCGTCACGACCGACAAAGACTGCGCGTTGGCCGGCACGGCGTAACTGCTGCCCGCGCTCTTCCCCGCGCCGACCGTGCCGGACTGCTCCGAGGTCGCGCCCGGCCCGGCGGCTGGCCGCGCCGCGGAGGCGGCCGTTTCGAGGACGAAGCGGTCGAGATAGACCACGTCGCCCATGTTCCTGATCTCGACCCGGTGCGCGCCCGGCGCGAGGCCCTCGAAGCGCACGCTGTAGGAGTCGGAGAACTCGGGCGACTTGGTCGATCCCGTCGCGCCCTTGTAGCTGACCGTCCCCTTGAACGCGCCGTCGAGATAGACGTCGGCCTTCCCGCCCCTGGTGCTCCGGGCGAAGTAGTAGGTGACGGAGCCGGTCTTGCCCGCGGGCACTTCGAAGTCGAGCGCCGCTGAGTGGCCGGGGCCGTTGCCCGTGTGGTAGCGGAAGTGGCCGGCGCTGCCCGCCCCGCCGACCAGGTGCCAGGCGTCGGAGTAGGAGACGCGCGGGTCGTCGTCCTCGATTGTTTCGGCCACGGGGTCGTCAACCGGGTTGACGGTGATCGAGACGGTGGCGAGGTTCGACCGGTTCTCGCCGTCGCTCGCGCGGAACGTAAAGCTGTCCGCCCCGTTGTAGTCGCGCGCCGGTGTGTAAGTCAGGTTCGGCGCGGTGCCGGAGAGCGTGCCATGCGCGGGGCCGGTCTCGACCGCGTAGGTCACGGGGTTGCCCTCCGGGTCGGTCGCGTCGAGCGTGACGGCGGCGGGCGTGTCCTCGTCGGTCGTGACCGACTGGCTGAAGGCGAAGGGCGGCTTGTTGCAGACGGTGGCGACGAGCAGGTTGGTGAACTGCACGTCGTCAACCCACCAGCCGACGGCCTCGTCGGGCGTCAGGGCGTCGGCGATCATGCGCCAGCGGAAGACGGCGGTCTGCCCGGCGAGCGCGGAGAGGTCAACCTCCACCTTGTTCATGCCGGCGGGGCTGAGGAAGCTCGGCGATCTACCCGTCCAGGACTTGCGGCCCGCGAGCGGGCTGTCGGCGCTCATCGTCTGGTCGCTGTAGCCGCCGCTCAGGAAGACGCCGCCCGCGCCCGGATCGGTGATGTCCATGTAAGTCGCGCCGCCGTCGGTCGAGACTTCGAGCACGCCGCCGTCCCACCCCACTTCGAGATCGTAGCGGTGCCAGAAGATGAGGCGGCTCGTGGCGCTGACGAACTGCGGCGGCGAGACGAGGCGGTCGTCCTTGCCGCCCGACGCGCCCTGCGTCGCCGCGCCGTCCGTGAAGAAGGAGAAGGCGGGGCTGTGCGCCTGCGGGTCGGGCAGGCGAGTCCAGGGGCGGCTGGCCGGCAGGTTGCGGGCCGTCTGCACCGTGAAGCCGTTGTTGTCGGCCTCGAAGTTGGCGAGGGAGCCGCCCGTCGGCGCGAGCGGGCAGAAGGATGCGACGGTCACGGTCACCGTGGCGTCGTCCGTCAGCTCGCCGCCGCTGAGCGTGTAGCCGAACTGGTCGGGGCCGGAGTAGTCAACCGGCGGCGTGTAGAGGATGCCGTCGTCGAACGTGAAGCCGGGCGTCCCGTTGTCGTGGACGACGGCCGTGCCCCCGTTGGCGGTGGGCGACTGGACGGCGGCGATGGCGAGCGTCGGGTTGCACGCGCTCGCGTCGTTCGCCATCACGGGGATGAAGGTCGGGGTCTGGAACTGGACTGCCGCCGCGTCGTTGTTCGCCACGGGAGGCCGGGCCTTCGCGGGCGGGTTCACGTAGAAGTCCTTGTTCGACACGTCGAAGAAGATGTTGCCAGACGCGGAGACGCGAATGCGCGCGTTCTCGGTGGAGACCGAGGAGGGCACGGCCACCTCCTGCGCGCCGTCGTTCGGCACGCCCGCGGCGAGCAGGACGGGGAAGGTCTGGCCCCCGTCGGTCGAAAGATGTATGTCAACGCTCGATGCGTTGACGGGGGCGCGGTCTGTGTTAGCCACGTCCCACGTGACCGTCCGCGCCGAGTCGCCCTGCCAGCAGGCGTCGCCGTCCGGCGAGGTGACGACGAACGGCCCGGCCGCCGCCGTGACGTTGACCTTCATCGAGTCGTAATCCACGCCGCCGCCCCCGGCGCGGTTGTCGCGCGCGGTGACGCGGAAGTTCATCGTGCGGTTGGTGGTCGGCATGAGTTCGCCGTACGTCTGCGTGTTCCCCAGCAGGTCGGCCATCCTGGGGAGCGTGCGCGAGGGGTCGAGGGTCGGCTTGAAGGAGCGGAAGATGGGCGACGAGCCGTTGTCCGCGCGGCCGTCGCCGGACGGGCCGAGGTCGAACTGCTCCCAGGCGTAGGTGAGCGTGTCGCCGTCTGCGTCACTGCCCACGGCGGTGAGCGTAAACGCCGTGCGCGCGGGGATCGTGTAGTCGCCCCCGGCTTCGACCGACGGCGCATTGTTTCCCGTCGGGGTCTTGACGGCGCAGACATCGGCGTCGGTCGTGATGTGCGTGAGAATCTCGTCGTAGCTCACGCCGTGGAAGTAGTCGTCGCTGTTGCGCTGGAGGTTCTGGCCCGTGCAGATGCCCGCGTAGGCCTGGATCGTGGAGCCGCTCCCGACCTCGTAGGCCGTCTCCGGGTTGCCGTTGCCGGAGCAGGAGCCGGTCGTGCCGTTGAAGGTGTGGTTGCCGCCGAACTGGTGGCCCATCTCGTGGGCCACGTAATCGACGTAGTACGGGTCGCCCGTCGGCTGCGGCAGGCCCGTCACGCCGCCGGCCTTCTGGATGCTGCATACGACGCCGAGGAAGGCGACGCCGCCCCCGCCCGTCGAGGCGACGTGCCCGATGTCGTAGTTGTCGGGGCCGATCAGGGCGTCAATCGTCGCCTGGTTCGTGACCAGCATCGAGATGCCCTCTTCGTTGACATAAGGGTCGGCCGGCGTGTTGAAGATGATCAGCTCCTCGTTGGCGACGAGCTTCATCGTCACCGCGACCTCGCGCTCGTAGATGGCGTTGACGCGGTTGACCGCCGGGACGAGGCCCTGCGCGAGCACCTCTGCCTTGTCGGGGACGAGGTCGTCGCTGTGGAAGTCCGAGTACTCGTAGTTGGCGGCGAAGGCGAGGCGGTAGGTGCGGAGCGTCCCGCCGTTGGGGCGCGTGGCGGCGAAGCCGGCCGCGCTCTCGGCCGAGAAGGTTTCGTTGTCGCGCCCCTCGGGCGTGTGCAACTGGCACTCGAAGGTGTGCGAGTCGGTGCGCGGGAAGTCACTCTTGAAGTAACTGATGTGGTTGACCGCGTCGCCGCGGCGGTAAGGGTCTATGTAGTACGTGCCCGAAGGGGAGAGGATGATCGCGTGGAAGCCGTAAGGGGTCAGGCCGAAGCGCGCGGTGGCCGCGCGGTCGTCCAGCCCCTGCGCGCGGTAGGTCTTAACGAGCGGGTGGCGCGCGGAGAGCGCCGGCTCCATCACGGGCGACTCCTCGACGAGGAAGCGCGAGAACTTCCCGTCC
>DATHBT010000051.1:0-25135 GCA_035295985.1 Pyrinomonadaceae bacterium | reverse complement strand
AGGTCAGTACCGCCTGCGGTAGCGGGCGGGTCTCAGGCGACACAGACCCGCCCGCTACCGCAGGCGGTACTGACCTGCCCGCCCAAGCCACCGTGTTCAAGGCGGCTTCGCAACTTTTGAAGTCGCCCGCTGTCTGTGATCCAACCGCCGGCCTTCGTCTTCAGTCCGCGCCCGCCGAACAGACTTTCTGTGCCGTCACGGGCACGTTGCCGTCTGACTCGCCCGACCCGGCGTTTTCGGCCCCCACGCCCTCCGCCCTCGGCGGCGTGCCCTTCACCACGGCCACCCCGCACAGGATGACGGCCGCGCCCAGGGCCACGCGCCAGCCCAGCGGCTCGCCGAGCAGCAGCCACCCCAACACGACCGCGATGACGGGGTTGATGTAAGAGTAGGTCGAGACGAGCGACAGCGGCAGCTTCTGTATCGCGTAGGTGTAGGCCGTGTACGCGACGAGCGAGCCGAAGACCACGAGGTAGAGGAACGCGCCGAGCGTGCGCGCGTTGAAATCGAGCGCGGCCCACTCGCCGCGCGCCGAGCCGACCAGAGTCAGCGCCGCGCCGCCCGCGAGCATCTGCACGGCCGCACTCATCAGCGGCGCGACCTTCGTCGGGTGCCGCTTCGCGAACACGCTCCCGCCCGACCACGAAGCGCAGCCCGCCTGCAAGAGCACGACGCCGAGGAGGAAGCGCGCGTCGAGGTGCGCGCCGAACAGCTCCGGCCCGACCAAGAGCGCCATCCCAGCGAACCCCATCAGCAGGCCGAGCAGAACGGACGCACCCGCGCGCTCGCCGCCGCGCCCCACGCGCTCCGCGGCCACGACCCAGAAGGGCGACGTTGAGATCAACAGCGCCGTCATCCCGCTCGAAATCCACTGCTCGGCCCACACCACGACGCCGTTGCCGACGCCCAAAAGCAGCACGCCCACCAGCGCGAGATTCAACCACTCGCGCCCGCGCGGCAGGCGCTCCCCCCGCCAGCGGACGAAGGCGAACAGTACCGACCCCGCCAGCAGGAAGCGCAGGCCACCGAAGAGTGTCGGCGGCAGAGTCTCCAACCCGACGCGGATCGCGAGGTACGTCGTCCCCCAGAAGAAGCAGACCGCCAGCCAAGAGCCGTAAGCCAGCACCTTCTCCCTGCCCTTCATCACCTCACCGCCTTACCCTGCCTGACCGGCAGACTCTGCGACTCCTTAACCGTCTTCAGCACGATGGTCGTCCGCGTCGAGCGGATAGCCTTGAACTGTCCGAACTCGTCTTTCAGCACGCGGTAGAGGTCGTCCGTATCGCGCGCGCGCACCTTGACCAGAAAGCAGTCTTCGCCCGCGAGGTGGTGAACCTCCTGCACCGAAGGCAACGCGGCCAGCCCCTCTGCCGTCCCCTCCGCGCCCGCGAACAGATTCTCGTTCTCGTCGGCGCGCACGAAGATGAAGGCCACCAGCCCCAGACCCAGCGACCGCGGGTCGAGCGCCGCCGCGTAGCCTCTGATGAAGCCGCGCTCTTCGAGCTTGCGGACGCGCTCGAGCGTCGCCGACGGCGTCAGCTCGACCAAACGCGCCAGCTCGACGTTGGTCATCCGCCCGTCGGCCTGCAAAACCTCTAGAATCTTCTCGTCCTTCTCGTCCAGCATCTGTTAAAGACTCAGCCTGACGGCAGCAAGATAGATTTTAAGAACCCGATTAGCCCTATTAGTGCACATGATACGGCAAGTTTGACGGTTTTGTTCATTACATTTCTGTGAAGGCGATATTTACCGAATATTCTGCGCCCAATCGATAGAGCTTGAACTGCCTTTAGTCTTTGAAAGAGATACTTGACAATAGGGGACTCAGGTATTATTATCTTGGTACGCTCAGCCAGTAAAATCAGGCTCGAAAGTGGGTCTCTGGCGAGATTCCGAAATCACTAATCCTTTGAAGGGAGGAGAACAAAAATCATGTCAATCACCCGTTACGATCCGTTCCACGACCTGCGCGCCCTTCAGGACGAGGTCAACCGCCTCTTCTCGTCGGGCATGACGCGCGGCTTCGGCGACGAGGGCATCGCCCGCGGCGCCTGGACGCCCAGCGTTGACATCTACGAGAACAAGGACAACATCGTCCTCGAAGCCGAGCTGCCGGGCATGAACCGCGAGGACTTCGAGTTGACGGTCGAGAACAACGTCCTGACGCTCCGGGGCGAGCGCCGCTTCGAGAAGCGCGACGAGGGCGACAACTACCACCGCGTCGAGCGCGCCTACGGGCAGTTCTCGCGCTCCTTCACGCTGCCGCAGACCGTCTCTGCCGAGAGCGCCGCGGCCGAGTACAAGAACGGCGTGCTGCGCGTAGTGCTCCAGAAGCGCGAGGAGGTGAAGGCCCGCCGCATCGAGATCGCCGGCGAGTCGGCCGAGGGCGGCGGCCATCCCCGCACCATCGAGGCGAAAGCCGAGGAGCCGCGGGCGGCCGGCAAGGGAAAAGCCGCGGGGCGCTAAGGCGCGGCCGGCGAGTGAGTAGTAAGAAGACCGAATGAGTTACGCGGGACGGCGCGCGGCGGGACTTCCGCCCGCCGTCCCGCGCGCACGGGTCAGAGGCTCGCACACGCGAGTTCGCGGTCAGGCTTCGTAGAGGTAAGTTGCGGTTCGCAGAAGTAGGTTTCAGCAATCATGCGTCTAGATCGTTTCACATTGCGCGGGCAGGAGGCCGTCCAGTCGGCGGTCGAGATCGCCGAGCGCAACCAGCACCAGTCGGTTGAGCCGGAGCACCTGCTGCTCGCCATGCTCGAACAGAGCGAAGGGATAGTGCGCCCGCTCCTCGGCAAGCTCGGCGCGAACCTGCAGGTCGTCTTAAACGACGTGCAGGCCGAGATCGCGCGCCAGCCCAAGGTGCAGGGCGGCCAGCAGTATTTCAGCCCGCGCACCACACAGCTCTTCCAGTCGGCGCAGAAGCAGGCCGAGGGGATGCAGGACGAGTACGTCTCGACCGAGCACATTCTCGCGTCAATCGCCGACGAAAAGGACGGCGCCGCGGGCCGCATCCTTCGGCAGCACGGCGTCAGCCGCGACGATCTGCTGAAAGTCATCGGCGAGATGCGCGGCGGCTCGCGCATCACAGACCAGAACGCCGAGGCCAACTACCAGGCGCTCGCGAAGTACGCCAAAGACCTGACCGACCTCGCGCGCCAGGGCAAGCTCGACCCCGTCATCGGCCGCGACGACGAGATCCGCCGCACCGTCCAGGTGCTCTCGCGCCGCACGAAGAACAACCCCGTGCTCATCGGCGAGCCGGGCGTCGGCAAGACCGCCATCGTCGAAGGGCTCGCGCAAAGGATCGTCTCCGGCGACGTGCCCGAAACCTTGCGCAACAAGCGGCTCGTCGGCCTCGACCTCGGCTCGATGCTCGCGGGCGCGAAGTACCGCGGCGAGTTCGAGGATCGTTTGAAGGCGGTCTTGAAAGAGATCGAGAACGCGAAGGGGCAGATCGTGCTCTTCATCGACGAGCTGCACACGCTGGTCGGCGCGGGCGCGGCCGAGGGCGCGATTGACGCCTCGAACATGTTGAAGCCCGCGCTCGCGCGCGGCGAGCTGCGCTGCGTCGGCGCGACCACTCTCAACGAGTACAAGAAGCACATCGAGAAGGACGCCGCGTTGGAGCGCCGCTTCCAACAGGTTTACGTCGGCGAGCCGACGGTCGAGGACACCATCGCGATCCTGCGCGGACTCAAAGGGCGTTACGAGGCTCACCACGGCGTCCGCATAAAGGACTCGGCCATCGTCGCCGCGTCCACGCTCTCGAACCGCTACATCACCGACCGCTTCCTGCCCGACAAGGCGATTGACCTCATCGACGAGGCGGCCTCGCGCCTCCGCATCGAGATCGACTCGCTGCCGCAGGAGATCGACGTGCTTGAGCGCGAAATCCTCCAGCTCGAAATCGAGCGCCAGGCTTTGCAGCGCGAGGAGGACGAGAGATCGAAGGCGCGCCTGCGCGACATCGAGCAGCGCATCGCCGATCTGCGTGAGAAGGCTTCGGGGATGAAGGCCAAGTGGCAGTCCGAGAAGGAAGAGATCGAGCGGATGCGCGAGGCCAAGAACGAGCTTGAGCAGTTGCGGCTGCAACTCGATCAGGCGCGCAACGCGGGCGATCTGGCGCGCGCCGCGGAGCTTCAGTACGGCCGCATCCCCGAATTGGAGCGGAAGCTCAGCGACGAGCAGGCCAAGCTCGCAGAGCTTCAGCGCGACGGCGTCATGCTCAAGGAGGAGGTTGACGAGGAGGACGTGGCGCTCGTCGTCGCCAAGTGGACGGGCATCCCCGTCTCGAAGATGCTCGAAGGCGAGATGCAGAAGCTCGTCACGATGGAGGAGCGACTGTCTCAGCGCGTCATCGGGCAGGACGAGGCCCTGACCGCGGTCTCGAACGCCGTGCGCCGCGCGCGCGCCGGCCTCCAAGACCCGAACCGCCCCGTCGGCTCGTTCATCTTCCTTGGGCCAACGGGCGTCGGCAAGACCGAGACCGCCCGCGCCCTCGCAGAGTTTCTGTTCGACGACGAGCGGGCGATGATCCGGCTCGACATGTCCGAGTACATGGAGAAGCACGCGGTCGCGCGCATGATCGGCGCGCCGCCGGGCTACGTCTGCTACGAGGAGGGCGGGCAGTTGACCGAGGCCGTCCGCCGCCGGCCCTACTCGGTCGTCCTGTTCGACGAGATCGAGAAGGCGCACCCGGACGTGTTCAACGTGCTGCTGCAAATCCTCGACGACGGCCGGCTGACCGACTCGAAGGGTCGCACCGTGGACTTCAAGAACACGGTCTTGATCATGACCTCGAACCTCGGCAGCCGGGAGATTCAGGCCGTCGCCGACGACGAGGGACAGGTGCGCGAGGCGGTGCTCGAAGTGCTGCGCGGCCACTTCAAGCCGGAGTTCCTGAACCGCATCGACGACATAGTGATCTTCCACCAGTTGTCGCGCGATCAGATCGGCCGCATCATCGACGTGCAGCTCGAACGTCTGCGTTCGCTCCTGGCCGAGCGCAACATCTCAATCGTGCTCGACGATTCGGCCCGCGCCCTGCTCGCGCGCGAGGGCTACGACCCGCTCTACGGCGCGCGCCCCTTAAAGCGCGCCATCCAGACGCTCGTGCAGAACCCGCTCGCGTCGAAGCTCTTGCGCGGCGAGGTGCTGCCCGGGCAGACCGTCCGCGTCTCGGCCGAGGGCGACGAGATGCGCTTCAACGCGGAGGCCGCCGCCGCAGCGGCCTGACGCGCGAGGATGATTTCATGTCGGGAGGCAAGCATGGCAGCCGCGCGCCGCGCGCTTACGCGATTCCCCTGTCCCCGTTCGCCGGCTGCAAACCAGGAGGCTCGAAGATGGCGCACAACAACTGGGGCGACTGGCGCGACTACGCGGCTCTACAGGATCGCCTGAATCGACTGTTCGAGGACATGGCGGGCAACGCGGCCGATCAGCGGAACGCCGCGCGCGAGGACGACATCGAGCGCGCCGACTGGACGCCGGCTTCGGACGTTTACGAGACCGACGACTCGTTCGTCATCGCGATTGACCTGCCGGGCATCGACCGCAACTCGCTCGACGTGGGCATCGACGACAACCGCCTGACCGTCCGCGGCGAGCGCGCGGCCGACGATGGGCAGCGGCGCGGGCGCGGGCACCGCCCGTCGGGCCGCTTCGCCAGCCGCTTCGGCCCGCTCCCGCCCAACGTCGATCAAAAGCGCATCGCGGCCGAATACAAGGACGGGGTGCTCAGACTCCGCCTCCCAAAGCGCGCCGCGCGGCCGTCGGGCAAAGTCAAGATCGAGATTAAATGAACGCCGTGCCGGGTGAACCGTGATGGGTGACAGGAGAGAGCAAGGTTTTTACCTGTCACCCGTCGCCTGTTACGGTTCACGGTAGTTTGCTATCTTTCTTCGAGGGGTAAAGTTAAGCAGTCATGCAGAAGAGACAGAGGGCGGAGGAGTCCGAGCGCAGGGACGAGGAGGGCCGCGACGAGGGCGGGGTGCGCGTGCGCGACCGCAGGCGCGTGCACTTCGACGAGGCGGAGGGCGTCCGAGTTGACGAGGCCGCGGCCGAGGAGCCGAGCCTGAAGCCGAAGTACGTCGAGGAGTTGGAGGCCAGAACGCGCGCGGCCGAACAGAAGGCGCAGGACGTGCAGTCGCGCTTCGAGCAGGTGCGCGCCGAGTTGCAGCGCGAGACGGACGAGGTGCGCCGCCGCCTGAACCGCAACGCCGACGAGCGGGTGACGCGCGAGAAGGCGAACTTCATCACTTCCCTGCTGCCCGTCGTTGACAACCTCCGTCGCGCGCTCGACGCGGCCGAGCAGGGCGGCACGCTCGAAAGCCTGCTGGACGGCCTGCGCGGCACGCTCGCCGGCTTCGAGTCGGCCCTCGGCGCGGCGGGCGTCGAGCCGGTCGAGTCGGTCGGACAGCCCTTCAACCCCGAACTGCATGAGGCCGTTGACACCGTCGAGGTCGAGCCGGGGCGCGACAACACGGTCACGGCCGAGCATTCGCGCGGCTACAAGATCGGGAGCCAGCTACTCCGCCCGGCGCGCGTGCAGGTCGGCCGCGCGAGCGGCGGCGGCGCGCAGGCCGCGGGCGATTGAAAGATTCGTCAGTCGTCGGTCGTCCGCCGTCAGTTGTTAGCGAGCGGCGCGGCGGTCATTCGAGATCGAACGGCACGAGACGACTGACTACGGACAACGGACATTTTCAAGGAGACTAAAAGTGGCAGCTAAAGAGGTGAGGTTCAGCGAGGACGCGAGGGGCGCGATGCTGCGGGGCGTCGACAAGTTGGCGAACGCGGTGCGCGTGACGCTGGGGCCTAAGGGGCGCAACGTCGTGCTCGGCAAGAAGTGGGGATCGCCGACGATCACCAAGGACGGCGTGACGGTCGCCAAGGAGATCGACCTCAAGGACAAGTACGAGAACATGGGCGCGCAGATGGTCAAGGAGGTCGCCACGAAGACGAACGACACGGCGGGCGACGGCACGACCACGGCGACCGTGTTGGCCCAGGCCATCTTCCGCGAGGGCGTCAAGAACGTGACGGCGGGCGCGAACCCGATGGCCTTGCAGCGCGGGCTTCAACTCGCCGCCGCGCGCGCGGTCGAGGAGCTTGAGCGACAGTCGAAGAAGGTCAAGGGCAAGGAGGAGCTGGCGAACGTCGCCTCCGTTTCGGCGAACAACGACCGCGAGCTGGGCGAGCTGATCTCCGAGGCGATGGAGCGCGTCGGCAAGGACGGCGTCGTCACCGTCGAAGAGTCGCGGACGATGCAGACCGAGCTGGACATCGTCGAGGGCATGCAGTTCGACCGCGGTTACCTCTCGCCCTACTTCGTGACGAACCCCGACCGGATGGAGGCGGTGCTCGAAGAGCCTTTCATCCTGCTCCACGAGAAGAAGATCGCCGCGATGCGCGACCTCCTCCCAGTCCTCGAACAGACGGCCAACCAAGGTCGGCCGCTTTTGATAATCGCCGAAGACGTCGAGGGCGACGCGCTCGCCACGCTCGTCGTCAACCGCCTGCGCGGAACGCTGCGCGTCTGCGCCGTCAAGGCCCCGGCGTTCGGCGACCGGCGCAAGGCCATCCTCGAAGACATCGCCGCGCTCACGGGCGCGCGCGTCATCACGGAAGACCTCGGCATCAAGTTGGAGAACGTGACGGTCGAAGACTTGGGCACGGCCAAGCGCGTCATCGTCGATAAGGAGAACACGACGGTCGTCGAGGGGGCGGGCGAGTCGAAAGCGATCCAGGGGCGCGTCAAGGCGATCCGCGCGCAGATTGAAGAGACCACGTCGGACTACGACCGCGAGAAGCTTCAGGAGCGGCTGGCGAAGCTCGCGGGCGGCGTCGCCGTCATCCGCGTCGGCGCGGCGACCGAGACCGAGATGAAGGAGAAGAAGATGCGCGTGGACGACGCCGTCAACGCCACGCGCGCCGCCGCGCAGGAAGGGATCGTGCCGGGCGGCGGAGTCGCACTCCTTCGCGCCGCGAAGGCGCTCGACAAGTTCGAGGCCGAGGACGACGACCCGGACGTGCAGACCGGCGTGCGCATCCTCCGCCGCGCGTTGGAGGAGCCGATCCGCCGCATCGCCGAGAACGCGGGCGTTGACGGCGCGATTGTCATCGGCAAGGTCGAGGAGTCGAAGGGCGCGACGCGG
This sequence comes from Pyrinomonadaceae bacterium, assembly GCA_035295985.1. Classification (GTDB taxonomy): domain Bacteria; phylum Acidobacteriota; class Blastocatellia; order Pyrinomonadales; family Pyrinomonadaceae; genus JAIVGV01. The sequence goes on along the minus strand of DATHBT010000051.1, from coordinate 16,985 downwards.
GGGTACAACGCGGCGACGGGCGAGTACGAAGACCTCGTCGCCGCCGGCATCATCGACCCGACGAAGGTCGTCCGCACGGCGTTGCAGAACGCCGTCTCGGTCGCCGCGCTGCTCCTGACGACGGGGGCGGCCGTCACCGAAGCGCCCGAGCCGAAGAAGGCCGCCGCGCCCCCGATGCCGGGCGGCGAGGACTACGATTTCTAACTCTCGCTTCGCGTTGACACACGGAGTCCGTCGGCCCCCGTCACACCCGCGTGACAATCCGAAGCCCGCGCGCCGGGCGTAGAGTTTTCGGATCGCGTGCGAGGGGCGGGGGCGGCGGACTCCGAAATTTTTGGCTTGATATTTGCTGCCCCGCCGTGTGCTATGATGAGCGTGTCCCGAAACGCAACGGGGCACACCCTCGCGGCATCTAACAAAAGCCGAACTGGCGGCACGCGGCGACAGGTTTTTTGGATAGGAAAAAGGTATCGCGGCCCGTCGGACGTTCGACTTCTTCGGCGGCGTCCGGCGGGTTTCTTTCTTCAGCCGCGAACTGGCTCGCGTCTGTTAGATCAAGAGGGTTTGAAATGGTTGACTTAGGAACGTACAAAGATCGCTTCGGCGAGTCGGGGCAGCGGATTTTCGAACACGCGATGAGCGAGTCGAAGCGCCGCGATCAGAACTACATCGCCGTCGAACACATTCTCCACGCTTTCGTCACGGAAGAAGCAGAAATGTTCGACCAGACGATCCGCGATCTGTCGCTCGACCCCGTGGCCGTGCGCGCGCAGATCGAGCGGCGGCTCGACAACGCCCGCTTCCAGCACGTCGGCAAGGGCCTGCGCATCGCGCCCGAAACGATTGATCTCTTCAAGCGCGCGATGGAGCGCGCGCGCGCCCAGCAGCGCAAGACCATCGAGGCCACCGACCTCTTCATGGCGCTCGCGCAGGAGGGCGGGCTGCTGGCGACCATGCTCGGCCGCTCCTTCGGCACGACTTCCGAGACGCTCTCCGAGAACGTCCGCGCGCGCGTCCGCACGCGCGAGCTGGACGACGAGGCGACGCGCAAGAAGTTCGAGCTGCCGGCCTACCTCAAGCACTTCGGCACCAGCCTCAACCGCCTCGCCCGCATGGACAAGATTCCGCCGACCATCGGCCGCGAGCAGGAAATCCAGCAGATGATCGAAATCCTCTGCCACCGCGAGCGGGCCAACTCGCCGATGCTCGTCGGCGAGCCGGGCGTGGGCAAGACGGCGGTCGTCGAGGGCCTCGCGCGCGTCATCGAGCTTGAGCCGGAGAAGGTTCCGCCCCGCCTGCGCGGCGCGCACATCGTCAGCCTCCAGATGGGCGGGCTCGTCGCCGGCACGATGCTGCGCGGCATGTTCGAGGAGCGCATCAAGGGCATCATCGACGAGGTCAAGGAGCGCGAGAACCTGATCCTCTTCATCGACGAGGCGCACACCATCATCGGCGCGGGCGCGGCGCTCGGCACGTCTTCCGACGCCGCCAACATGTTCAAGTCCGCCCTCGCGCGCGGCGAGATGCGGATCATCGGCGCGACGACCATCACCGAGTACAAGGAGTACATCGCCGAGGACGAGGCGCTCGCGCGCCGCTTCCGTCTGGTTAAGGTTGACGAGCCGACGCTCTCGGAGACGCGCGAGATTCTGCTGGGCCTCCGGCCCCGCCTTGAGCGCAACTACTCCGTGACCATCTCGGACGACGCCATCAACACGGCGCTTGAGATGGCCCCGAAGTACATCCGCAATTTGCACCTCCCGGACAAGGCCATCGGCTGGTTGGACACGGCCGCCGTCAAGGTCGAGATCAACGAACCCGAAGCGATGATCGTTCGGCCCGAGCACATCATCGACGTGATCTCGCAGGAGTCGCGCATCCCGCGCGACATGATCTTCCGCGACACGAACGACCGCTTCTCCACGATGGAGGACGATCTCGGCCACCGCGTCATCGGCCAGAAGGAGGCCGTCCACGCGGTCGCGCAGCGCCTGCGCCTGAACAAGGGGCCGTTGAAGGAATCGCACTACAAGCCCGACGGCGTCCTGCTCTTCCTGGGGCCCACGGGCGTCGGCAAGACGGAGCTGGCGAAGGCCGTCGCCGAGTTCATGTTCGGCGACGAGGAGAAGATGGTGCGCATCGACATGTCCGAATACTCGGACGGCACCATCGGCATCGAGAAGCTGATCGGGATGCCGCGCGGCATCGTCGGATCGGAGCGCGGCGGCGTGCTCACGGAGCAGTTGCGCGAGAACCCGTACACGGTGCTGCTGCTCGACGAGGTCGAGAAGGCTTCGCCGACCTTGATGAACCTGTTCCTCCAGGCCTTCGACGAGGGCTGGCTGACGGACGGGCGCGGCAAGAAGGTCTATCTCTCCGACGCCATCGTGATCATGACCTCGAACCTCGGCTCGGAGAACTTCAAGAAGTACGAGAAGCCGCTCGGCTTCGGCACGAAGACTCTGGGCGACGTGCGCGAGGTGAAGGGCGCGGTGATGAAGGCGGCCGAGCAGCGCTTCTCGCCGGAGTTCCGCAACCGCATCGACGAACTCATCGTCTTCTCGCCGCTGACGATGGACGAGGTCAAGCAGATCGCCACGCTCTACACGGGCAGGCTCCGCCGCCAGATGGAGCGGCAGGGCAAGTCGCTCGTGCTCACCGAGCGCGCGCTCGACAGCCTGACCGAGAAAGGGTTCAGCCCGGCCTACGGCGCGCGCTTCCTCAAGCGACACATCGACGAGAAGGTGAAGCTGCCGATCACGGCGATGTGGAAGACGGCGACGCAGTTCGTCGTCGATTACGAGGACGGCGAGATCACGATCAAGGCGCTCGACGCCGCGCCCAGCATCATGGCCTCGGACGCGCCGAGCCTCAACTGACGCGCCCGGCGCGCGCGGCTTGCGTTACCGAAAGGGTTTCAGCGATTCTCCCGAAGTCGTTGAAACCCTTTCCCGCGTCCGCGCTTCTAAATCTCGGAAGCCGGCGGCGAGCCGGAACCCGTTTCCACACTCAACGGAAAGAAGATCATGCCCCTGAAATTTTTCCCACGGCCCGCGCTGCTCGCGCTGCTCGCACTCTCGGCCGCGCACGCCGTCGCGGCGCAGAGTCCGGCGGGCAACGCGCCCCCGAAGGTCGAAGTCAACATTGCCGCAGCCGCCGAGACGGACGAGCGCGCCGAGTCGATCATCAAGCGCGCGGTCGAGGCGGTGGGCGGGGCCGCGTACCTGAACGTCCGCACGGTCGTCGGGCGCGGCAACTACACGCCGTACGCGAAGGGCGTGCCCGGCGATCTCGTCGCCTTCCTCGACTACCTCGCCTTCCCCGACCGCGAGCGCACGGAGTTCCGCTCGCGGGGGGTGCGCAGCATCCAGACGAACGTCGGCGTGGGCGCGGACGCGACGGGCTGGATTTACGACGGGATGGCGAAGTCGCTCCACGACATGAGGCCCGAACAGATCGAGGATTTTCGTATCACGATGCGGACGAGCCTGGACAGCCTGCTCCGCGGCTGGTGGCGCAAGGAGGGCGCGCGGCTCACCTACGCGGGCCGGCGCGAGGCCGGGCTGGCGCGTCGGAACGAGGCCGTGCGCCTGACCTACCCCGACGGGTTCGCGGTCGATTACGAGTTCGGCGCGCGCGACTTCCTGCCCGCCAAAGTCTCCTACAAGCGCAAGAACAAAGAGGGCGAGGAGCAGTTGGAGGAGGATCGCTTCCTGCGCCACATGACGTTCTCGGGCGTGACCGTCCCCTTCGTCATCGACCACTACCGCGCCGGCGTCCAGACGAGCCGCATCAACTACGACTCGGTCGAGTTCAACCAGCGCGCCCCCGACGCGCTCTTCGAGAAACCCGCCAGCGCGAAGGCCGTGAAATAGGGGGGCGAACGAACCACTCTGCGCCAGTGCGGCGCGGCACGCGCAAAGTCGGAGCGGGAGGGCGATCACTTGATCGCCCTCCCGCTCCGACTTTCGGCCCGAAACCCCCGGCGCGTGCCGAGTTCGGGGTCAGGATTTTTCGACGGCGGGCGCGGGCCGTCGTTCGTCCGCCGCGTCGGCCTCGTCGCGCGCACCAACAAGAAACCCGGCCGGGTGCGGCTCGGGCCGGCCGGCCATGCGGGCGAAGAGGTTTTCGTACTGATCGACGACGTGCTCCCAGTCGTAGTGGCGGCCGACGCGCCTCTGCGCGCGCTGGCGGTAGGCGGCGACGATGGCGCCGTCCCTCAAGACGGCGCGCAGTTTCGATTCGAGATCGGCGGCGTCGGCCCAAGTGATGCCGGCGTCGCCGACGACCTCGACGTTCTCCGGCGCGGCCAGAGTGAGCACGCAGTTGCCGAAGCCCATCGCCTCGACGAGCGCCGGGTGCGTGCCTCCGACCTCCGTGGCGTGGACGTAGCAGTAGGCGTTCTGTTGCAGGGCGCGGTAGGCGTCGCCGAAGACGAAGCTCGTGAAGATGATCCGCGGGTCGCGCCGCGCGCTCTCTTTGAGCGAGCGGATGTACTCGTGCGCGTAGGGCGCGTCGCCGACGATGACGAGCTTGTGCGGCGTCCGCACCCGCTTGAACGCCTCGATGACGAGGTGCGCGTTGTTCTCCGGCTCAAGGCGCGAGACGTAGAGCACGTAGCGGTTCGGCTCGACGCCCCAGCGCCGGACGGCCGCGCGGTCGAGCGTGCGCTGTACCTCCGCGCCGTAGGCGATCATCGTCGTCGGGTGGTTGTAGCGCGCGAGGTAGTAGTCCTGTATGACGCGCGCGTCCGTGACAGTCTCGTTCGGCAAGACTGTGGAGAGCTTTTCGGCGACGAGGTAGTAGCGGCGCGCCATCCAGTTCCACTTCTTGCGCTTGTGCTCTAAGCCGTCCACGTTGATGGCGACGGGCGTGCCCGCCGCGCGCAGGATGGTCGCGAACGGGGCGTTGGCGGCGTTGCAGATGAGCGCGGCGTCGTAACGCGAGCCGGCCGAGTGGAGTGCGGAGACGAAGGTGTGGACGACCGTGTCGAAGTACTTGTGGCGGATGGTGGGGAGGACTTTCAGGTGGACGCCGCGGAACTCCAACTGGCGGGGCGAGACGTAGTGCGACCGGCAATAGACCGTCACGTGGTGGCCGCGCGCGGCCAGCCTCGTGGACAACTGCTCGGCGAAGGTCTCGAAGCCCCCGTAGCTGGCGGGGACGCCCCGCGTCCCCAAGATGGCGATCCGCATGACTGAAATGATGAAGGCGGAATGATGAATGATGAATTAAAGGCTGGTCAGTCACCCGTGGTCAGTTGTCCGTTGCATGTGCTGCATCAGCTTTAGAGTTACGTCGCTGGCGTCGAGCCGATAAAGCTCAAACAACGGACGACTGACAACTGACCACGGACAAATTCTAATTCATCATTCATCATTCCGCCTTCATCGTTCCTCCTGTGGCTCGTTGATAGACCTCTAGAGTTCGCCGCGCGGTGTCGCGCCAGTCGAAGAGTGCGGCGCGCTCGGTGCCGCGCTTCGCGAGCGCGGCGCGCAGGTGTTCGTCGTCGATGAGCCGCCCGATGGCGCCGGCGATCTCTTCGGCGTCGAAGGGGTTGACCAGCAGGCCAGCGTCGCCGACCACCTCGGGCAGGCTCGTCCGGTCGGCCGCGACGACGGGCGTGCCGCAGGCCATCGCCTCGAGCGGGGGCAGGCCGAAGCCCTCGAAGTACGAGGGGTAGGCGAAGCAGAGCGCGCCGGAATAGAGCGCGGGCAGGTCGGCTTCGGGCACGTAGCCTGTAAAGATCACCTCCCGGTCGATGCCCCACTCGCGGGCCGCCCGCAGCGTCTCCTCGTAGAGCCAGGCGCGCTTGCCGACGACGGCGAGTTGCGGCAGCTTATCGCCGCCGCGCGCGCGGCGCAAGCCCGCGTAGGCCGCGAAGAGCCGGGCGAGGTTCTTGCGCGGCTGGATCGAGCCGACGGCGAGAACGTACTCGCGGGTGATGCCGTAAAGGTGTCGCACCCGTTGAATTTCTTCCGTAGATGCGGGCCGGAAGCGCGGCGCGGCGGCGGCCGGCGTCACCGTCACGCGCTCCGGCGGCAGCCCGTAGGTCTCGACGAGATCGCGGCGCGAGAACTCGGAGAGCGTGACGACCTCGCGCGCCCGCCGCGCCGTGCGCCTGACGGTGAGGCGCAGTTGCATCCAGCTCCGCCGCTTGAAGGTGGCCGGCAGGTGCTCGAACGACAGATCGTGGATGGTGGCGACGACGGGGCAGGGCGCGGCGGGCGGCGCGGTGTACTGCACGTGCAGCACGTCAACGGGCCGGCGGCGCAGCTCGGCCGAGAGCGTCACGGGGACGCGAACCAGGGGCGTGTGCGGGAGCGTGCGGCGCACTTGGAAGTTCGGCCAGCGCCCGTGGAAGCGCTCGACCGCCTCGGGCTTCGTCACGTAGAGCGTGTAGCGGTTTTCCCCGTCGATCTCGGCCAACGCCTCGACGAGGCTGGCGACGTAAGTCTCGTTGCCGGCCAGACCCGTCCCGACGGAGTGGGCGTCTATGGCGATGTGCAAGGCGGACAAGGGCGCGCCCCCGTTTTAGTTCGAGTTGAAGACTGCTTGAAGTGAGAGGCGCGTTCGGAGTTTAACACGCGGGCGCGGCCCACGCGCGACGGCCGGCGGCTTCAGTCGTCGAAGACGGCCTTCCAGAACTCGCCGACCGAGCGCGCCTCCGGGACGGCGCGCTGCATCGCGTAGCCGGCCGCCGTGAAGGAGACGATGGTGAGCAGGACGGGCAGGGTCGTCCGCCGCACGGCCGCGCGCAGCCAGTGCCGCCGCTCCGCACCCTTCACGCGCTTGTAGAGTCCGGCGACGAGCAGCCCGTCCACGAGTATCTCGGCCAGCAGCGCGGGCGCGGCCCAGACGACGTAGAAGGAGACGACCAAGCCGGCGAGGATGGCGAGCGCGAGGGCGATGAGCGCGAGCACGACGCCGCAGCCTTCGTCGTCGAAGTCTAGATCGAGATTCAGGTTGATGCTGTCGAGAAAGTTGCCGCCGCCACCACCGGCCGCGCTGCCGCTGCTGCCGCCGCTCGAGAGGAAGCCCGCCACGCCGTCCACCGACCCGCCCGCGCCGCCGCCCGCGAAGTCACCCGCGCCGCCCAAGCCCGGAGCGGGAGACGACACGCCCCCTCGCCCGACGACGCCGGACAGATCGGCGCCCGTCAGATCAACGTCCGCGATATCGACATCGACATCGGGAAAATCTTTCCGGCGTGACTGCGCGGCGAGCCACAGGCGCAGCAGCAGGAGGAAGACGGCGTAGGCGCAGAGGATCGCCAGCGGGTAGCGCAACCACATCAGCGTGAGGCCCGCGCGCAGCAGCGCGAACGAGACGAGGAAGCCCGCGCAGCCGGTCGCCATCAGGATGAGCGTCATCTGCGCGCGCGGCCACGCGCGGCGCACGAGCAGACGCTCAGCCCGCCCGACCGCCCGCGACCTCGCCCAGCCCTTCTCGCGCCTGCGTCTCACCGGTCACACCTTCATGTGTTGGATCAGCCGCTCGCGCGTGAGGCGCGGCCGTCGCTTCCGCGCGGTGCGCGTCAGTCACTCGCGTATGCGGCGCGGCCGGATAAACCGCGCCCGACATTTCGTCGCGCGGTCGCGCCGCGCCGGGCGTTTCGTTGGGCGATGCCGCCGCCTCAGGTTGTTCGTGGTCGGAAACGACGCCGCGGAACGTGCGGCGGTGGATGGCGCACGGGCCGTGCAGGCGCAGCGCCTCCCAGTGGGCGCGCGTGCCGTAGCCGACGTGCGCGTCGAAGCCGTAGTGCGGGAACTCGCGGTGCAGCTCGCGCATCAGCGCGTCGCGGTAAGTCTTGGCGACGACCGACGCGGCGGCGATTGAGGCGCAGCACGAGTCGCCGCGTATGATCGCGCGGTGCGGGAGCACGATCTCCCGGAGTTGCACGGCGTCGATCAAAGCGAACTCGGCCGCCGGGCAGAGCTGCGAGAGCGCATCGCACATCGCGCGCTTGGTGGCGACGAGGATGTTCGTGCGGTCGATCTCCGCGGGGGAAACTAACCCGACGGCGTAGCACAGTGCCGTCGCCTTCAGCTCTTCGGCGATGCGCTCGCGCTGCAACGCCGTCAGCTTCTTCGAGTCGTTGAGGCCCTTGGGCAGCGGACGCTCCGGGTCGAGGATGACGGCCGCGGCGACGACGGGGCCGGCCAGCGCACCCCGCCCCACCTCGTCCACGCCCGCCACCAGACGAAACCCGCGGCGGCGCGCCTCCTCCTCGAAGGCCGTGCCGACCGCGGGTTCGCGCTCTTTGCGAGACATAGAGAAAGGGGCTGGGGATGGGAGTTTAGGGGATGGGGAAGAAACAGCTTTCGGCCTCTTCCCTAGCCCCTGACCCCTGACCCCTATCCCCGCTTTACTTGCTGCTGTTCTTGCCCGAGGCGGACGCGCCCTGGGCCTGGCCGCTCGCGCCCGTGGTGGCCTGGCGCGTGTCGCGCTCGCGGATGCGGGCCGCCTTGCCGCGCAGGTTGCGCAGGTAGTAAAGCTTGGCGCGCCGCACCCGGCCGCGCTTGACGATGTCGATGCCCTGCACGATGGTCGCGTGCAGCGGGAAGACGCGCTCGACGCCGACGCCGAAGCTCACCTTCCTGACCGTGATCGTCTCGCGCACGCCTCCGCCCTTGCGGCCGATCACGATCCCCTCGAAGACCTGGATGCGCTCCTTCGTCTCCGACTCCTTGATCCTCACGTGCACGCGCACCGTGTCGCCCGGCTGAATGTCCGGCACGCCGTCCTTCATCTGCGTCTTCTCGATTGCGTCTAAGCGGTTCATGATTTCAACTCCGAGTTAGCTGTTAGCTATTAGCGATTAGCTTTTAGCTTTTTTGTCTTCCGGTTTTGCTAAGAGCTAAAAGCTAATCGCTAATAGCTTCCTCATCCAGCAACGCGCGCTCCTCCGGGGTGAGCGCGGCGCGCTCCAGCAGGTCGGGGCGGTTGCGCGCGGTCTTGTGGAGCGCCGCGCGCCTGCGCCAGCGCGCGATCTCCGCGTGGTTGCCCCCGAGCAGGACTTCCGGGACGCGCCGCCCGCGGAACTCCGGCGGGCGCGTGTAGTGCGGGAAGTCGAGCAAGCCCTCGCCCGAGAACGACTCGTTGACGGCCGAGGTCTCGCTGCCCAGCGCGCCGGGAATGAGCCTCACGACCGCGTCCACGACGACGGCCGCGGCAGGCTCGCCGCCCGACAGCACATAATCGCCGACCGAGACCTCGTCGGTCGCGAGCACCTCGGCGATGCGCTCGTCCACGCCCTCGTACCGGCCGCAGATGACGACCACCTGCTCGCACGAGGCCAACTCCTGCGCCTTCGCCTGATCAAAGACCTTGCCCTGCGGCGACAGCAGCACGACGCGCCTCCCCGTCCCCGCCAACTCCTTCGCCTCGCCCGCGCCCGTCAACGCTTCGACCGCGGCGAACAGCGGCTCTGGCTTCAACACCATCCCGTCGCCCCCGCCGAACGGCCGGTCGTCCACGATCTTGTGCCGGTCGCTCGTCCAGCGCCGCAGGTCGTGCGCCTCGATCTCCACCAGCCCCGCGGCCTTCGCCCGCCGCACGATCCCGAACTCGAAGACCGACGCGAAGTAGTCGGGGAAGATCGTGATGATGTCAAACTTCATTGCGGATCGCGGAATTCGGATTGCGGATTTAAGAACCTCAACCCGAATCTCGAATCTGAAATCTCAAATCGGAAATCCGGGATTGACAATCCGCAATCCGCAATCCGCAATCTAAAATTCGACGAGTCCCTCCGGCGGATCGACGCGGATCAGCTTCGCGTCCGTGTCGATCAGGACGCAGATCGAGCGCGCGAGCGGGATCAGCGTCTCGCGCTTCCCTTCGTCGCGGACTACGAGGATCGGGGCCGCGCCGTAGTGCCAGACCTCTCGGACGCTGCCCAGGCTCCGGCCCCCGACCGTCTCCACGCGGCAGCCCTCAAGCTGCCAGTCAAAGAACTCGTCCTCTTCCAGCTCGACCGCCTCGGACTCCGGCACGCACAGCTCGAAGCCGACCAGCGCCTGCGCCGCCTCCGGCGTGTCGTAGCCCGCGAATTTCAACAGCACGCGCCCCGCGTGCAGGCGGCTCTGCTCGACCGCCAGCGCACGCCGCCCGCCCGCCGGCGTGACGGCGATCAACTCCTCCGTCCACTCGAAGCGTTCGGGGAAGTCGGTCAACAACTCGGCGGCGACTTCGCCGCGCAACCCTCGGACTTTGACGACGCGCGCGACGGCCACTAACTCCTCGTCTCCGTCGCTGCCCGAATCAGACGCGCGCTCCGCGCCGTCGTGTTCGGCCGCGCCGCCGCCGACTTCGTCGTCCGCCGCGCCGCTCATTCGACCACGTCGAGGACGTAGCGGCGCGGCCCCTTGCCGCCCGCGGCGTGGAGCAACGAGCGCAGGGCTTTGATCGTGCGACCCTGCCGCCCGATCACCTTGCCCATGTCGCCCTCGGCGACGCGCACCTCGATGAGCGTCGTCCGCGAGTCACGCTCGATCTCGCGCACGTCCACGGAGTCGGCGTCCGACACCAACTCCCTGACGATCATCTCGACGGTGTCTCTCATCACGGGCTACAGGTTTAAGGTCTAAGGTCTAAGGTTTTCAGCATCGAACCTTAAACCTCGGACCTTAAACTTCAAACCTTCACGCCTGGGCTTCCGCCTGCTGTTCCGCGGCGGCGGCGCGCGACTGGCTCTTGATCAGCCGCTCGACCGTGGGCGAGGGCTGCGCGCCGCGCTCCATCCAGTAGCGCACGCGCTCGAGGTTCAGGTTCACCTCCGCGGGCTCGCGCGTCGGGTTGTACGTCCCGACGTTCTCGATGTACGCGCCGTCGCGCTTCGACAGTCGCTCCTTGACGACCACGCGGTACGCCGGCTTCTTCTTCGCGCCCATGCGCATCAGTCTGATGGCTAACAAGTCTAAATCCTCCGGATTTGTCAGTTGTCCTTTGTCCGTTGTCAGTTATTAACTCTGTCTCTGCTGCGTCGGCCGGTGGGCACGAACAACGGACAACTGACCACTGACGGGTTTCACCTTCGTTTCTTGTGTCTAGGTTTCTTGCGAATCTTCCTGCGGCCCGCGCCCGCGCCGGGCGGGAGAGGCGCCGTCAAAGCGCCGCCGTTGCCGTCCTCGCCGCCGCCTGCCATGCCGGCCATGTCGGGCATCCCCATCATCCCGGCCATGCGGCGGGCCATGCGGCCTTTGATTCCGCCGCCTCCGCCGCCGCCGAACAGCCCCATGCCCGACATCTGCCGCATCATCTGCCGCATCTCGGTGTACTGCTTGATGAGCTGGTTGACCTCCGCGACGGACGTGCCCGAGCCCATCGCGATGCGGCGTCGGCGGCCCGCGTTGAGCAGCTTGTGGTCGGCGCGCTCGTCGGCGGTCATCGAGTCGATGATCGCTTCGGTGCGCTTCAATTCCTTCTCCATCTGCTCGGTCTGCTCCTCGTCGAGGTTGGGCATGCCCATCCCGCCGAGTAGTTGATCGGGCAGCAGCTTCATGATCTTCGAGAAGGAGCCGAGCTTTTTGACCTGCCGGAGCTGGCCGCGGAAGTCGTCGAGCGTGAACTGGTTCTTCTGGAGCTTCTCTAACTGCGCCTCGGCCTCCGACTGATCGACCTTGGCCTGTACCTCCTCGATGAGCGAGAGCACGTCGCCCATGCCGAGGATGCGCTGCGCGATGCGGTCGGGGTAGAACGGCTCCAACGCGTCGTACTTCTCGCCGACGCCGACGAACTTCACGGGCTGCCCCGTCACCTGCTTGATCGAGAGGGCCGCGCCGCCGCGCGCGTCGCCGTCCATCTTCGTGAGCACCACGCCCGTGATGCCGACCCTGCGGTGGAACTCCTCGGCCGAGCGCACGGCGTCCTGCCCCGTCATCGCGTCGGCGACGAACAGGATTTCGACCGGCCGCGTGTCCGACTTGATCTTGACGAGTTCTTCCATCAACTCGTCGTCGATGTGGAGTCGGCCGGCCGTGTCGATCAGAAGCGTGTCGAAGCCGGTCTGCTGCGCGTGGCGGAATGCCTCGCGGGCGAGCTCCACGGCGTCATTCGACTCCGGCTTCTCGAAGATCTGCTGGCCCGTCGCCTTCGCGATCACTTTCAACTGCTCGCGCGCGGCCGGGCGGTTCACGTCCGTCGAGACCAGGAGCGGCTTGCGCTCCTGATTCTTCGAGAGCCAGAGCGCGATCTTGCCCGTCGAGGTCGTCTTGCCCGAACCTTGCAGGCCGACGATCATCACGACGTTCGGCGTCTGCTTCGTGAAGACCAAGCGCGACGACTGCCCGCCCAGCAAGTCAACCAATTCGTCGTGGACGATCTTGACGACCTGCTCCGAGGGCTTCAGCTCCTGCCAGACCTGCTGCCCCTCGGCCTTCTCCTTCACCGACGCGATGAAGTCCTTCGCGACCTTGTAGTTAACGTCGGCTTCGAGCAGGGCGAGGCGGATTTCGCGCAGCGCGGCCTCGACGTGCGCCTGCGTGAGCACGCCTTCGCCCCGCAGGTTCTTCAGGGTGCGCTTGAGCTTGTCGGAAAGTGACTCGAACATGGCTTCTCAGACGCGAATCCGGCCCGCAGCCGAAAACCGAAATGATACGGGCGCGGGTTGCCTGAGTCAAGGAAGCGGGCCTTGCGGCGACAGGTCTTTCCAAGCCTCAACGGACAGGCAGGGCTTAACGAATGGGCGACAAGTACGCGGGCTTTTTTCACTTTGTATTAAAAAGTTCTTGGCCGTTTCACAAAAAGGTGCTATAGTCCGGCCCGAATTAACTCACGAGGGGTTTGATTATATGACGTTTTTCAGGGTGTCAGTCGAACACGGTCAGGCTCGTTCGTCCCGTCTGTCCCGTCCAAGCCGCCGGCGCGATTAGCCCGCTAATCTCTCCCACAACTCCGGCGCTCACCCTTATCAAGATCAGTTTCCGAGCCGGCCCGCGGCCTCGCGGTTTTGGCTTCCCGGCCGCGCCGGGTGTTAGGATGACCGGTCGCACGCCCGCGGCGCCGCGCCGTCCCGACCCGCCAACCACACCCGGCCGGCTCTTCTTCAAGGTCAGTCATGGATTACAAGTTTCAGGTCAACCTCGGCGGCATCATCGATCTGCTGTCGAACCACATCTACAGCAGCCCGCAGGTCTTCGTCCGCGAGCTGTTGCAGAACGCCGTGGACGCCATCACCGCGCGTAACCTCGCGGAGCCTTCGCACCGCGGCGAGATCGGCATCCGCCTGCCCGCGCCGCCGGGCGCGCAGCCGCGACTGCTCTTTACGGACAACGGCACGGGACTGACCGAGGACGAGATTCACCAGTTCCTCGCCACCATCGGCCAGACCTCGAAGCGCGACGCCGAGACGGGCGCGGGCCGCCGCGACTTCATCGGCCAGTTCGGCATCGGCCTGCTCTCGTGCTTCGTCGTGAGCGAGGAGATTTCGGTGCTGACGCGCTCCACCAAGCCCGGCTCGCGCGCGGTCGAGTGGCGCGGGCGTGCCGACGGCACTTACACCGTGCGCGTGACCGACCACGAGATGGAGCCGGGTACGGCCGTGCGCCTTCTCTGCAAGGAGGGGAGCGAGCAGTACTTCGACGCCGAAGAGGTGCGCCGGCTCGCGCACCACTACGGGAGTCTGCTCCCCTACCCCGTCCGGCTCGCGGCCGGGGGCGACGTGCCCGTGCTCGTCAACGACGAAGAACCGCCGTGGCAGCAGACGTTCACGGACTCGCGCCTTGAGCGGGAGTCTTACCTCGAATACGGCCGCAACCTCTTCGGGACTGACTTCCTCGACACAGTCCCCCTGCGCTCTTCAATCGGCGACGTGCGCGGCGCGGCCTTCGTCCTGCCGCACCCGATGAGCCTGTCGGCCCGCAAGACGCACCGCGTCTATCTCAAAAACATGCTGCTCTCGGAGGACGCCGAAGGGCTGCTGCCCGACTGGGCTTTTTTCGTCAAGTGCGTCGTCAACGCCAACGACCTGCGGCCGACGGCCTCGCGCGAGTCGTTCTACGAGGACGAGTCGCTCTCATCGACGCGCGACGCTCTGGGCCGCACGCTTCGCAACTACCTGGTCGAGCTGGCCGAGGAAGACCCGCGCCGTCTCAAGCAGATCATCGAGCTACACTACCTCTCGATCAAGGCTTTGGCTGCGGAGGACGACGACTTCTTCCGCCTCTTCGTCAACTGGCTGCCGTTCGAGACGAACATGGGCACGAAGACCCTGACCGAGTACCGGCGCGACACGGACACCGTCATGTTCGCGCCCGGCCGCGATCAGTTCCGCCAGATCGCGCGCGTCGCCGCGTCGCAGGGCCTGTGCGTCATCAACGCCGCCTACACCTACGACGCGGACCTGATCTTTAAGCTCCGCGAAGTCTTCCCCAACGTGCGGCTCGAACTCGTTGACGGCAAGACACTCTCATACAGCTTCGAGCGTCTGACAGCCGACGAGGAGGAGGAGGTCGGGGGCTTCGTCCGCTTCGCCGAGCGGGTGCTCGCGGAGTTCAACTGCGCCGTCGAGGTCAGGAAGTTCACGCCCGGCGATCTGCCCGCGCTCTACACTTCGAGCGAGGAGGCGGATTTCCGCCGCTCCATCGAGACGACGAAGGAGGTGACGGACTCGTTCTGGTCGTCGCTCCTCGACCGCCTCGGCGAGTCGGCCGACGGCGACTCCGAGGGCCGGCTCTGCTTCAACTACCGCAACCCGCTCGTCCACAAGGTCGCGCGCGTCGGCGACGACACTCTCCAGCGCCTCGCCGTCCAGGTGCTCTACGTGCAGGCGCTGATGCTCGGCCACCGGCCGCTCTCGGCCAAAGAGATGCGCCTGCTCAACGAGGGCCTGTCGGGCCTGCTGGAGTGGGGCGCTGACATCGTGATCGGGGGTGTGATGTGAGCGCGATCTACAACACAGGCTCGCGCGCGGAGGCCGTGCGGCTGCTCGCCGAGGCGGAGGGGATGAAGGACGGCCCCGAGAAGATCGCCGTCCTCGAAGAGGCCGTGCGCCACGCCGACTCGACGGGCGATCTCCGCTTCCAGTACGCCGCGCGCGAAGAGTTCGTCGAGGCTGCCTACTTCGGCGGCGCGCCCGACCGCGCCATCGTCGCCTACACGTGGTGCCTCGCACAGTTCGACCGCAACCCCGGCGAGTTCGACGAGTGGCGTCTGCTGTGGCGCTACAAGTGGATGGTCAACGTCATCGCCGACTTCCCGCAGATACCTTTGGGGCAGATCTACGGGATGCTCGAAGACATGGAGCGCCGCTTCCGGCGCGGCGGCTACGGCCTGCGCTCCATCTACCAGTACCGCTACCGCATCGCGCGCCTGACGGGCGACCGGGAGGAGGCGATCAGGAACTACCGCCGCTCGCAGGCCGAGCGCACCGACGAGGTGAGCGACTGCCACGCGTGCCGCATCGACGAGCAGTCGTCATTCCACATCTACACGGGCGACGACGCGTGGGCCTTGGAGGTCGCCCGGCCGCTCATCGAGATGCGCCAATTCTGCCGCACCGTCCCCGAACGCACCTTCGCGCGGCTGCTCGTGCCGCTGCTGCGTCTGGGGCGTCCCGAAGAGGCGGCCGACTTCCACCGGCGCGGCTACCGCCTCTCGGAGGCGCGCAGCCACGGCTCAATCGAGTACGTGAGCGATCACATCGCTTATTTGGCGCTCGCGGGCGAGGCGGGCCGCGCCGTTGAGCTGCTGGGCAAGAACTACCGCTGGTCGGAGTCGAACCACAACCCGCACGACCACTTCCTCTTCTACCGCGCCGCCTGGCTCGCGCTCGACCTGCTGGCCGGGGAGGGCGAAACGGCGGTGGCCGTGCGGATGCCCCCCGCGTTCCCGCTCCGCGACGAGGGCGGCATCTACGAGACGGCGCGGCTGCGCGACTGGTTCGCCGCGCGCACACTCGAACTCGCCCGCAAGTTCGACGAGCGCAACGGCAACGACCACTTCACGCGCGAGCTGTCCGACCTCGACGCGCTCAAAAGATCGGCCGAGCCTCAATAAAAGACGAGAAGGCAGAAGGCAGAAAGCAGAAGGCAGTCAAGAAAAGAGCATGATCGTGCTCCGTCTTGTCTGCCCTCTGCTTTCTGCTTTCTGACTTCTGCCTTCTGCTTTCTGCCTTCTGCCTTCTGCCTTACGGGGCCGGCTCTTTGACCAGCTTCTCGATCATGTCGCCGAGGCGCGACATTTCGGGCTGGCTGACGCCGATGCTGATGAAGCGCACCGCGCCGCGGCGGTCGAGGAGGACGGCGGTCGGGAAGGTCGAGACGCCGTAGGCCGTCAGGTTGTCGGCCGGCCTTTCGGCGACGGCCACGGGGTAGATCAGCTCGTGCTTGCGCTTGAACAGGCGCAGGAAGTCTATCTTCTGCTCGCGCGTCATGTCGGTGGCCGTGAGCGTGCGCTGCACGTCGGTCAGGCCGATGACGGTGAAGCCCCTCTCGCCGTACTTCTTCTGCCAGCCGCGCAGGGTGGGGAACGCCGCCAGGCACGGGCCGCACCACTCGTACCAGAAGTCGAGGAGGACGACCCGGCCGCGCAGGTCTGACAGTTTCAGCGGCTCGGTCTCGACCCACTCGGCGACCTTCAACTCCGGCGGCGCGGCCCGCCCCTCCGGCCCGCGCGCGAGCATCGCGCGCTCCGCGTCCTCGCGCTTGCCGGGGAACTTATTGTTGACCATCCGGTAGAGGTTCGCCGACGGCAGATCGAGCGCGAGCTGGAACAGCTCGAAGACGGCCGCGCGCTCCTCCTCCTTGCGCTTGGCCCCGGCGTAGGCTTCGGCGAGCGCGAGGCCCGCGTTGAAGATGAAGGTCTCGGCGCGAGACTCCGAGGGCGACTTCTCCTCGTAAGCCTTCGCCAGCCGGAACGCCTCGGCCGCGCGCTCGGCCGCGCGCTCGTGCTGTTTCGTCTTCAGGTAGGCGAGGGCCAGCTCGTACTCGTTCTGGAAGAGGTGCAGGGGGACGCGCGGCTCGTTCTTCAGGTAGTCCGCGCGC
>DATHBT010000050.1:0-7264 GCA_035295985.1 Pyrinomonadaceae bacterium | reverse complement strand
CCGGGGGCTGAGCGGTTGATTCGTTAAATGTCGCGACGGGCCGCACAGCCCCCGCCGCGTCGCCGGAGGCGAAGCTATGAACTCATTGTTGCTGGATTTGCGCTACGGGCTGCGGGTGCTGCTGAGGCGGCCGGGCTTCGCGTTCGTGACGATCCTGACGCTCGCGCTCGGCGTCGGGGCGAACACGGCCATCTTCAGCGTGGTCAACGGCGCGCTGCTCAGGCCGCTGCCCTACCGCGACGCGGAGCGCGTGATGACGCTCTGGCAGAACGATATCAAGGCCGGCAAGGAGCGCGACGACGCCTCGCCCGCCAACTTCATCGACTGGCGCGAGCGCGCCGAGTCGTTCGAGGAGATGGCCGCCCTCGAACCTTTCGGCCACAACCTGACGGGGCAGGGCGAGCCGGAGGCGTTCAGGTCGTGGCTCGCCACCGAGGGCTTCTTCCGGGTCATGGGAGCGGACGCCCTGCACGGCCGGACTTTCCTCCCCGAAGAGCACGCGCCCGGCGCGCCCCCGGCCGTCGTCCTCGGCCACGGCCTGTGGCAGCGCCGCTTCGGCGGCGACCCGGGCGTCGTCGGCCGCCCGCTCCTCTTAAACGGCCGGCCCCACACCGTCGTCGGCGTGATGCCGCCGGAGTTCGACTTCCCGGCGGGCGGCGGCGAGCTGTGGGCCGCGCGCGCCCTGACCGAGCGCGAGAGGCAGAACCGCGGGTCAAGTTACTGGCAGGTGGTCGGCCGCCTCAAGCCCGGCGCGACGGTCGAGCAGGCGCGCGCGGAGATGGAGTCGGTCGCCGCGCAGCTCGCGCAGGAGTACCCGCAGACCAACGGCGCGATCAGGGCGACGGTCGTCCCGCTCCGCGAGCAACTGATCGGCCACATCCGCCCGGCCCTGCTCGTGCTGCTCGCGGCGGTCGGGGCGGTGCTGCTCATCGCGTGCGCCAACGTGGCGAACCTGCTGCTGGCGCGCGGCACGGAGCGCCGGCGCGAGTTCGCCGTCCGCAACGCGCTGGGGGCCGCGCGCTCGCGCCTCGTGCGCCAGTTGCTCACCGAGAGCTTCGTGATCGCGCTGGCCGGCGGCGTGGGCGGCGTGCTGCTCTCGCGCTGGCTCGTCGATGTCATGCTCGCCTTCGCGCCCGAAGGGCTGCTCGGCACGGCTAAGCTCGGCCTCGACTGGCGCGTCCTCTCCTTCGCGCTCGGCGCGACGGCGCTCACGGCAGTCCTCTTCGGCCTGCTCCCCGCGCTCCAGTCCTCCCGGCCCGATCTGGCCGGCGCGCTCAAAGAGACGCAGCGCACGGCCGCGGGCGGGCCGGCGGGCCTGCGCAACGCCCTGGTCGTCGCCGAGATCGCGATGGCCCTCGTGCTGCTAGTCGGCGCGGGGCTGCTCGTCCGCAGCTTCGTCGGGCTGCTCCGAGTCGATCCCGGCTTCGCGGCGGACAAGATAGCCGCGCTCGAAGTCCACGTCTGGGGCAAGTACCGCACGCCCGAACAGCGCCGGAATTTCTTCGGCGAGGCCATCGAGCGCCTCGGCGCGCTACCCGGCGTCGAGGGCGCGGGCGCGGTCTCGAGCCTCCCCTTCGTGGCGATGGACAGCAACACGCCCTTCGACATCGAGGGCCGGCCCGCGCCGCCGGCCGGCGAGGGGCCTTCCGCCTACGCCATCACCGCCACGACCGACTACTTCCGCGCGATGAACATCCCGCTGCGCGAGGGCCGCTTCTTCGCCCCGACCGACCGCGAGGACACGACGCCCGTCGTCGTGATCAACGAGACGATGGCCCGCCGCCACTGGCCGGGCGAGAGTCCGCTGGGTCGGAAGATCACCTCCGGCGAGGGCGAGGAACGCACGACCTACGAGATCGTGGGCGTCGTGGGCGACGTGCGCCACGACGGACTCGACAGCGAGCCGCGGCCGGAGTTCTTCGCGACGCACGCGCAGGATTCGAGCGGCTCGATGATCTTCGTCGTGCGGACTAAGGGCGATCCGCAGTCGCTCCTCCAGGCGGCGAAGAAAGAGGTGTGGGCCGTCAACAAGGACATCCCGTTCTCGCGCGCCGTGACGATGAACCAGCTCGTCGCGAAGTCGCTCGGCGAGCGGAGGTTCACGCTGCTGCTCTTCGGCTCCTTCGCCGCGCTCTCGCTTCTGCTGGCGGCCGTCGGCATCTACGGCCTCGTCAGCTTCACGACGGGGCAGCGCACGCACGAGATCGGCATCCGCGTCGCGCTCGGCGCGGGCCGCGCCGACATCGTGCGGATGATCCTGAAGCAGGGGCTGTGGCTCGTGCTCGCAGGCGTCGGGGCGGGCCTGGCCGCCGCGTTCGCGTTGACCCGCTTCCTGGGCGGGATGCTCTACGGCGTCTCGGCCACAGACCCCGTCACTTTCTCGCTCCCCGCGCTGCTGCTCTGCCTCGTCGCGCTCGCCGCCTGCTACCTGCCGGCCCGCCGCGCGACGAAGGTCGATCCGATGGAAGCACTCAGGTACGAATGAAACTCGCAGCGGCCGGCGGCCGGTGGTCAGTGATCAGTAAAAACTGATTCTGACCGGCCACCGACCATTGACCACCGGAGGTTGCTATGGGGACTCTGTGGCAGGACGCGCGCTACGGCGTGCGGGCGCTCTTGAAAAGTCCGGGGCTGATGGCCGTGGCGGTGCTGGCCCTCGCGCTGGGGATGGGCGCGAACACGGCGATCTTCTCGGTGGTCAACGCGGTGCTGCTCCGGCCGCTGCCCTACAAGGACGCCGGGCGGCTGACGACCGTCTTCGAGTCGGACGCGCGGCAGGAGTCGTTTTACCCGGCCGCGCCGGCGAACTTTCTGGCGTGGAAGGGCGGGGCCACTTCGTTCGAGGAGATGGCCGCGCTCAGCAACAAGGGCTGGAGCGGCAACCTGACGGGCGCGGGCGAGCCGGAGCGTCTTCAGGGCTTCCAGGTGACGGCCAACCTCTTCCAACTGCTCGGCGTCGGGGCCGCGCACGGGCGCACCTTCCTGCCGGAAGAGGATAGGCCCGGCGCGTCGAACGTCGTCGTCTTAAGCCACGGCCTCTGGCAGCGGCGTTTCGGCGGCGACCGCAGCGTCGTCGGCCGCACGCTCACGATCAACGGCCAGGGTTACGCGGTCGTCGGCGTGATGCCGCCCGACTTCCAGATATACGAGAAGGCAGACGTGTGGACGCCAGTCGCCTTCGACGCGAAGGAGGAGGCGAACGACGAGGATCACTACCTCTTCGTGATGGGGCGGCTCAGACCCGGCGTGACGGTCGAGCAGGCGCGCGCGGAGGCGAGCGCCATTTTGCGCTCGCGCGCAGAGCGGCCCGAAGAGGCCAACCTCGCCGGAGTCTCGCCGGCGCAGGAGGGGCTTGTGCGCGAGGTGCGCCCGCTCCTCTACGTGCTCTTCGGCGCGGTCGGCTTCGTCCTGCTCATTGCGTGCGCCAACGTGGCGAGCCTGCTCCTGGCCCGTGCGGCCTCGCGTCGCAAGGAGATCGCGATCCGCACGGCCCTGGGCGCGTCGCGCGTGCGGATCGTCCGGCAACTGTTGACGGAGAGCGTGCTGCTCGCGCTGCTCGGCGCGACCCTCGGACTCTTCCTCGCGCTGTGGGGCGTCGATCTGCTCGTCGCGCTGCTGCCCGAATACGTGGTCGTCGGGAGCCCGCGCCTGCGCGCGCTCGGCGTTGACGCCTGGGTGCTGGGCTACACGGTCGCGCTCTCGCTCGCCACGAGCCTGCTCTTCGGACTCGCGCCCGCGCTGCAAGCGTCGAAGGCCGATCTGACAGACGCGCTCAAGGAGGGCGGGCGCGGCGGCGCGGGCGGGTCTTGGAGGGCGCGCCTGCGCGGCGGCGTCATCGTCGCGGAAGTTGCTCTCGCCGTCGTGCTGCTCGCCGGGGCCGGGCTGATGATCCGCACGCTGTGGCAACTGAACAACGTCCCGCTCGGCTTCGACCCGGAAAACGTGCTGGCCGTCAACGTCGATCTGCCGGAGGCGAAGTACGAGGGGCCGGAGCGGATCGCGGAGTTCTACGGCCGCGCCTTCGAGCGCGTCGCGGCCGTGCCGGGCGTCGAGCGCGTCGGCGCGACGAACAGCCTCGGCGTCAGCGTCGGCTTCCAGATCGAGGGACGCCCGCCGCTCGGCGCGCAGGATCGCCCGCAAGCCGTCACGCGCTTCGTCAGCCCCGGCTACTTCGACGCGCTGCGCGTCCCACTCGTCCGCGGGCGCGCGTTCACCGAAGCCGACAGGCGTGGGGGCGCGAACGTCGCCGTCATCGACGAGACGCTGGCCCGCCGCCACTTCGCGGACGAAGACCCGGTAGGCCGGCGCATCAACCTCTTCGACGCGCCGCGCGAGATCGTCGGCGTGGTCGGCGCGGCGCGCTACGACGGGCCGGCCCTGCGGCCCAACCCCGTAGCCTACCTGCCCTACACGCAGATGACCTGGTCGGGTATGACGCTCTACGTGCGCTCGGCGGGCGGCGACCCGGCGTCGCTCTCCGCCTCCGTGCGCGGCGCGATCCACTCGGTCGATCCCGATCAGCCCGTTTACAACGTGAGGACGCTCAGCACGGCGCTCTCCGAGACGGTCGCGCCGCAGCGTTACCTGACGCTGCTGCTCGGCGCGTTCGCGGCCGTGGCGCTGCTGCTCTCCACACTCGGCCTTTACGGCGTCGTCTCCTACTCGGTCGCGCAGCGCACGCAGGAGATAGGCATCCGCATGGCGCTCGGCGCGCGGCCCGGCGACGTGCTGCGCATGATCCTTAGACAAGGCGTGGCGCTCGTCGCGGTCGGCGTAGCGGCCGGGCTGGCGGCGTCGCTCGGGCTGACGCGCCTGATGGAGAGCGTGCTCTTCGGCGTCAGGCCGACCGACCCGCTCGCCCTGGCGTCCGCCGCGCTCCTCCTCGTCTGCGTCGCGCTGCTGGCCTGCTACGTGCCGGCCCGGCGCGCGACGAAAGTCGATCCGATGGAAGCGCTCAGGTACGAATAGGGCCGTCAGTAGTCAGTAGTCAGTTGTCAGTTGTCCGGGTCTGCGCGGGCTGAAAGATCACGGCCCGACGGCCGAGCCTACCCGGCACGGACAACGGACAACGGACAACTGACTACTGACAGCTTTGGAGCTACAGAGATGGGTAATTTGATTCAGGACTTGAGGTACGGCGCGCGCTCGCTGGCGAGGACGCCGGGGTTCACGCTCGTTGCGGTGCTGGCGCTGGCGCTGGGCGTCGGGGCGAACTCCGCGATCTTCTCCGTCGTGGACGCGGTGCTGCTCCGGCCGCTCCCTTACGAGAACCCCGAAAGGCTGTTCACGCTGCTCGGCCGCGACGAGATAGAGGGCGGCGACTCGACGGCGCAGTCGTACCCGAACTTCAGAGACCTGCGCGACCAGTGCGGGGCGTGCTCGCACGTCGTCACCTACTTCGGGGCCTCGACCTTCCTCACGCCGCCCGGCGAAGAACCCGAACAACTCCGCGGCATCTACGCGACGGCCGACCTCTTCCCGATGCTCGGCGCGCGGCCCCTGCACGGGCGCGTTTACACGCGCGAGGAGGACAGCGCGGGCGCGAAGCGCACGGTAGTCCTGAGTTATAGCCTGTGGCAGCGCCGCTTCGGCGGCGACCCCTCCATCGTCGGCCAGGATTTGCAGCTCGGGCGCGCTCCGGCGACGGTCGTCGGCGTGATGCCGAAGGAGTTTCGCTTCCCGGCCGACCGCCCGAACATCGACTACTGGATGGCGGCCACGCCCGTCCTCTCGCCCAACGATCTGAACGGGCGCGCCAGCGTCTCGCTCAACGTCGTCGGCAAAGCTAAAGACGGCGCGACGCCCCGGCAGGTGCAGTCCGAGATCGAGACGATTGCCAAGCGGCTACAGGCGCAGTACCCGGAGACGAACACGGGCGTCGGCTTCTTCATCCGCCCGATGCACGAGGACATGGTGGGCGACCTGAAAACCGCGCTGCTCGTCCTGCTCGGGGCGGTCTGCTTCGTGCTGCTGATCGCGTGCGCGAACGTGGCGAACCTGCTGCTCGCCCGCGCCGCGTCGCGGCAGAAGGAGATTTCGATCCGCACGGCCCTCGGCGCTTCGCGCGGGCGCATCGTCAGGCAACTGCTGACCGAGAGCCTGCTCCTCTCGGCCGTCGGCGGCGGGCTCGGACTGCTGCTCGCGTCGTGGGGCGTGGACGCGCTCGTCGCCGCCAGCCCGGCCGACATCCCGCGCATTAGCGAGGTGGGTTTGAACGGCCGCGTCGTGCTGTTCACGGCCGGCGTCGCCGTGCTGACGGGCGTCGTCTTCGGCCTCGCGCCCGCGCTGCAAGCCTCGAAGGCGGATATCACGGACGCGCTCAAGGAGGGCGGCAAGGGCACGGGAGAAGGCTCGCGCCGCAACCGCCTGCGCTCGGCCCTGGTCGTCGCCGAGATCGCGATCTCGCTCGTGCTGCTGGTCGGCGCGGGCCTGCTCGCGCAGAGCTTCGTCCGCCTGCTCGACGTGACGCCCGGACTCGATCCCAAGAACCTGATGACGATGGACGTGGTGGCGCGCGGCAGCCGTCTGCCGACCGACGAGGCGCGCGTGCAGTTTTTTGACAACTTCCTGGAGCGCGCCCGCAACGTGGGGGGCGTGGAATCCGTCGCGCTCATCGACATCCTGCCGCTCGGCGGCTCGTTCGAGGCTTACGACTTCAACGTAGAGGGTCGCGCGCCCTACCCGCCGGGCCAGCAGCCCACGGCCGACCGGCGCATCGTCAGCCCCGGCTACCACCAGACCGCGCGCGTCCCGCTCGTCCGCGGGCGGCTCCTGACGGATCAGGATCGCGCTGGCGCGCAGCGCGTCATGCTCGTCAACGAGAGCTTCGCGCGGCGCATCTTCCCCGGCGAAGAACCATTGGGCCGCCGCATCGTCTTCGGCGACGGGCAGGGGGCGATTGCCCGCGAGATCGTCGGCGTGGTCGGCGACGTGCGCCATGCCGGACTCGAACAGGAGGCGGGGATGGAATACTACCTGCCGTTCGCCCAAGCGCCCCAGCCCGCGCGCATGACGGTCGTCGCGCGCACGTCCGGCGGCGGCGATCCGACCACGCTCGCCGCGCCGCTTCGCGCGATAGTGCGCGAGGCGGACAGGGAAGCGCCCGTCTTCAACGTCCGCACGATGGAGCAACTGCTCTCGCGCTCGGTCGCGCGCCGCCGCTTCAACATGGTACTGCTCGGCGGCTTCGCCACGGTCGCGCTGCTTCTGGCGGCGCTCGGCATCTACGGCGTGATGGCCTACTCGGTGACGCAGCGCACGCACG
>DATHBT010000049.1:0-7606 GCA_035295985.1 Pyrinomonadaceae bacterium | reverse complement strand
TGACGAGGAGGACGCCGACCGCGCGTGCGACCTCCGCCGCTTCGGCGGCCTCGCGCAGAAACTCGCGCGGCGGGGCGTGTTTCTCGCGCAGTTGGACTACGACAGCGCCGCCGGCCGCGAGCCGGCGCACCTGCTCGGCGTGCGACAGCCCCGAGAGGCGCGCGTCCGTGATCGGGTAAAGTTTCGGGAGTCTCAGCCTCTCCATCTCGCCGCGCCTGTCCGCTCCGTCTCGCCGCGTCGGCCTCCCCTCCGTACTCTGCTCGACGAGCGACCGCCCCGCTCGTGACGCCGTGTCCTTAGACACATCGATGATGCCACAGGAGCGCGCGCCCTCGCAGGCGTGCGCGGGCGCTTGTCGTGCAGCCCGGCCGCCGGCACGTGGCGGCGTCTTCCGAAGTTCATTCAACGTTCACGGCCGGTCGTTCAGTCTGGCGAATCGTTCAGCCGCGCCGTTCAACCTGACCCGTCAGCTTTGACCGAACGGGCGGCGCGCCGCGCAAAAACCCCTCAAAATACGTGCCCTTCGCCGGTCGGGCCGCGCGGCACGGGGCGTGCACATGGGAGGTGCGCGCGTCCGTCCGCGCACGTTCTTTATTAACACTCTGTCACCGATAAGAGCCTTCCGCGCGCGAAAGCCGCGGCGGGCACGCACTCACCGGCCTAACTCCGAAGCGGACACGGCGGCGGGAGTTCCCGAAGGACACGATCCATGCATCCCCCGAATAAACCGTTCTCGCCGAAGCGACTCGCCTCGCTCTCACTACTCATCATTCCGACGCCCGCCGCGCCCCCGCTTACAGGGGGCGGGGCACGACTCGCGCCCGACCTCCGGCCGGGACAGTCGTCGCCCGCCGGCAAAATCTCGGCCGGACGCGGGGTGAGATCGGCGGGTCACGCCGCGGAGCACGTGCTCTGAGCGCGCGAGAGGGGAAACTACGATGAGAAGAGTCCTTATCACACTGTCAACCCGCCGCCTCCTCCTCGCGCTCGCGCTGATGCTCGCCGCCGCCACAGGCGCGGGCAGCGGGACGTGCTTCGCGCAAGGCTCCTCGCAGCAGAAGCAGAAGGTCGCGGCCGACCTGCGTGCGAAGGCGAAGGCGGCCGGCCTGTACGACGAGGTGGACGTTATCATCCAGCCCGCGGCCTCTTGGACTTCCTCGCTTGACAGCGACCTGAAGAGCAAGGGCGCGGTCAGGAAAGCCGCCTACTCGAACTACGCCTTCCGCGCCGTGAGGATGAAGGCCCGCGACGTTGAGGCGGTCGCCGGCCGCGCCGACGTGGCCTACGTCTCGCCCGACCGCGAGGTGAAGCTGCTCGGCCACCTCTCTCTCACCACGGGCGCGGACGCCGCGCGCGCCATGGGCGGCACGACCGAGTTGGACGGCAGCGGCGTCGCCATCGCCGTGCTCGACTCCGGCATCTACACCGCGCACAAGAACTTCGCCGACAAGACGGGCGCGCAGCGCGCGGTCGTCAGCGTCGATTTCACGGGCGAGGGCCGCACCGACGACCCCTACGGCCACGGCTCGCACGTCGCCTCCATCGCCCTCGGGAGCGAAGTCGTCTCGTCGGGCGCGTACCGCGGCGTCGCGCCGGGCGCGAAGATCGTCAACCTGCGCGTGCTCGACTCGCAGGGCAGGGGCACGGTCTCGGGCCTGCTCGCGGCCATCGACTGGCTCAAGACCAACCGCGCGGCGCACAACATCCGCGTCGTCAACATGAGCCTGGGCGCGGCGGCCGTCGATTCCTACACGGTCGATCCGCTCTGCCTCGCCGTGCGCGATCTCGTCAACGCGGGCGTCGTCGTCGTCGCCGCGGCCGGCAACGAGGGCAAGCGCGTCAACAGCCGGACGGGCGCGGAGGAGAAGCTCTACGGGCAGATTCACTCGCCGGGCAACGACCCGTCGGTCATCACCGTCGGCGCGACCAACACCTACGGCACCAACGAGCGCTCGGACGACGCGGTGGCGACCTACTCCTCGCGCGGGCCCACGCGCAGCTTCTGGACTGACTCCTCGGGCACGAAGCACTACGACAACCTCGTCAAGCCCGACCTTGTCGCCCCCGGCAACAAGCTGATCGCGGCCCAGTCGCCCAAAAACGCCCTCGTCGCGCAGAACCCCGCGCTCGACGCCAACGTCAGCGGGGCGGACGCGAGGGAGCAGATGTACCTGTCGGGCACGTCGATGGCGACGCCGGCCGTGGCGGGCGCGGCGGCGCTCATGCTCCAGGCCAACCCACGGCTTACGCCGAACATGGTCAAGGCCCTGCTGATGTACACGTCGCAGCAGATCGCCGGCTTCAACACCTTCGAGCAGGGCGCGGGGCAGTTGAACGTCGAGGGCGCGGTCAGGCTCGCCAAGCTCGTCCGCGCCGACCTGACCTCCTCGACGCCGGTCGGCAGCCCGCTCCTTACGACCACGACCGCGCCCTCGCCGCGGACGACCGTCTCCGGCCAGACCTTCGCCTGGTCGCAGGGCGTCGTGATGGATCACTCCTTCGCCACGGGCGTCAACCTGGTTCTCAAGTACCAGAAGGTTTACGCCCTGGGCGCGCTGCTCGCCGACGGCACCGTCGTGTCGGACGGCGTGCTGATGAGTGACGGCGTGCTGATGTCGGACGGCGTCGTGATGAGCGACAGCATCCTCACGTCGAACGGCGTGGTGATGTCGGACGGCTCGCCGTTCCTCAGTTGCGGCGTGCTGATGAGTGACGGCGTCGTGATGAGTGACGGCGTCATCATGGCCGATGGCGTCATCATGGGCGACGGCGTGATCATGGGCGACGGCGTCGTGATGTCGGACGGCGTCATCATGGCCGACCTCTACGCGGCGGCCGACCGGGCGATGCTCTCCGGCGACGTGACCGCCTCGATGCAGCCGGTGGCCGACGCCGCGCCGGCCGCGCCCGCCTCGCTCGCCGGCAAGGCGGCCTCCCCGTCGCAGATCAACCTGACGTGGGCTGACAAGTCGGCCAACGAGGACGGCTTCGAAGTCGAACGCTGTCAGGGTTCGACCTGCACGAACTTCGCGCCGGTCGCCGCGCTCGGCGCCAACGCCGCGTCCTTCTCGAACGCCGACCTCGCGCGCGCGACCGCCTACCGCTACCGCGTGCGCGCCGTGAGCGGCAGCGGCAACTCCGCCTACACGGCAATCGTGACGGTGACGACCGCGAAGTAACGGGGGCCGCCGAGGCGAAAGCAGGTTGGAGCGCCGCCCGCGGCCCCGAATGAGCGGGCCGCGGGCGGCGCGATGCTTTCGCCGCCTATTGACGCGGATCAGACCGAGGCGGCTTACGCGATGTGAGGCCCCTACCCGCCGGGCGGGGTTAACCGGGTTGACAGGATCGGAAAAAGCAGCACCCTCTCCCTTCTCCCCCCGATTCTGTCAGCCCCGTTAACCCCGCCCGTCTTTCTTCCGCCAGGGAGTTAAGTTCGCGCCGGCTCTTCTTCGAGAGAGTCGGCGTCAGTCGCCGTGGCGCAGCAGCCTGAGGAACAGGAAGAGCCAGAATGCCAGCGAGCACGCGAAGATCGGCACTCTGACTCTCGACCTGCTGCCGACGAGGATGATCGCGCCGAGGACGCAGAACTCCGTGACCGCGCGCAGGAACGTCCAGTCCTCGACCCAGATGGCCCGGCTGAGCAAGAGTGCGAGCGCCCCGTAGAGGAGCCAGCAGATTATTTCGTGCGCCCAGGCCAGGGTCGAACGGACGCAGTAGAGCACGGCCGCGGCGAATGCGACGAGGTATAGCAGCTCGGGGAGCGCCCTGCGCTGGAGCGGCGTGCGGTACTGCGCCGCGTCGGCGAGGAAGCCCGCGAAGCCCTTGAAAGGCGCGGCGAGGTTTATCCGCCCGGCGAAGACCGGCACCTCGCCCCAGTTGTAAAAGAGCACGGCCTGCCACAACACGAAGACCGCTAGCGGGGCCGCGAAGTAGTGCCACCTCACGCGCCGCCCGCGCCCCCTTAACCAGTCTGCCGCGTACACGAGCGCCGCGCCGACCGCGACGAGCAGGGCAGTTTCCTTCGCCAGCACGGCCAGGACGAGCAGCAGCGTCGCGGCGACGTGCCGGCCGCGCCTGAGCAGCAGGAGACTGCCGACGAGCAGCGCGACCTCCGACAGCTCGACCAGATCGCGCGTGAGCGTCAGGAGCGATCCGGGGTAGGTTGCGGGGAAGACTCCCCAGAGGGCGTGCTTTTGCAGCGACCGCGCGTAAAGCCCGCCGAGCCAGCCGAGCAGGCACAGGGCCGCGAAGTTGATCAGAATCATCGCCCACGGCAGCAGTCGCGCGCTGCCGAAAGAGAGGGCGCGCGCGAGCAGCGGGTAGAGGATTCGCTGGTGGCGCAGCGCGGGCACATCCAGCGTGATGCCGTAATCGGTGCGGCGCGACGCGAGCGGATCGAGCGCCAGCCGGTAGTAGAACTGGCCGTCGAAGCCGTCGCTGTTCGGCCGCACGGAGAGTCCCGGCGGCACGCGCGCCGGGTCGCAGTACCTGTCGCCCGCCGTCACGAACCACGAGGCGTCGAAGCCGTTGGCGCGCAGCACGCCGAAGACGAACAGCCCCGCCGCCGCGGCTATCAGCAGCGTCGGTGCGAGCGGGGAGTCGAGGCGGGCCAGCGTCCGTTTCATCATCTCAGCGGCGCGCGTCATACGGCGAAATTCCGCCCGCCGTCCGCGCGGCCACACATCTTACACCCGCCGCGGGCGCAGCTTGGCGCTCCCGAACGCTTCCCTTATGATGGCCGCGATCTTCACAATCTTCTTCGGCGGAAACGCGCTCCGACCCGGGCGCGGCCCGCACACTTAAAAAGAGATGGCACTGATCGGCGCGAACGAGCTGAAACGCAAACTGATGATAGTCGTGGACGGGCAGCCTTACACGGTGCTCGAAGTCTCCTTCGCCACGCCCTCGGCGCGCGGGGCTTCGACGATGGTGCGGACACGCCTGCGCCACCTGCTCACCGGCGCGGTGCAGGAGCGCAGCTTCAAGACCTCCGAAAAATTTCAGGAGCCGGACGTGCAGCTCGTCCCCGCCTCGTTCCTCTACGCCGACAACGAGGGCTGCCACTTCATGGACGACACGAGCTACGACCAGTTCCACCTCTCCCTCAATCAGGTCGGCGAAGACCGCGCGTATCTGAAGGACGGCACGCAGCTCCAAATCCTCAAGTACAACGGCGAGCCGGTCTCATTGCAACTGCCGCAGTTCGTCGAACTCCTCGTCACGGCGACCGAGCCGGGCGCGCGCGGCGACACGGCGGCCGGCGGAGCAATGAAGCAGGCGACGCTTGAGACGGGCCTCTCCGTCCGCGTCCCGCTCTTCATCAAGGAGGGCGAAGTCGTCCGCGTGGACACGCGCACGGGCGAAGTCGCGGGCCGCGCTTAAGCAATCTACACGTGTCACTATTATTCGGCCGGCTGCGCGCGACCCACTAACGAGCACGAAGGCCGCGGGGTGATCCTTTCGGATTCCCCGCGGCCTTTCGCCCGCGCGCTGACGGTACTCCCCGCTCTCGAAGAGGCAGCTTCCAAGAGCAACGCGCCGTCGCGCGCGAAGTCGAAAACGGCCGGACGCGGCCGTGTCGGGCGATTCTACCTGTCAGCCTCAGCGACCGCGCCGCGTCTTGAAGTCCGACCCGCTCGACTCGGAGTCGAACTGCCGCATGTATTCGGGCAGGTAAGGCTCCTTGCGGAACTCTTTCCCGCGCGTCACCAGCCAGCGTTGCAGCCAGGAGACGCCGACCGGGCCGACGTAAGTGTCCGGGTGCTTGTAGGCCTCGTCCCGAAGCGCCTCTTCGAGCGTGACGAACTGGTAGCCGCGCCGCTTCATCATCTCGACCACGGCGGGGAAGTGATCGCCGTTCAGCAGGTTCGCGTGGACTAGGAGCACCTGCGGAATCTCGCGCCCGAACAGTTCGACGGACAGCTTCTCGTAGAACTCGAACATCTGTTCCATGTAGGGCACGTACTCGGCGGCCACGCGCCGCGCCTTCTCCGCGTCGCCGGCCGCGAGCGCCTTCGCGTACTCGCGCGCGAAGACCCACTCCATGTTGTCGTGCGTGACGGGCGCGACCCGGTAGCCGCGCCCGGCGAGGAACTTCTCGAAGGCCTGCTTGTCGGCGAGCGTGCGGCCCGTGTTCAGGAACGGGTGGCGGAAGTAGCGCAGACGCATGCCGCGCCCGGCGAGTAGCTGTCGGGTGAACGGCTCGCCGCGAATAACCTCCTGCTGGAACTCCGCGAGCGGCGTGTTGTAGAAGGAGCGGTGCGCGTAGGTGTGATTGCCGAGTTCAAGCCCGGCCTCTGCCCACAGCCGCAGCGCCGCCGCCCTCGCCTCCTGCTGCCCCGGCACTTCCAACTGGCGCTCGTTGACGAAGCCGACGGCCGGAACTTTGTTCGCCACGAGCGCGGCGACTAGCTTCCTGTTGTTCTCGACGACCGCCGGCCCGTCCGCGCTGCCGCCCGTCATCGGCAGATCGTCGAACGTGACGGCCACGCGTCGCGCCGGCTTAGTCTGCCCCGCGGCGAAGGCCGACACTGCGCAGACGAACGAAACGATTAACGCGATCCGTTTGAGTCTCATCCTCACGCCCTCCCGGCCGCAGACTCACTTCTTGTTCTTCTCGACGGGCGGCCACTTCTTCGAGTAGGTGTCGAACTGCGCCATCCAGTCGGACAGGTACGGCTCCTTGCGGAACTCGCGCCCGCGCGCCATCGCCCAGCGTTGCAGCCACGAGATGCCGTACTCGCCCGTGTAGGTGTCGGGTAGCCGGTACGCCGGATCGCTCATCGCCTCTTCGAGCGTGACGAACGAGTAGCCGCGCCGCTCCATCATCGCGAGCAGGTCTTCCGCCTTCTGGCAGTTGAGTCCGTTGGCGGTGAGCATTAGAACTTGCGGCGGCTCGTAG
Source organism: Pyrinomonadaceae bacterium (assembly GCA_035295985.1). Classification (GTDB taxonomy): domain Bacteria; phylum Acidobacteriota; class Blastocatellia; order Pyrinomonadales; family Pyrinomonadaceae; genus JAIVGV01. The sequence goes on along the minus strand of DATHBT010000049.1, from coordinate 705 downwards.
CCGAGCGTGTCGCGCGAGAGCTGTTCGTAGAACTCAAAGGCGCGCTCCATGTAGGCTATGTACTCGTCGGCCACGCGCGCCATCTTCGCCTCGTCCTCGGCGCGGCGGGCGTCCGCATAGACCTTGCCGTAGAGCCAGTCCCAGTTGTCTATCGTGACCTTGTGAACCTGCATCCCGCGGCCGGCGATCCACTTCTCGAACGCTTCCTTCGTCGTTCTATCCGGCCCGACGTTCAGGAAGGGGTAGCTGAAGTAGCGCAAAGAAGCGCCGCGCTCGCGCGCCATCTGCCCGGTCAACTCCTCGCCGCGCATGATGTCGCGCTTGTACTCTTCGAGCGGCGCCTTGAAGAGGTTCGGGTGCGCGTAGCCCTCGGAGCCTAGTTCGTGGCCGGCGTCTAGCCACATGCGGAGCAGCCCCGTCTTCTCCTCGTTCACCTGCCCGTCTTTGTACAACTGCCCGGCGTTGACGAAGCCGACCGAGCGTATGCCGCGCGAGGCGAGGGCGGCGAGCAGCTTGCGCGTGTCCTTCTCGGCGCGCGGGTGATACCAGGTCTGCACCATCGGCAGCGCGACGAAGGTGACGGCGACGCGGCGGCCCGTCTTCGCCGCGGGGCGCGGCGAGGCCGCGTCCGAGTTGAGCGCGCGCGCGACTTCCTTCCCCTGGGTCGTGACGGCCGCGTGCGCGAAGACGGCGGCGCAGCAGAGC
>DATHBT010000048.1:0-3191 GCA_035295985.1 Pyrinomonadaceae bacterium | reverse complement strand
GCGGGGCGGCGGGTGCGCCGGCTCTTTCCAGAAATTCGGCTACGACTTCGAGACGACCGCCGGCCTCTACGGCTCGTGGGGGCGAGGTGAACTGCACGAGAGGGTGTTTGCGGAGCTGCCGGTCGAGACGCCCGAGGCGCGGCGACTCGATCCGGCCTACGTCGTCAGGCTGCCGGACGGGGCGGACGTGACAGTCGGCGGCGGGAGTTGGGCGGAGTTTGAGGAGACACTGCGCGCGTCTTTCCCGGAGTGCGCCGCGAGCGCAGTCGAGTTCTACCGCAGGCTCGCGCCGCTCGCGTCGGCGGTCGGCGGCGCGCTCGAACGCTTCCCCGCCCCGACCGAGACTTCAAAGTTGCAGCGCGCGCGCCTCGCCGCCGCAGACCCGCGCGCGTACAGGCGTCTGGCCGCGGCGCGCGCCGAGACCGTCGCCGAACACCTGTCCGGCACGTCGCCGCGCTTCCGCGATTTTCTCGACGCGCAACTGCGTGCCTTCGCGCTAGTGCCGGGCGACGAGTGCTCTTACCTCTTCGCCGCGTCCGCGCTGACCGCGCCCCTGCGCGGCGGCCTCTACTCCCTGCGCGGCGGCGCGGCCTCGCTGGCCGACGCGCTCACAGAGTCGATCAAAAGATCGGGCGGGGTGGTGCGCTTCGACGCGCCCGTGCTGCGCCTCGCGTACGACGCGGCGGGCCGCGCGACCGGCGTCGATCTGCTGAGCGGCGAGAACGTGGCCGCCACGCGCGCCGTCGTCAGCAACCTGACCGTCTGGGACACCTACGGCAAGCTCGCCGGCGCGGGCCGCGCGCCCGCCGAAGTGCGCTCGCGCCTCAAAACACTGCGCGGCCGAAGCGCCTATCTCCTGTTCCTCGGCGCGGACGAGGAGGCTATCGCGCGTCTGCCGGCCACGCACCTGCTCGCCGCCGCGCGGCCGGACACGGGGGCGGATGACGACGACGCGGCGCGCTCCGAGTTCTTCTTCAACTCGTCGCCCGCTTGGGACGCGCGCGCGCCCGCGGGCAAGCGCGCCGTAACCGTCTCCACTTTCGCGGATTCGGAAGACTGGTTCACCTTCCACGAGGACGAGACGGCGCACGAGGAGCAGGACGCCGCGGCGCTCGAAGCCTGGTGGGCGCGCCTGCACGCCGCCGTGCCGGAGCTCGGGGCGGGCGTCGAGGTGATCGAGACGTTGACGCCACGCGACTACTACGAGCAGACGCGCCGCCGCCTGGGACTGGTCTGCGGCACGCCGCGCACCCCCGCCGCTTACGCCCCCGGCGCGTTCACGCACCGCACGCACCTGCCGAACCTCTTCGTGGTGGGCGACACGGTCTTTCCGGGCGGGGGCTTGAGCGGCGCGACGCGCTCGGCGCTCGCCGCCGCAAACGAGATCGCCCCGCCGCGCTGAAGTTGCGCGGCGGGGCGACTGTCGTTTCCGCCTGAGAGCCGCCGCCCCTCGAAGGTCGGGGCGGACACTCCATCCAATCACGAACCGTTTACGGCTTGTCGCCTTTACCACCGCCCGCGCCGCCGCGCTCGGTCGAGGTCGTGCGCGAGCCGTCCGATGCGGGGGGCGAAGACATCTTCCAGTCGGGGATCGTCGTGCTCTTCGGGAAGTTCGGCATCGTGCCGCCCCCGCCCGTCGTGTCCCAGCCGAGGTTGGGGTTGAGGTTCACCAGGTTGCGGTCGCGCAGGCGCTGGTGGACGCAGGGCGTGCAGAAGTTCGCGCCGTAGTAGTAGAAGCCCATCCCGTAGCTGAAGCCGTAGGGCGAGGGCCAGCCGTAGGCGAACGGCAGGAACGTGTAGCAGCCGGCGAAGGGACTCCAGAGCCAGACGCCGAGGTGGCCGTAGCGGCCCGTCCCGTAGAACAGGTTGTCGAACCGGGCGTGGGCCATCAGCGTGTTAACGCTGCGCCGCTGCAAGCGGTCGTTGATCCGCGCCAACTCCTTGGCGCGCTCGCGGCTCCACAGGTCGAGCGCGTCGCGCTGCAGTTTCTTGTCGAACTTCGTCGCCACGGGCGTGCCCGCGCCCGCCGTGACGTGCACGAACCGCCCGCCCTTGACCAGCACGCCGCGCACACTAGCCCGCCCGCTGTGGACGAAGACCTCCGTCGCGCCCGCGCGCGAGGCGTCGAAGCGGTAGAGGCCGCTGCGGAGAATTTCGACGAGCGCCACCGGCGTCTCGACCGTGACGAGCACGTCTATGTCGCTGAAGCCCGTGGCCTCGACGACGGCGCTGCCGGACGATAAGCGCAGGCGCAGCTTGTCGAGCTTCGTCTCGGCGAACACGAACTCCGTATTATGGCCGAGGCGCAGATAGGAGCCGGGGTTGAGGAGGATTTCGGCGCGGCCGTCCGCCCCCGTCCTGACCGCGTCGCCGCTCTTCAGATCGTCGGACGTGGTCAAGCGCTTCCACTCGGTCGCCCCGGCGCGTTTGAACGTCACGTCGCCCGCCACGTGGTTGACGCCGCCGGCCTTCGCCGAGATGACGCGCGCCAGGTCGCGGTCGCGCGCGCCGGCCGACGCAGCGGCGAAGCAGACTATCGCGAGCGCGCACAGCAAGCGCGGGAAGTTCTTGGGTGTGTACATTGTGAGCCTGCCTTTCTCGCAGAGCTGCGGACGGGGCCGCAGGAGAGAAACGTCTGACCGGGGCAGAGATAAGATACTGCCACCGCGCGGCGCGTTGCAAGGAGATTGACGCGCCCGGCGCGGCCTTAGAACTTCTGCGCGAGTTCGAGCGCGGCGCGCACATCCGCCTCCCGGCCGCGGACGACGGTGACGGAGTCGCCCCGCGCGCTAACGACGGTGAGCAGCGGCCCGGAGCGCCAGAGGGTTTGCGTCGCGCCCTCGCCGTCCGACTGTCCGGCCGCGTCGGGCGATGCCCCGCGCCCTCGCTCAAGCAGGTTGTAGGCGCGGAAGAACTCCCGCGCGTCGCCGGCCGTGTCCCACATGGTGCGCCAGACGAAGAGCGTGGAGGGCGACCCGCCCGTTTCGCGCTCGAAGAGGTAGGCGCGGTCGCCGCCCCAGCCCGCCGCCGCGCGCTCGGCCTCGCGCCGGCTCAGACCTTTCAACAGCAGCCCGCGCACGCCGATCTCGCCGAGCGGCGTGGACGTGGAGAGCCGCCAGCCCGCCCTCGCGAAGCCCGGCTCCTCGACGCCCGCCTCGCGCGGGCGCTCGTCCGCGAAGTACTTCTCCGGG
>DATHBT010000047.1:0-8800 GCA_035295985.1 Pyrinomonadaceae bacterium | reverse complement strand
CAATCGACGGCGAGAAGATCGCGGACGGCGACGATCTCTACCGCGTCCTCGACAAGCGCCAGTTCGGCGACGTGGTGCAGGTCGAAGTCTTCCGCGACGGCCGCCGCGTCAAAGTGCCCGTCCGCCTGACCCCCGACGACGGCCGCGGCGGTCGCCGCCGACTCGAATAGAACAGAGGTTAGGGGTCGGAGGCTGGAGGTCAGTTAAAAACCTTTCTGACACTAGCCTCTAGCCTCTAACCTCTAACCTCTGCCTTCTTGGAACACTTCGTCAACGAGGGCTTCGGCTGGACTTGCAGACGCTGCGAAGCGGAGCGCGCGCGAGAGACTCCTGAGAGTCCGCGCGCGCGCTTCTTTTCGGAAGGCGAAGCCGAGAGCCGCGACGTTCAACTCTCCGCGCCCGCGCTCGCCCGCTGGCGCGACGCCTCACGCCGCGCACTCGTCTGTCCGAATTGCGGAATTGAAGAACTTTATCAATAGGAATTAGCTCGGTCGCGGTGCTGCCGTTCGAGAACGTCGGCGGCAACCCCGACGCGGAGTATCTAAGTGACGGCGTCGCCGAGTCACTCATCAACAGAAGCTCGAGCGGCTGTTGAAGTCCCGCGCCCTGGGCGGAATCAACCAGTTTTTTTAGAGCGGTCCCTGAGGAGTTTCCGCGCCACGCTCTCAACTCAAGCGCCGGCCGCCACCGCGCGGACGAAGCGCGTGACGGTGAGCGGCGGCTGCGCCGCCGTGGCCGCGCCGGCCGACGGGGGAAGGGAAAGGGTAAGGGGGCAGAGCGAACCGTTCGCCGCGGGTTCTTCTCCCCTCCCCCTTTTCCCTTTAGCCTTTTCCATGTAGAGTCCCGCCATGCGCGACAGGGCGATTGCCGAGTACCACGACTGGCTCGCTTCGGACGGCGCGCTGACGCCGGAGTTCTTCGCCCGTCTGCGCGGCGGGATGACGGCGGCGCGCCTGCTTTACGGCGACCGCCCCTTAGGCGTCGCCCTCAGGCCGCACCTCGTCGAGCGCGCGCAGTACGACGCGCTCACGCGCGCGGCCGAATCGGTGGCGTCGGCCTTCGAGAAGCTGTGCGGGCAGATGCTCCTCCACCACGATCTGCTCGACTCGGTCGGGCTGACGGACGCGGAGCGCCGCCTCGCGCTGGTCGAGCCGGGTTACAGCTCGCCGGCCGTCACCACGCGGCTCGACGCGTTCATCGCCGGCGGCCGTATCAGGTTCGTCGAGTACAACGCCGAGAACCCTTCGAGCCTCCCCGATCAGCCGGGTCTGAATCAGGTTCTCTTCGAGGTGGACGCGCTCGCGCGCCTCGCCGCGCGCTACCGCCTGCACCAGCCCGATCCGGTCGCCGCGCTGCTCGGCTCGCTGCTTGAAACCTTCCGCGAGTGGATCGGCACGCCGCGGCGCGTCCCGAACGTGGCGATCCTCGACTGGGCCGGCCTGCCCACGCAGCACGAGTTCCTGCTGCTCCGCAACTACTTCGTCTCGCGCGGCGTCCCAACAATCGTCTGCGCGCCCGAAGAGCTTGAGTACGAGCGCGGCAAACTCAGGCGCGGCGAGTTTCGGATCGACCTCGTTTACAAGCGGCTCATCATCCACGAATTTCTCTCGGGCGCGGACGAGACGCACCCGCTCTGGCGCGCCTACGAGGGGGGCGCGGTCTGCGTGGTCAACCCGTTCCGCTGCAAGCTGATCCACAAGAAGGCCGCCTTCGAGTTGCTGGCCGACGAAACTATCGCGCGCCTCTTCACCGCCGCCGAGCGCGCGGCCGTGCGCGAGTGCGTCCCGTGGACGCGGCGCATGACGGAGCGCGGGACGCTGGACGCCGCCGACCGCGAGATCGATCTCGTTGAACACGTCCGCCGCAACCGTGCGGGCTTAATCCTCAAGCCGAACGACGACTACGGCGGGCACGGGGTCTGTTTGGGCGCGACGGTTGACGAGGCAGAGTGGGAGCGGATGATCGGCGTCGCACTCGCGGCAGACTACGTAGTGCAGGAGGCGGTCGAGTTGCCGACGGAAGAGTTCCCCGTCTTCGACGAGCGGCGCTGGGCCTTGCAGCCGATGTACGTGGACACGAACCCGTTCCTCTTCCGCGGCCGGATGGAGGGCGCGATGGTGCGGCTCTCTCAGTCACCCGTCGTCAACGTCACTTCGGGCGGCGGCGAGACCGGCCTCTTCGTCCTCGAAGGCGAGGTGTAACGGTAAGGAGTTTAGCCACGGAGGACGCAGAGAACACGGAGGAAAGACAGACTGGAGAAAAACAGGAGGCCGGGCCGAAACTCTCGACTTGAAGGTTTCGGCCCGGCCTCCACCTTTTTTCTCTGAGTCCTCCGTGACCTCTGTGGCTAATTCTTCCCGCTTAGCGATCTTTCACGCGCACGCCCTGACCCGAATGGCGCTGCGAGCACTCGAACCGCGAGATGTCGCCGAGGTTGACCGGGTGCATGAAGGGCTTGTCGCCCATGTGGCAGACGTTGCAGTATGGTTCGGGAGAACAGCCGCGTGAAAGAGCTGTCGGACTTTTTAGGGTCGCCATCGGCACTGCTTGAATAACGTCAAGCTGTTCATCGGCGGGAACTTTCGGGCTTCACAACCCTGCCGGCTTTCTGTATCATTCTATGCGGCATCGTTCGGCGAGGGGTTCTCCCGGAATCCCCCCGTCTGCGACAATAATCGTCGGGCCGCTCGGTCTATGAGGTATTAGGCCGCCCGCGCTCCCGCCCGGCGCGTCCGCCCCGCCCCAGCCCTCCTCTCTTAAACGCCACGTCGCTCAACGCCGCTCGCCTCGGCAAGCGAGTACGCCGCGAAATTTCCGCGCGCGCTCTCTCTCTCTCAGAAATCCGACCCGGAGACAGAGCTTCCTCGGCAGTCTCCCACATCCCGCCCGTCCGATCAGAGTAGGTATAACTGAATGTCCCTCTCTAACCGCGTCCCCCGCTCCGCCCGTCTGGCTTCTCTTCTCGCCTCCGCCCTGCTCGCTGTAGGCTGCGGCGTCGCGCTCGCGGCCTACGGGCCAGCACGCACGCTCCGCGCGGCCTCAGTCGCATCGCAGCGCCTTGACGCCTTCACGCGCGTCCGCGCAGCCGGCGCGGACGGCGTCCGAGGGGTCTCCCCGAGTGCGCTTCAGGCCAACGGCAAGATCGCGTTTACCTCGGATCGAAGCGGCGGTCAACGCGACATCTTCGTCATGAACCCGGACGGGTCGGGGCAGACGAACGTCTCCAACCATCCGGCGTTCGACGGCGAGCCAGCCTTCAGCCCGGACGGCGCGAAGATAGTCTTCCTGTCAGACCGCGACGGCAACGACGAAATCTACGTGATGAACGCGGACGGGACGAACCCGACGAATCTCACCAACGACGCGAACTTTGATTACGGGCCTGCCTTCAGTCCCGACGGCGGGAGGATCGTTTTTACGTCCGAGCGCAGCGGCAACGCCGAGATTTATGCGATGAACTCGGACGGGTCCGGGCTGGTCAATCTCACTAACCACCCGAGCCATGACAGGGAAGCGTCGTTCAGCCCCGACGGCGGCAAGATCGTTTTCGTCTCAACCCGCCCCGGCGGCGACGGCGATATTTACGTGATGAACGCGGACGGGACGAACCCGACGCGCCTCACCACGACCGGGGGCGGCGACCCTTCTTTCAGCCCCGACGGCAGCAAGATCGCCTTCACGGACGCCAGCAGCGGCATCAGCGCGGCGGTCGCCGTGATGAACGCCGACGGGACGAATAAGGTCTCTCTCACCGACAACTCGGCGTCGGACTCAAGCCCGGCTTTCAGCCCCGACGGCACCAAGATCGTGTTCAAGTCTGACCGCGACGGCAACGACGAGGTTTACGTGATGAACGCGGACGGCTCGGGGCCGATGCGCCTCACCAGCGACGGGGGAGAGGACGGGTCTCCGGCGTGGCAGACGCTGCTCTCCTGCGCGCCGCCCCCCGCGAACGGCGTCGTGTGGTACCGCGCCGAGGGAGATGCTAACGATTCAATCGGCACGAACCACGGCACGCCGCAAAACGGCGCGACCTTCGCCCCCGGCTTCGTCGGGCAGGCGTTCAGCTTCGACGGCGTCGACGACTTCGTGGAAGTGCCGAACAGCGCGGCGCTGACTCCGGCGACGACCCTCACGATTGCCGCTTGGATCAAGGCGGGCAGCGGCAGCGACAGCCGCATCGTCGATAAGATGACGGCCGGCACGTCAAACGGTTATCTGCTCGACGTGAACAACGGGAGGCTCCGCCTGATCGTCGGCCCCGCGATGGTCTTCAGCGCGCAGTCGTTACCGCTCGACACTTTCGTACACGTCGCCGGGGTCTTCGATGGCGCGATGGCGAGAATGTATATCAACGGCGAGCTGGCCGGGGGTATGGCGGGCGGCGGCGGAGTCCCGACCAATAGCGAGCCGCTCCGCATCGGCATCGCTTCTGACGGCACCAAGCCTTTCCTCGGCCTCGTTGACGAAGTTGACATTTTCAACCGCGCCCTCTCCGCCGCCGAGGTCAAAGACATCTACGACGCCAAGAACGCCGGCAAGTGCTTCACCCCGCCGGCCTTCACCATCAGCGGCACGGTCACCGACCCGGACAACAACCCCGTCGGCGACGTGCTGATGACTTTGAGCGACGGCGTGACGACCGCGACGACTTCGACCAATGACACCGGCAGCTACTCCTTCTCCGGCTTGGCCGGCGACGCGAACTACACCGTCACGCCCTCGCTCGCGAACTTCAGCTTCAGCCCCGCGAGCCGCACTTACAACAACCTCTCTGGCGATCAGATGGAGGAGGACTTCACGGCCACGCCGACCCCCGGCACAGTCCAATTCGACGCGGCCGACTACACGGTCAACGAGGCGGCCGGCACGGTGACCGTCACCGTCACGCGCGCCGGCGGCTCGTTCGGGGCCGCTACCGTTAACTACTCGACGACGCCCGGCACAGCCTCAGCGCCGGCCGACTACGCGAGCGCCGGCGGGTCTGTGACTTTCGCCGACGGCGACGCCGAGTCGAAGACCTTCACCGTCGCCATCGCCAACGACGCGCTTGACGAGGCGGACGAGACGTTCACGCTCGCGCTCTCCATCGGCAGCGGCAGCGCCGTCGTCGGCGCGCAGGGCACGGCGACCGTCCAGATCACGGACGACGATCAACCGCCGACGCTCTCAGTCGGCGACCTGACGCTAGCCGAAGGGAACTCCGGCCAGTCGAACGCGGTCTTTAACATCACGCTCTCGGCCGCGAGCGGGCAGGCCGTCACGGTCAACTTCGCGACCGCCGACGGCACGGCGACGGCCGCCTCCGGCGACTACGCCGCGCAGTCGGGGACGGCCACCCTCCCGGCCGGCACGACTTCCGTGTCGGTGAACGTCCCCGTCAACGGCGACACGGCCTTCGAGTCGGACGAGACGTTCTTCCTCGACCTGACCGCGCCGACGAACGCGGCGATTGCGGACGCGCAAGGCCAGGCGACGATCACCAACGACGACGCCGCGCCGACCTTCTCGATCTCCGGCCGCGTCACGGACGCGGCCGACGGCCAGCCGCTCGCGAACGTCTCCGTCGCCCTCACGGGCACCCAGGCCGCGACGACACAAACCGACGGCGCGGGCAACTACTCGTTCACGGGCCTCGCGGCCGCCGGCAGCTACGCCGTCACGCCGTCGCTCGTGAACTACACCTTCGCGCCGCCGTCGCGCACGTTCAATAACGTCTCGGCGAACCAGACCGGCGATTTCGTCGGCACGCTCAACACCCACACGGTCTCCGGCCGCGTCACGAATTCGGCGAACAACCAGCCGCTCGCCGGCGCGACCGTGACGCTCTCGGGCGGGCAGTCGGGCCAGACCACCACTGACGCGCAAGGGGACTACTCTTTCGCGGGACTCCCGGCGGGGGGCACTTACACCGTCACCCCGTCGCTAGCCAACTTCTCGTTCGCGCCGCCCTCGCGCACGTTCTCTAATCTGCAAGCGAATCAGTCGGGCGACTTCGTCGCCACCCTCAACACTTTCACCATCACAGGCCGGGTCGCGGAAGGGGCCAACAACGCCAGGGAGGGTGTGACCGTCACGCTCTCCGGCTCCCAGTCCGCGACGGCTACGACCGACGCCTCGGGTAACTACTCGTTCGCGAACCTGCTCGCAGGCGGCACGTACACCGTGACGCCCTCTCTGGCAAACTACAGCTTCGCGCCGCCGTCGCGCACCTTCAACAACCTCTCGGCCGACCAGACCGCGGACTTCGCCGCCTCACTCAACACGCACGCGATCACGGGCCGCGTCGCGGACGCCTCGAACAATGCGCTCGCCGGCGTGACCGTCACGCTCTCGGGCGAGCAATCGGCTTCGACCCAGACGGACGCGGCCGGGAACTACTCGTTCGCTTCGCTCCCGGCCGGCGGCAGCTACATTGTCACCCCATCGCTCGCCAACCACAGCTTCGCGCCTCCATCGCGCACGTTCAGCAACCTCTCGACCAATCAGACCGGCGACTTCACCGGCGCACTCAACACGCATGCGATCACGGGCCGCGTCGTCGGCGGGGCGAACAGCGCCTTAGCCGGCGTCTCTGTCACACTATCCGGATCGCAGTCGGCCACGACGCAGACCGACGCGGCCGGTAATTACTCCTTCGCGAACCTGCCGGCGGGCGGCAGCTACGCCGTCACGCCGTCGCTCGCGAACTACACCTTCGCGCCGGCGAGCAGCGCGTTCAACAACCTGGCGTCGGATCAGACCGGCGACTTCACCGCGACACTCGACACCTTCACGATCACGGGCCGCGTCGCCGACACGATCAACGCGCCGCTCGCCGGCGTCACCGTCTCGCTCGGCGGCACGGCCTCGCGCACCGCGCAGACCGACGCGCAGGGCAACTACTCCTTCGCCTCAGTCCCGGCCGGTGGCAATTACACGGTCACGCCCGCGAAGGACGGCCACGCGTTCGCGCCCGCCTCGCTGGCCCTCGCTGACCTGACCGCGAACGCCGACGCGAACTTCACCGCACGCATCAGCGTCTCCACGCCGGCCGGCACTAACGTTTCGATCACGACCGCGGCCGCGACCTTCACTTTCGCGCAGGTCTCGAACGCGGGCATGACGACTGTCACTCCAGCAGATCCGGCCGCGCCCGTCGTGCCGCCGCAGGGCTACTCTTTCCTGCCGGGCGCGCCGTCCGTTGACATCGCCACCACGGCGACCACGAGCGGCCTCATCACGGTCTGCCTGAGCGTGCCCGCGATAACAGACCCGACTGTCTTCGCCGGCCTCAGACTCCTGCACGGCGAGGGCGGCCAGTTTATCGACCGCACTTCCTCGTCCGACTTCGCGTCGAAGACCATCTGCGCGCAAACCGTTTCGCTCAGCCCGTTCGCCGTGGCCTTCGCGCAGCCGGCCACCATAACGGGCCGCGCCACAGACCCGAACGGCGGCGCGCTCCCCGGCGTCGCCGTCACGCTCGGCGGCGCGCAGTCCGCACAGGCCACGACGGACGCGGCCGGCAACTACTCCTTCGTCAACCTGCCCGCCGGCCAGACCTACACGGTGACGGCCGCGAGAACCAACTTCACCTTCGCGCCGCCCGCGCACACCTTCGAGCGGATTGTCGGCAACGCGACGGGCGACTTCACGGGGTCGGGCGCGGTCACGATCAGCGGGCGTGTCTCGTCTCCCACGGTCGAGGGCGCGACGGTAACTCTCTCGGGCACGCGCTCGGCCGTCGCGGAGGTCGGGCCGAACGGGGAGTTCACCTTCGACAAGCTGCCGCGCGGCGGCAACTACAAGCTGAAGCCGCAGGGCGCGGGGCTTTCGTTCACACCCTCGGAGCGTGAGTTCGCCAACTTGCTCGGCGACGCGCGGGCCGACTTCGACGCGACGCCGGTCGCGAACCCGACGCCGACGCCGCCCGTCGCCGACGATTTCGCGGGCGGCACGCGCGACCCGCAGAAGTTCGCCGAAGGCACGCTGACGCAGCCCGCGGGCGCGACCGACCCGCTCGTCACCGTCGAGCAGGTGGATGGTAAGCTCGTCATCACGCCGCGCCCGGACTTCACGGGCCAGAGCTTCAACGGCTACGTAGCAGTCGCGGCCGTTGACTTCACGAACGCCGCGGCCTCCATCGAGGTAGACAGGATCGCCGCGGGCGGCGCGCAGACGATCTTCTCCGTCGGCAGTGACGACCAAAACTTCTACCGCTTCGTCGCGCAAGAGGAGGTGGGGGCCACGCCCCTCGCCGCGAGCGGCGGTAAGTCGCGCGGCGTCGTCGCCGCGGCGAACACACTCCAGCAGTTGCTGCTGCAAGTCAGGGCGGCCGGCGTCTTCAACTCGCTCTCGATCCCCTACGACCCCGCGGCGCACAAATTCTGGCGCTTCCGCCACGACGCCTCGGCCTCGCCCGCGCCGGGCATGTACTTCGAGGCCAGCCCGACGGGCTTGGACGGCACGTGGGCGGTGCTGCGCTTCGTGCCGGTCGCCGGCGCTGTGGGCGCGCTCGCCACCGAGATCAGCGTCGGCACGACGACCGCGGTGAGCAGCCCCGGCCGGGCCGTCTTCGACAACCTCAACCTCGTACCTGATCAGACCGTGCGGCGGGCGGGCGAATACAGGCTCTCGTCCGAGACGATGACCGTATCGGAGGGCGCGGGCAGCTTCACCATGCGCGTCGCGCGCTCCGGCGGGCCGCTCGGCGAGTCAACGGTCGAACTCGTCAGCGAGCCTTTCGACGACAGGCCATGCTCGACGGCGGACGGCCGCGCCCGCCCGCGCTGCGACTTCTCGACGACCTTCGCGCGGCTGC
>DATHBT010000046.1:0-2327 GCA_035295985.1 Pyrinomonadaceae bacterium | reverse complement strand
CCGATCTGACGGACGTTAAATTCCTCGACGCGCGCGAGGGCTGGGCCGTCGGTGACGGCGGCACGATCATTCACACCTCTGACGGCGGCCGCACCTGGCGGCACGAGCGGAGCGGCACGCGCCACCGCCTCGAACGCCTCTCATTCCCCGCGCCCGCGCGCGGCTTCGCCGTCGGCTTCGGCGGGACAATCGTCGCCTACACGCGCGCGGCGCAGGAGGCCCCGCGGTTGAAGGCGAGCGGCGGGCGCTGACGCTCGCGAGTGTTCAGAGTTCGCGCGCGCGCTCCGTTCCTCACTCCAGACATCCTGCGAGCCGAACCCTGAACGGGACTGAACCAGCGCGATAACCTCCACAGGACGGAGAGACAAAAGAATCATGCTCGATCCGAAGTCGCCAGAAGAGAACAACACGACGCGCCGCCGGCGCGCCCTGCGGCTGATGACCTGCCTCGCGCTCGTCGTAGTCTGTTTTGCCACGGCAGTCAGCGGGCAGTCGCCGCGGCCGGCGCGCGAGAGCAGCGCGCAGCCTGAGAAGACGGGCGCAGCGAAAGCCACACGCTCGCGCCGCGTCGCGGACAAGGCCGACGCGCGCACTCAGACCGTGCCCCCCGCGCCTGCCGTGAAGCGCGCGCAAGCCGAAGACTCTGCGCGGGCCGACGAGCCGTCGGCGACCGAGCCGGATACCCCCGGCGAGCCGAAAGCGAAGGGCGAGCCGAATGAGAGTGCTTCAAAGGTTGCGCCCGCGCCGCCGAGCGCCGAGGAAGAGATCGAGAAGCTGCGGGCGGAGCTGCGGGCGGCGGACGCGGAGTCGCGCCCGCGTCTGCGGCGCGCTCTCGTTGATCGTCTCGTCGCGCTCGACCGCAAGCCGGACGCGCTGTCCGAGCTTCGTCTGATGATCCACGAGGACAGGTTCGATCCCGTCTTCTTCTTCAACACCGGCAACGCGCTCGCCCGCCTCGGCGACGCGACGGCCGCGGCCGACGCCTACCGCAAGGCCGTCTCGCAGCGGCGCGGCAACTACGCGCGCGCCCTCAACAACCTCGGCGTCGTGCTCACGCGCCAGGGCCGCTGGGACGAGGCCCACGACGCCCTGACGGCCGCGCTCACGCAGGAGAATCTTCTCTACGCCGAAGCCAGCTACAACCTCGGCCGCCTCCACCTGCTGCGCGGCGAGACCAACCTCGCGCTGCGCGAATGGGGGCGCACTCTGCGGCTGCAACCCGACCACGCCGACGCCGCCGCCGCGCTCGCGCGCGCACTAGCCGAAGACGGCGACGAGAAGCGCGCCGCCGCCGTCCTCGCGAACTTCACGGCCCGCGCCGCGCGCACCGGCGCGACCGTCCCGCGCCAGATCGCCTACGCGCGCGAGGCCATCGCCGCCTCGCGCGCGGACTCGCGCGAAGACTCGCGCGCGCAGGGCGCGGACAACGCGGCCGGCCCGCGCGCCCCGCGCGCCGACGCGAGTCGCTTCGATCTCGACGCCTCGACCCACAGGGTCTTCCAGTCGGCGCGCGAAGCCGGCGAACGGGGCCGGCACGAGGAGGCGGCGCGGCAGTACCAGCGCGTGCTCAAGCAGAGCGGCGGCTACTTCGCGCCCGCCAACCTCGAACTCGGCTTCGCGATGATGAACCTGAAACGCTGGTACGACGCGATCAGCGCGCTCCAGCCCGTCGCCGAGCGCGACAGCGCGCGCTTCCCCGTGGCCCACTACCACCTCGCGCGCGTTTACGAAAGGCTCGGCCGCCACACCACGGCAGGCGAACACTTCGCGCGCGCCGCCGAGCTTTACGGCGACGCGAACCCGCAGATGCTCGTCGATCTCAGCCGCGTCCGCGAGACGGCCGGCGACACGCGCGGCGCGCTCGAAGCCATCGAAGCCTACTCGGTCGCCATCGCCGGACAGGGCAGCGTCCCCGGCTGGGTCACCGAGCGCGCCGACTCGCTCCGCATGAAACTGAAGGGCGGACAGACGACGCAGCCCGCGAAGCAGTGACCGTTTAAGCCGGACGGCGGGCATGAAGCAGTGGCGGGCTGGCCGGGCGACCGTCAACTAAAGCCGAGGCGATTCGGGTAAGCCCCGCAGGGGCGCGATACAATAGCCGGGGGCAAGCGAACGCGAGTAAGCGCCGCCCCCGGATCGCACATAAAAAGATCGAAGCCCCGCAGGGGCGGAATAAATTTCCCGTTGAAATACCGCGAGAGATTTATTCCGCCCCTGCGGGGCTTCTGTCCTTTTACGTGCTTGAGACTTGGGGCTGCGCCCCAAGCTGTTACATGACGCCCCTGCGGGGCTTCGGGATTGCCCTCAGCGCGCGGCGACTTCCGCCA
>DATHBT010000045.1:0-62205 GCA_035295985.1 Pyrinomonadaceae bacterium | reverse complement strand
GATCGAGAATCAGATCGGGAAGTTGAAGCAGTTCCGCCGCGTGTTCTCGCGCTTCGATAAGTTGGCAAAGAACTACTTGAGTTTTATCTACTTCGCCAGCTCAGTCGTGTGGCTCAGGTAGTTATGTCAACACAACCTAGCCCATCCAGCCGTATTCCGTTCGCCCGGTGTTCGCCAATGAGATTTTTTTTAAAAAGAGTAGCCAATCGTAGCTCAGGAAAAACAAATGACTGGTACGCGTGCGGAACTTCAGTTTTTTTAAAGAGAGGACGGACTTCTCCCTTACTCTTCTTCAACTCGCGGAGCTTGACGATTACAGTCATAGAGTCGGCAATGCAGCCCGGAAGGGCTACAGCCATGGCAATCAGAGAGATGATTACCGCTAACTCCATGAGGCGTATTTTCCTCCTGACCTAAATTGAAGTCAAGAGTTAAAAGTCACCAGTGGGAGAACTCGTATTTTAGGTATTTGGCGAGGTGGTAGATGAGAACAATGAGCGTGAACACCCGGTAGATGTACAGCTCGACTGACTCTAACGAAAACCTTTTTCCTTTCATCACGCACCTCACCATTAAGTTCAATCTTGCGGGGATGCGTGATTTGAGAAGATGTTAGCACCAAAAATTGAGCTGTCAAGGCCCGTCGCAAAGTTTTCCACATGTGAAAATTATGGACACTATGGGTGGTAGAAAGCCCGCCCCAGTGAGCAGGCGGGCCGAGAGGATGTATGTGAGGATTGATGTTATCTAACCGTTACCTGTCTCCCCTGCGCCGCCCGGCCCTGTGGCCTTTCTGCTCTTCTTACTAGCCTTCTTACTGCCTTTCTTAGCCGCTTTCTTACTCGCATTCTTAGACCCTTTGGGCCTGCCCCTCTTGCCGCCTTTTTTACTGGCCTTCTTAGAGGCTTGCTTGGTGGTGACTGTTCCTCCGGGCCTCTGCTCGGAGAGCATCCCTAGAATATTTTGGAGGCCGTGCCTTTCGACTAGGTAGCTGACTAACGGCCTCGGGTCGTCGGAGCTGAACAGGACCAGCTCACCTTTCTTTCTGCTTGGCATATCGGGAGTCCTTTCGTGTGCTGTCGGAGCTTGCAGATAATACTATACAAGTTTCCACTTCTTCTCCATCTTATAAATCACGAACTCAATCTCGTATAGAGCGGCTTCGACGTTACTGTTCCACACATCTAATCCGGCTCGATTTATTTTCTTAACTACATCGAAGGCTATGTAGGGCTTCAGGCTTAGGTACTCAGGGTGTTTGTCTAGTTGGGCCTGAAGCGTAAGGTGGTGCATATCTAAGTCAACGTAATCAACGTCTCCTATCTTCCTGTAGATTTCCTTCAGCTCTGTCTTTATTGACACTAGCATTTCCCGCCACTTGACTACCAGCTCTCTTCTATAGGCTAACCTTTGTTTCCGTTTTTCTACTCCCCAATTAGCCCAAGGCGCGAACATCGAGCCGAAAGCCCCGCCTACTACGCCGATAACGGCCAGGATGATTTTCTCTTCCATGGGCGGATTATACTGTGGATAAAGGGTATTTACAGATTTTTTAGGCTTGCTATACTAATCTCAAAGGTCGCTCCTACTAATCAATTCTCCAACAATTGAAAAGAATTAAACTTACCCAACGGAAGTCTGCCTTAGTAGATGATGAGGACTATCTATATCTTCGTCAGTGGAAATGGCTTTACGCTAACGGCTATGCGGCAAGATATGACTACAGCCTTGAAAAACCAAAGTTAGTTTCCATGCATAGGCTAATCTTGAAATGTCCTAAAGGTCTATTCGTAGATCACAAAAATCACAATGGACTAGATAATCAAAAAACCAATCTTCGCCTTTGTACACCTCAACAAAATAGGATGAATACGAAACGTCACAGAACAAATAAGTCTGGGTACAAAGGTGTTTCTTGGCATAGAAATAGTTGGGAAGTCCGTATCAGGTATAACGGTAAGAAGTTATATGTCGGGGAGTTCAAGGAGAAGAAACACGCGGCACTTGCATACGACTTATGGGCTAAAGCATTGCATGGCGAGTTTGCACTTACCAACTTTTCAGTCGTTTAAAAGGTCGAGTATCAACCGACCTCACAAATCATGGAACAAGTAGTAAATGAGAAGTGGCTACAATTTGGCTACATCAACGCCAAAGGTAACGTCACCAAGACAGCCCTCAGAATTCCTTTCCACGCAAACCTTTATGTTGACCAGGAAATCCCTATCAACATCCTTGGGCAAAACTATGCCTTCACTGGAACTGACGGATTTATTCTTAATCATTAATGTAAAAGAACCATGAACCACTATGTATGGGGCGACTGGCGCTCGGATAAGGAGCTACAAGAAATCGCCCGCGAAATGAACCAGATTGGACGGAATATAGAAAGGAAAACCAGGGGGGTGTCCAAGTGGGCTTAAGAGGTCGAGAAAGCCAACAAATCAAGATGCGGTAAGGCTTTCTAAGCATAAGGGAAAACCATTAGCCGATTCTCAGCTAAGGCTTACTTCTATCTCACTTCATAAAGAATTGAATAGAATTTCATTTCCCTTGTATCTAAAGTATAAGGAACTGCTCCGGCACTCGCAAGACCCTGTATTTATTCATCAATAATGAGTTATCCACAAGTAACCCAACACAACAATGAACGAAGCAATTAAATTAGGCATAGAAAAAGGTGGGTATTATACAGCCCCCTTAGAAGAACAAGAATACGATATTAAAGATGAACAATTATTTTGGTATGGCCCAGAATATCCAGAGGAAGGTTCTACGATATATACATTTGCTGAAATTGTTTTAGGCCCTCTATTCTGGCAGAGCTTGGGTAAGGCGTTGGGGTGGCCTGACGAAACACATAATGGTGAGTATTGGCAAGTTATTGCTCATGATTATTTTCAACTAGTCCTAACTGGCGGTGATACAGAAGCCTTCTGGCGAAACATTCTCCATTAGAAAACTCCCTGACCCACAGAACAGGTCAACCACAGCCCCTTGTTAGAGAAGCCCTGACACGGGGGGCAACCTCTTACCATAAGTGCAATGCCTGGATTCGGTGAATAGTAAATGAAATCAGTTCCACTAATCCCCAAATTACAAGAGCTGTAAGGGCGAAAAGCAGTAAGACCAGCGCGACAAATCTCACGCTTTTACGCTCGATTTTGGCGAACTTATCTTCTTCGGCCAACAGCCGTTCTAGCCGCTCAAGTCGTTTCTCAGTATCCATCTCCATAAATACACCTCCGGCTTAAAGGAACACAGTCCTTTCTTAAAACCTCTAGCCTATGCGGTTGAGCCGGCTTACTTATCAATCAAGTCTGGACTCTCAAACCTATTTCCGATGACTTCAAACGTAAACCATTTAGATTGATGTAATCGGGGAGCTAATTCAAGTTCTCTATCTGCATTAATAACCCATGCACCAAGTTGTTCAGAAAAAGTTACATCAAATCTATTGTCATCTTCAGTCTTCACTATATCCCCTTCCCAAATCTCCACTCCGTTCTTGTCGAGTAGTCCAGTGAATTGCATGAATTCCAAATCGTTTTCGTAAAGACGTTCTAAAATATAATCAGAATATTCCATGCGGTTTTCCGCTTTATCCCAGGCTCTAAACTTTATTTCTCGATTCATATATGTGAGGGTTAATTATCTTAATTATGACACTTCTACACCTCCTGTAGCTGTTAGCAAAAGCAACTAACTTTCGCGACGCCGAGGAATGTCGCGTGACTCTTCGTGCGGAGTCGTCCGCGCCGATGAGTCCGTCTCACATCGCCATGCCGCCGTCCACCTGGATGACCTGGCCGGTGATGTAGCGCGCGGCGGGGGACAGGAGGAAGCAGGCGATCTCGGCGACCTCCGTGGGTTCGGCGAAGCGGCCGAGCGGAATCTGTTCGAGGAGTTTTGTCCGGTAGTCCTCGGCGAGCGCGCCCGACATCTCGGTGGCGACGAGGCCGAGGGCGAGGCAGTTGACCGTGACCTTGCGGCTCGCGACCTCGCGCGCGAGCGACTTCGTCAGCCCGATCATGCCGGCCTTCGAGGCCGAGTAGTTCGACTGCCCTGCCATGCCGACGACGCCGCTGATCGAGGAGACGTTCAAGACCGACCCGCCATCCTCCTGCCTGAGAATCACGCGCAGGGCCGCCCGCGAGAAGTTCCACGCGCCCTTCAGGTTCGTGTCGATGACGGCGTCCCAGTCCTCCTCCTTCATGCGCAGGATCAACTGGTCGCGCGTGATGCCGGCGTTGTTGACCAGAAAATCGATCCTCCCGAACCTCTCCTTCACCTGCTTGACCATCTCGGTCGCCGCCTCGGTCTGCGCCACGTCGCACTGCGCCGGGAGAGCGCCCGCGCCCAGCGACTCGATCTCCGACTTCAACTCGTCCGCCGCCTCGGCCGACTTCGCGTAGTTGAAGGCGACCGACGCGCCGCGCCGCGCGAGTTCGAGCGCGACGGCACGCCCGATGCCGCGCGTCGCCCCGGTCACGATCCCGACGCGGCCTGCGAAAGGTTTGGCGGTGTCGTTTGCGTTGTCACTCAAGGGTGTCGATCCTCCGTGGATAGCTGTTAGCTCTTAGCCAGAAGAAAAAGCGAGAGGCCTTCGCACCTTCATTCACTGGTGCCAGCGCCTGAAAGCTAACAGCTAACAGCTAACAGCTAACAGCTAACTCTCACAGCCCCAGCGAGCGCAGGTACTCTTTGAACTGCGGCGCGAGGTCGGGCCGTTTGAGCGCGAACTCGACGGTGGCGACGAGGAAGCCGAGCTTGTCGCCCGCGTCGTGGCGCACGCCGTCGAGGCGTGCGGCGTAGAAGGGCCGCTTCTTCAGGAGCGAGCGCATGGCGTCCGTGATCTGGATTTCGCCGCCCGCGCCGCGGTCGGTGCGCTCGATCTCGTCGAAGATGTCGGGCGTCAGGACGTAGCGGCCGATGATGGCGAGGTCGGAGGGCGCTTCCGCGTATGGCGGCTTCTCGACCATGTCGCGGATTTTATAGACGCCGGGGCGCACCTCTTCGGCGTCGATCACGCCGAAGCGCGAGATGGCCTCGCCCTCGACGCGCATCGTGCCCAGGACGGGCGCGCCGGTCTCCTCGTACACGCGGAGCATCTGGCGGAGCGCGGGCACTTCCGAGTCCACTATGTCGTCGGCCAGCATCACGGCGAACGGCTCGTTCTCGACGAAGTCGCGCGCCTGCAGGATGGCGTGGCCGAGGCCCAGCGCCTCGCGCTGGCGGACGTAGGAGATGCGCGCGATCTCGGAGATGGCGCGCACGAGTTTCAGCTCCTCCTCCTTGCCACGCTCGCGCAGAAGTTGCTCCAGCTCGAACGAGATGTCGAAGTGATCCTCGATGGCCGTCTTGTCGCGGCCCGTGACGATGATGATCGACTCGACGCCGGATTGGACGGCCTCTTCGACGACGTACTGGATGAGCGGCTTATCGACGAGCGGCAGCATCTCCTTGGGCGACGCCTTGGTCGCCGGCAGGAAGCGCGTGCCCAGCCCCGCGGCGGGGAAGACGGCCTTGCGAATCTTCTGGGGCATGAGAAAGCTGTTAGCGATTAGCTGTTAGCCAGAAGCTAAAAGCACCCTCCTTGACACTTTTGACGGGCGTCGGCTAGGTTGCCTTTTTCGTTCTGCCGGGCTGTTGAGAACGAAAAGTTTCTATCACACGACAAAGGACAGCGGCAAATGCTCGATCTCAACTTCGTCCGCGAGAACTTCGACCGCGTGCGCGCCGCGCTCGAAGCGCGAAACTTCCCCGCAGGCCCGCTCGAAGACTTCGCGCGCCTCGACGCCGGGCGGCGCGCGGCAATCGCCGAGTCGGACAATCTGAACGCCGAGCGGAACGCGGCGAGCCGCGAGATCGGCGCGCTGATGAAGGCGGGCAGGAAGGACGAAGCAGAGTCGCAGCGCCGCGCGGTCGGCGAGCTTAAGGAGCGCATCGCGGAACTAGACCGCCGCCGCGACGAGGCAGAGGCTTCGATGCGCGAGCTGCTGTCCGCGCTCCCGAACCTGCCGCACGAGAGCGTGCCCGTCGGCGCGGACGAGTCGGCGAACGCCGAGGTGCGCCGCTGGGGCCAGCGGCCGGAGTTCGACTTTGAGGTGAAGGATCACGTCGATCTAGGCACGTCTTTGGGGGTACTCGACCTCGAACGCGCGTCGAAGATCGCGGGCGCGCGCTTCTCGATCCTGAAGGGCGCGGGCGCGCTCCTCGAACGCGCGCTCATCAACTTCATGCTCGACCTGCATACGCGCGAGCACGGCTACGAGGAGACGCTGCCGCCCTTCATCGTCAACCGGGACGCGCTCTTCGGCACGGGCCAGCTCCCGAAGTTCGAGCAGGACTTGTTCAAGCTGACGGACGAGCGCGGCCTGTACCTCAGCCCCACGGCCGAAGTCCCCGTCACCAACATCCACCGCGAGGAGATGCTCGACTTTGCGGAACTCCCTATGCGCTTCGTTTCCTACACGCCCTGCTTCCGCTCCGAGGCCGGCTCCTACGGGCGCGACACGCGCGGCCTCATCCGCCAGCACCAGTTCCAAAAGGTCGAGCTGGTGAAACTCGCGCGCCCCGAAGACTCTTACGAAGAGTTGGAAGGCTTAACTCGCGACGCCGAGCGCGTGCTGCAACTACTCGGCCTCCACTACCGCACAGTCGCGCTCTCGACCGGCGACCTCGGCTTTTCGGCCGCGAAGACTTACGACATAGAAGTCTGGCTCCCGTCGCAGCAGGCCTTTCGGGAAATCTCCTCCTGCTCGAACTGCGAGGCGTTCCAGGCGCGCCGCGCGCAGATCAGGTTCCGGCGCGAGGGCGGAGGCCGGCCGGAGTACGCGCACACGCTCAACGGCTCCGGCCTCGCCGTCGGCCGCACCTGGCTCGCCGTCCTGGAGAACTACCAGCAGGCCGACGGCTCAGTCCGCGTCCCCGAAGTCCTGCGGCCGTACATGCACGGGCTTGAGGTGATAGAGGCGAAGGGTTAGGCGGGGGCGGGATGGGAGACGAACACAGGTCGCCGTGGGACTGCGTGCTGGCGAAGGACGATGAGGGCGGCTGCCTCCCCGGCGCGCGGCCGGCAAATGATCAGGAGTGCTTCGAGATACTGTGCCTGTGCCTCTTGCAGGCCGGACTCAACTGGTCTTCGATCCGCAAGCACTGGCCGCGCTACCGCAAAGGCTTCCTCGGCTTCGACCCGCGCAAACTCGCCAAGGCGCAGCCCGAAACGCTGATCGGCAGCCCCGACGTGATCCGCCACCCGAAGAAGCTCGCAGCCGTCGTCCACAACGCGCGGGAGTTCCAGTCAATCACGAAGGGGTTCGGATCGTTTCAGAATTTCCTCGAAACGCTCCGCCCGCTCGACGACCGCGCGCGCCTTAAAGCACTCGCGAAACACTTCAAGCACGTCGGGCCTGAGACGGCCGACTACTTCCTCCACGCCGTCGGCTTCTCCGGCTGATTCTAATTTCGGTCGCGCCGCCTGCCGGGGAAGATGAAGACGGCGGCGGCGACGAGGACGATGACGGCCGCCCTGACGGCGAGGGCCGCGGGCGGATCGTCAATCCTCCACCGGCTCACCCTCGATCCCATGAGGTCGTGCCAGACGAGGCCGACGGCTGCCGCGGCGGCGACGCAGCCCCAGCCCGCCCATAGCCTCAACTTTCTTCGATCACTCAACGCGGGTCACGAACGCCTCGGCCGCGGCGTAAGCCGCCGAACGGATGCGGCGGGGCTTTACCTGATGCGAAGCTCGTAGGGCAGCATCGCCAACGTCTCGCCGCGGCGGACGCGCTCGAAGAGCGAGAGGTAGCGCAGCGAGCGGCGCACGTCTTCGGGGAGCGACTGGACGACCGCGCTCTGCTGCTGCTCTGCGCGCACGACCGCCTCGTCCGAGTCGCCGCCGAAGAAGCGTTGGAAGAAGGTGCGCGGCGCGGGCATGACGACGCGGCGCACGTTCTTGTCGGCCGGGATGTTCGCCAGCCCCTTCGCGATCTCGACGGCGCGGTCGAGGCCGCCGAACTCGTCAACGAGGCCGCGCTCTTTGGCCTGCGCGCCCGTCCAGACGCGCCCCTGAGCGACCGAGTGGACGTACTCGCGATCCTTGCCCCGGCCCTGCGCGACCTTCGGCAGGAAGTCGTCCCAGTAGAAGCTGTTGAGCATCGACTCGAATTTTTTGCGCTCCTCTTCGGTGAACGGCTCGGTCTCGCGGAACATCGCGGCGTTCTTGCCGCGCGAGACGTATTCGTTGTTGACGCCGACCCAGTCGTAGAAGCCTTTCATGACGGGCTTGCCGGCGAAGACGCCGATTGAGCCGGTCAGGGTCGAAGGCTCCGCGACGATCTTGTTGGCCGTCATCGAGACGTAGTAGCCGCCCGAGGCGGCCACGTCGCCCATCGAGGCGACGACCGGCTTCTTCTGCTTCACGGCCTCGACGGCGTGCCAGATGATGTCGGAGGCGTAGGAAGTCCCGCCGGGGCTGTCAACGCGAAGGACGACGGCCTTGATCGTCTTGTCGTCGCGCGCGTCCATCAGGGCCTTGGCGACCGTGTCCGAGCCGACCATGGGCGCGCCGAACGCGCCGCCGTCCGTGGAACTCCCCGACATGATCGGCCCCGTGGCGTAGATGATCGCTATGCGCTCGCCGCCGCCGAGGCCCACCGTGTCGAGATCGACGCGCCTGTAGTCGCCCTCGGAGACCTTCCGTAGCTTTTCGTCGTCCTTGTAGCCGAGCCGTTTTTTCAGCTCCTCCTCGACCTCATCGCGGTACTTCGTGTCGTCGATCAGCCCGGCGGCCTTCGCCTCGTGCGAGTTGAGCGGCGCGTTGTCGATGAGCGCGCGCACGTCCTCGGCGGACTTCTGGCGCGACTCGGCGATGGTCTGCACGAAGCGCCCGTAGAAGTCGTCGAGCACGGAGTTGAGGACTTCGCGGTTCGCCTCCGACATCTCCTTGCGCGTGTACTGTTCGGGCGCGGTCTTGTACTTGCCGATCTGGTAGAAGTCGGCCTTGATGCCGAGTTTTTCGAGCGAGCCGCCGAGCGACATCACGTCCGCGGCGAGGCCGACGATCAAGAGGTCGCCGATGGGCGCGACGTAGATGCGGTCGCAGGCCGTGGCGATGTAGTACTCCTTGTTCGTGCCGAACTCCATGTAGGCGTAGGCGGGCTTCCCAGACGCGCGGAAGTCCTTGATCGCCTCGCGAATCTCCTCGGCCTTGCCCCATCCCGCGCCCGTGATGTCGAACTCCACGAGCAAGCCCTTGACGCGCTTGTCGGCCTTCGCCTTCCTGAGTTGCGTCAGCAGCGACGTGAGCGAGCGCTCGTCGCGACCCATCAGGCGGTTCATCGGGTCTTCGGCGACGTAGTCGGGGAGCGCGCCGCCGACCTTGAGGACGACCACGCTGTCGTCGCGCACCTTCGGCTCGTCGTCGAGCATCGCGACGAAGATGAACAGACAGACGGCCGCGACGACCGCGAGGAACGCGCCGACGCCGACGATCCACAGAACTGCCTTACCCGTGCGTGTCAGTGCCATGAAAAAATCTTCCCGTCCGGAAATGAAATCAGCCGCGCGCCCGCCGCCGGGGAGAACACGAGGCCGCGTGTATTACGCCCCGCGGCGGGACAAAGTTTTGGAGAGCCGTTAGCTGTTAGCTGTTAGCCGGAAGAAAAGCAGCACTCCCCAAGGAGAGCCTGTCTGAAAGCTAACGGCTAATCGCTAACAGCTTCTTTTTCAATCCACCCGCCGCCCAGAACTTCGTCGCCGCGGTAGAAGACGGTCGCCTGGCCGGGCGTGATGGCGCGCTGGGCTTCGTCGAAGGTGACGCGGGCACGCCCTTCGCCGATCATCTGAATCGTCGCGGGCGCGGGCTGGTGCCGGTAGCGCACGCGCACCTCGGCGCGCGCCGGCTCACGCACTTCGTCGAATGCGATCCAGTTGACGCCCGCGGCCGTGAACTCGCTCCGCGCCAATTCCTCATCAGTGCCGACGACGACGCGGTTGCGCCGCGCGTCGATCTGCACGACGTAGAGCGGTTTTTGGGCCGAAAGGCCAAGGCCGCGCCGCTGGCCGACCGTGTAGCGGTGGACGCCGCCGTGCTCGCCCAAACTCTCGCCGCGCGTGTTGACGATCTCGCCTGTGGCCGGCGTCTCCGCGGTGCGGCCTTCGGCTTCGAGGTAGCGGTCGATGAAGCCCGCGTAGTCGCCGTCGGGCACGAAACAAATTTCCTGCGACTCGGCCTTCTCGGCGACGGGCAGCCCCGCGCGCCGCGCGATCTCGCGCGCCTCCATTTTCGTCAGCTCGCCGAGGGGGAACAGAGCGTGCGCGAGCTGCTCCTGCGTCAGCTCCCAGAGGAAGTACGACTGATCCTTCTGCGGGTCGAGTCCGCGAAGCAGCTTGTAGCGGCCCGTCGCTTCGTCGAAGCGCACGCGCGCGTAGTGGCCCGTCGCCACCTTCTCGCAACCGAGGCTGCGCGCCAGACGGTCGAGCGAGGCGAACTTCAGGCGGCTGTTGCACGCCACGCACGGGATCGGCGTCTCGCCCGAAAGATACGATGCGACGAACGGCGCGACCACGTCGCGCTCGAAGTCGCGTTCGAGGTTGAGGACGTAGAACGGGAAGCCGAGGTCTGCGGCGACGCGGCGCGCGTCGTACACGTCGTCGAGCGAGCAGCAGCGCGAGGGCAAGCCTTCGCCGTTCTCGTCCACCGTCAGGTTGCGGCGCTGGTTCCACAACTGCATCGTGAAGCCGACCAGCTCGTGCCCCTGCTCCATCAACAACGCGGCAGCCGCCGAACTATCGACGCCGCCGCTCATCGCCACCGCAATCTTCATAACGATTTTTGATTTGCGATTTTTGATTTGCGATTTGAAATGCCGTGCCGACCGTCGTCCGATCAATCGAAAATCAAAAATCTAAAATCGCAAATTCCCTCGTTTGCCGCCCTTTTCCGGCGGGTGTTAAGATGCGCCTCTCAGCTACAAAAATGTCCGCAACCCCAACCGAGAAGGATACCCGAACCGGCGCTAAAGTTCAGCCCGGCGGGCCTCGCCGAAGTCATGCCTGAGAGAGCCATCGAAGAGTACGTCGTCTCAGACGAACCTTACTACCTCGCCGTCCGGCAGGAGATCGAGCTGTTCGAGGCGGCGCACGCCGCGCGGCTGCCCGTGATGCTGAAAGGCCCGACGGGCTGCGGCAAGACGCGCTTCGTAGAGCACATGGCGTGGCGCCTGCGCCGGCCGCTCATCACGGTCGCGTGCCACGAGGATTTGTCGGCGACGGACTTGGTCGGCCGCTTCCTCCTCGAAGGCGAGGAGACGGTCTGGCACGACGGGCCGCTCACGGCGGCCGTGCGCCACGGCGCGATCTGTTATCTGGACGAGGTGGTCGAGGCGCGCAAGGACACGGTCGTCATCATCCACCCGCTGACCGACGACCGCCGACGCCTCCCCATCGAGAAGCGCGGCACGGTGCTCGACGCGCCCGACGACTTCATGCTCGTCGTCTCCTACAACCCCGGCTACCAGTCGATCCTGAAAGACCTCAAGCAGTCCACACGCCAGCGTTTCGTGGCACTTGAGTTCGACTACCCGCCCGCCGAACTCGAAGCCGAGATCGTCGCGCGCGAGGGCGGCATCAACCCGGACGCCGCGCGCGATCTGGTCACCATCGGCCAGAAGGTGAGAAATTTGCGCGGCCACGGCCTCGAAGAGGGCGTCTCGACGCGCCTGCTCATCTACGCCGCGCAACTCATCGCGCGCGGCATCACGCCCGAGACGGCCGCCGAGGTCGCCATGTGCTCGCCCATCACGGACGACCGCGAACTCCAGCGCAGCATCCGCGAGATCGTCACGACCGTGATTTAATACTCCCTGCCTTCGTCCTGTTCTCAAAGGAGGTAAAGAGTGTCAACGATTCCAAAGAATACGGCGCTAACGTCATTACGAAAGCTCGTAGAAAAAGCCGCAAGCATCAAGCCAAATTCCCCAGAACAGTGGGGGTGGGAGAATGGGGCCAAAACAGCGGTTATCCGAATATTTGGTAAACAGTCCCCCCAATTCCTTGAATTTAGCAGGTGGACAACTTTAGGGACAAAGCGGTCTGTTCTCGAATCATTTATCGCTGAGATAGAAGACTTTTGGGAGGATGACGAGGTAACAAAACAAGCTGCTAACACGCTGGTCGCGCAACCGGCCGAGGGTAATAAGATTGAGGCCCCGGAACAAACAGGCGGAAAGTCATGCGTCTTCATCGGTCACGGCCGAAGTCTACTTTGGGCACGCTTGCAGGTGTTCTTG
Source organism: Pyrinomonadaceae bacterium (assembly GCA_035295985.1). Classification (GTDB taxonomy): domain Bacteria; phylum Acidobacteriota; class Blastocatellia; order Pyrinomonadales; family Pyrinomonadaceae; genus JAIVGV01. The sequence continues at coordinate 49,912 of DATHBT010000045.1, read as the reverse complement.
GAAAACAGACTAGGTGTGAAAACAGTCAACTATGAGTCAGCGCCCCGCGTGGGCGATTCAATCGTACCGATTTTGGAAGAGATGTTAGACCAAGCCACCTTCGCGGTGCTTATTCTTACGGCCGAGGACGAAACCGCGTCGGGGGCCAAACGGGCGCGCCAGAACGTCATCCACGAGGCCGGGCTATTTCAGGGTAGGCTTGGTTTCAGAAAGGCCATTTTGTTAATACAGGAAGGGGCGGAGGATTTTTCCAACGTCGCCGGGTTGCAATACATTTCATTCACTGATGACAAGATCGAGCAGAGCTTCTGGGAACTTCAAGAGGTTCTGAAAAGAGAAGGGCAGCTATAGTCATCGCCATGAGTGACGAGCTAGCCAAGCATTACCTCGCCGACGCGCTGAAGATTTTCCGCGCCAATAAGCAGTTGGCCGAGCGCGCGATGGCTCAGTTGTCGGACGAAGAGTTGTTCATCGCGATTGACGCCGAGTCGAACAGCGTGGCCGTCATCGTCAAGCACCTGGCGGGCAACATGCGCTCGCGCTGGACAGATTTTCTGACGACCGACGGCGAGAAGCCAGACCGCGACCGCGACTCCGAGTTCGTGCTTGATGAGAGCACCACGCGCGAAGAGGTCATGCGATGGTGGGAGGAGGGCTGGCGCGTCGTCTTCGCGGCAGTAGAGCCGTTGCGGCCGGAAGACCTGTTGCGCACGGTGATGATCCGCGGCGAGCCGCACACGGTCGTCGAGGCGATCAACCGGCAGATCGCGCACTACGCGCAGCACGTCGGCCAGATCATCTTTTTGGCAAAGCACCTCCGCTCCTCCGACTGGCAGACGCTCAGCATCGCGCGCGGGGCTTCGGGGAAGTTCAACGAAGCGATGCGGCAGCGCGGCGATAAAACTTGAGAACGCCGGACGAAATGTAGGGGCTTGTCCCTGCCCGTCCGGGCGCGTCAGCGCGAATAATGCTCACGCTCGTTCTTCACGTTGAATGCAAACGGGGCGTTTGATCGACCTGACAGTCGCTACGGGCGGGGACAAGTCCCGCCCCTACAAGCGTGAGGTGTGTTGAGGGAATTTGTTAGACGTTTTGTGTTGGGGTTCGATGGGCGAGAGGGAAGAAGGCACGGGAGAGATTGAGTCGGTCGAGCGCGCGCTCGGCGAACGACTGCGCGCGGCCGAGGGGGCGACCGAGCGCATGTCGCTGGCCGCGCTGGCGCGCGAGATCGGGAGCCTGCCGGGGGATCAGGCGCGTGCGGCCGTCGAGGTGAGCGCGCAGTTGGCCCCGATCAGCCTGCGCGCGAGCGCGGAGTTTTTGCGGGCCGTGCCCGTGGCGGCGCAACTGCTCGACGCGGAGGAGCTGCGCGCGTGGGGCGAGATGGGCCGCCGGCTGGCGATGGCCGACGTGGAGACGGGCGCGCAGTTCTTCGCCGCGGGCGTCGCCGGGCTGGTCGGCGTGCCGCGCGGCGCTCGCGCTCTGCTGCTGCAAGTCTGCGCGCGGCAGATGACGCTCTCGACTTCAATCGCCAACGAGACCTTCCGCTCGGCCGCGACACTCGCCGAGTCTGTCGGCGACCCGGAACTGCTCCGCGCGGTCTTCGAGATCGCGGCCGAGATCGCGCGCCGCTCCGCGCGCCACAGCCAGGACTTTCTCGAAAGCGCGCCGCGCGTCTTCGCGCACTTCGACGTGTTCGGCCGCGAAGACAAGCGGCGCGTCGCCGAAGGCGCGCTCCGCGCCGTCAACGTCTTCGCGCAGCGGGCCGGCGGCGTGGCGGCCGACGCGTGGGCCGCGCTGCCCGATGCGACGCGCGGACTCGGCCCCGAAGCCGCGCTCTCGCTGCTCCGCCGCGCCGAGGGCTTTATCGAACGCGGCGGCGCGGCGGCGCTGCACGTGCTCGCGGCGGGCGGCGAAGTCCTGCGCCTCGCGCCCGAAGTTTTCGACGACTGGATCACTCTGCTCGTTGCCGTGGCCGAGCACGGCAACGCGCCGCTCGTCGCGCTCGCGCGCACGTCGCCCGCGTTCTTCCGCGCGCTTGTCGGGCCGGCCGGCCGCGCGCAGTCGAACGAGGTCGCGCGCCGCGCCGTACTCGCGGCGCGCGAGGTGGCGCGGGTTGACGCGGAGGCCGCGATCTCCTGCCTGCGCTCCGCGCCCGCGGCCCTTCGCGCGACGACCGTCGAGCAGTTCGAGCGATGGGCGCGCGAGGGTCTGGAACTCAAGCGCGCGGACGCGCGCGCGCGCCGCAGCTACTACGCGCTCGAAACGCGACAGAGCAACGAGGCGCTGCGCGGCGGCCCGGAGTTCGGCCTCGCGCTCGGCGACGTGGCGCAGACCCTGCGGCTCTACGTCGAGGGCTTGACGGGCCGCGCCGTTGACGTGGCCTCGCTCGCGGCCGTCCCCGAAGAGTCGCGCATCGGCGACGGCCGCACGATCCACCTGCCCGCCTCAGTCTCGGAGTTCGGATCGGACGCGCTCAACTTCCGGCTCTACAAGGTGCTCGCCGCCCACGCCGCCGGCCAGATCGAGTTCGGCACGCACGCCCGCGCGGGCGGCAACGCCGAACAGCCAGTGCCGAACCACGACCTGCGCGCGGCCTACACTTCAATCGCCGAACTCTACGACCCGGCTACCCGCGACGCGCTCGACGCCTTCGCCCTCGACGGCTACATCAACGACATCCCCGCGGGCGAACGCGCGCTCCCGCCCGAAGAGGAGGCGCGACTCGCGAGACAGAGGCGGCGCACGATGCCGCATGAGGCCGACTACCGCGCAGTCCTCGCCCTCTTCCCGCTGCCCGCGCTCGCCGCGCGCATCTTCTCCACGCTTGAGAACGGCCGGATCGACCGGCGGCTGCGCGGAACCTACCGCGGCCTCGCGCGCGACCTTGATCTCGTGCGCGAACACCTGCGCGCGCAGCGGCCTCGGGTCGCCACGCTGCCCGTCGCCCTCGTCCCCTTCGAGCTGCTCTTCCAGATCACGCTCTGCGGCGGCGCGCTCGACGACGCGCGCGCCTTCTACTCTCCGGTCGTCTCAGAACTCGAAGGGATCGTCGCCGACTACCTGTCAGGCCCCGAAGCCTCGGTCGCCGACACCCTGATGGCGACCTCGCGCGTCTATACGCTCTTCCAGTCAATCGTCCAGTCGGAGTCCGAGGAGCAGACGAGCGCGGGCGAGGACAACGAAGAACAAGCCGGCGGCGCGGAGTCTTCCATCGAGCAGCCGGAGGAACAGGGCGAGTCGGGGCGCGAGAACGAGCAGGCCCGGCCGCGCCACACCAATCGAGACGCGCGCGAGCTGTTCAACGCGTGGGCCAAGTCCGACTCGCACGACAGCGAAGCCGAGCAGCAGCTCTACGGCGCGGAGCGGTGGTCTTACGGCGAGTCGCCCGAACAATCTCTGGAGCCGGGCGAGACGGCCTTCGAGTACGACGAGTGGGACAGGGAACTGTCAGACACGCGCGTCTCGTGGTGCCGCGTCGTCGAGAAGCGGCCGAAGCGCGGCGACCGCACCTTCGTCGAGCTGACGCGCTCGCGCTACCGCGGCGTCATCTCCTCGATCCGCCACCAGTTCCAACTGATGAAGCCCGAGAGCCTGACGCGCATCAAGAACGAGCTGGACGGCGACGACTACAACCTCGACGCCGTCGTTGACTACGTCGCCGACCGCCGCGCCGACGGCCAGCAGTCCGAACGCCTCTACGTCAGGCGGCTGCGCAAGGAGCGCGACGTGGCCGTCTCCTTCCTGCTCGATCAGTCTTCCTCGACGGCCCGCACCATCGGCCGCCATCCGCTACAGCCCTACACGCATCCCGGCCGACGCATCATCGAGATCGAGAAGGAAGGACTCGTCCTGATGAGCGAAGCCCTCGAAGCCGTCGGCGACTCCTATTCGATCTACGGCTTCACCTCCGAGGGCCGCCGCAACGTGAAGTTCTACGTCGTCAAAGAATTCGGCGAACGCTACACGGAGGAGACCGAGCGCCTCATCGGCGGCTTGAATTACCAGCACAACACCAGATTGGGCGCGGCCGTCCGCCACGCAGCCGCCCGCCTCGCGGCGCAGGACGCGCGCACGCGCCTCCTCATCGTCCTCTCCGACGGCCGCCCCTACGACCACGACTACGGCGACGCACGCTACGCCCGCGAGGACACCCGTGAGGCCCTGCGCGAGGCGCGCGCCAGCGGCGTCACCCCTTTTTGCATCACCATCGACCGCGACTCCGAGGCCGAGCTACGCGACCTCTACGGCGAAGTGGGCTACACGATCATCGACGACGTGCTCTCCCTCCCCGAACGCATGCCCGCCATCTACCGCCGGCTGACCACCTAACCGCCCCCGTCAACCAAATAGTTGCACTTAACCCGCACTTTCGTGACGCGCGGCGGGCAGACTGTCTGTACTTTAAATTACTGAGGGAGGCGTGTGCACTGATATGACGGAGACTGACGAGCGCGGCGGGCGGATCAAAAAGCTCGCCGAGATGATCAAAGACATTGACTTCGCGATGCTGACGACGGTAGCCGAGGACGGCTCGCTGCACAGCCGGCCGATGTCCACACAGCGCGCAGAGTTCGACGGCAACCTCTGGTTCTTCACGCGGGCGAGCGCGCCGAAGGTGGGCGAGATCGAGCGCGAGCATCAGGTCAACGTCGCCTACGCGAAGCCGGAGGCGCAGCGTTACGTCTCGGTCTCGGGGCGGGCGACCGTGGTACGCGACCGCGCGAAGATCGGGGAGCTGTGGAGTCCCGAACTCAAGGCGTGGTTCCCCGAAGGGCCGGACGATCCTGATCTCGCACTGCTGCGCGTCGCGGTCGAGCGCGCCGAGTACTGGGACTCGCCTTCGAGCGCCGTGGCCCACGCCCTCAGTTTCGTCAAGGCGATGGTGACGGGGCAGGCGGCCGACCCCGGCGAGAACGAGAAGATCGAGTTGAAGAAGACCGCGCGGCCGGAGCGCTAGCCGGCCCTCCCGGTTGAGCGCGGCGCGCGCGGTGCGGTAACATTGGCCCGCCAGTACGGAGGGTTGGCAGAACGGCTATTGCACCGGTCTTGAAAACCGGCGCGCGAAAGCGCTTGGGGGTTCGAGTCCCTCACCCTCCGTCAATAACGAAATCTCGTGAGCCGCCCCCGCTTCCCTGAAAGTCGCGCGGGCGGCTCGCACGTTTTGACGCCGTGGGGTTGAAGTCCAGACCCCGCATCAACTCACGAGGTTGGCGATGATACTCTTCATGCCACTGGCGGCTCTGGCGACTGACTCGGCGGCGCGGCTCGTCGCGCACACGCCGCTCCTCCACCTGTGGCTGTGGCAGGCGCAGACGGCGGCCAGCCCGGCCGCGCAGCCGGCGGCGGAGGCTTCGCCGCTCGCCTCGCCCCCGCTACCCAACGTCCCGCCTGCGGCCGAGCACGTCAACTGGTACGTGCGCATCTGGAACGAGTACCTCAACTGGCCGCTCAAGATCGGCGAGACGCTGAAAGTCTCGCTCGCCAGCGTCTTCTTCGCGCTGCTGATCCTGCTCGTCGCCTACGTGATTTCAGGTTGGCTGCGCTCGTTCCTCCAGTCGCGGCTGGCCGCGCGCACGCGCCTCGACCCCGGCGTGCAGTACACCATCGAGCGGCTGACCCACTACGTCATCGTCGTCGTCGGGGCGCTCGCCGCCCTCTCCGTCGGCCTCAACATCGACGTGACCTCGCTCGCCGTCCTCTTCACCGCGCTCTCGGTCGGCATCGGCTTCGGCCTCCAGTACATCGCGGGCGACATCGCCTCCGGCCTGATCCTGCTCTTCGAGCGCCCGGTGCGCGTCGGCGACTTCATCACCGTCGGCGTGGACAGCAAGTCCATCGAGGGCAAGGTGCGCAGCATCAACCTGAGGACGACGACCGTCATCACGAACGACCACATCGCGGTCATCGTCCCCAACTCGAAGCTGGTCAGCGACAACCTGATCAACTGGTCTTATGCCGACCGGCGCGCCCGCCTCTCGATCCCCGTAGGCGTCTCCTACAGCTCCGACGTCGATCTCGTCACGAACCTGTTGCTGCGCGCGGCCGAGGGCGTGGAGCACGTGCTCGAATCGCCGAAGCCCTCGGTGCAGTTCATGGACTTCGGCGAGTCCTCGCTCGACTTCCGCCTGCTGGTGTGGACTGACAGGCCGCGCCGCAACCCGCAGATCAAGAGCGAGATACGCTACCGCATCCGCCGCCTCTTCCAGGAGGCCGGCGTCGAGATACCCTTCCCGCAGCGCGACCTGCACGTGCGCGACGGCAGCCTCAAGGTCGTCACCCGCGCGGACGCCGACGAGACGCGCGAGCCTGACGCACTCTTCGACATGGACGAGCGCGGCAACCTCACCCGCGGCTGACTGGGAAGCTGTTAGCTCTTAGCTGTTAGCTGTCCGTGGTCAGTTGTCCGTTGTCCGTAGTTGTCTGCCGTGCGTGCTTCGCCGGCTCGCCGCCCGCGGTTTGGGCCGCACAGTCTCAAACAACTGACAACTGACCACGGACAACGGACACCTAGGTTTAGCTAACAGCTAATAGCTAACAGCCTCTTTCCACGATTTACGATTCACGGGCCTTTGGGCTATAGTCGACCCACTGAATGAACGGCCACTCAGTCCGAGGCGGCCCGGCCCGTAAGGTAAGAAAGGCGCGCGCGAGTTCCCCGAAAGATGCGTTCCGCACGTTCGCTCAAAGAGCAGGCCCGGCCCGCGGTGGCCGACAAGCGCGAGGCGATACTTCGCGCCGCCACGAAAGTCTTCGCGCGCAACGGCTACTTCAACTCGAAGGTGGCGGACGTGGCCCGCGTCGCGGGTGTGGCCGACGGCACGGTCTATCTCTACTTCAAGAGCAAGGAGGAAATCCTGCGCTCCATCTTCGACCGCGGCGTGGGCGATACGCTCGCCGAAGCGCACGCGCGCCTGGCCGTGCTCGCCGACCCGCGCGACAAGCTGCGCGAGATCGCGCGGCTGCACCTCGAACGGCTCGGTGCCGACCGCGACCTCGCCGTCGTCTTCCAGGTCGAGCTGCGCGGCTCTACCAAGTTCATGGAAGAGTTCTCGGCCGCGGGCTTCGCGGAATATCTGGGACTCATCCGCGAGACGTTCGAGGAGGGGCAGCGCGCGGGCGTCTTCCGCCGCGAGCTGAGGGCGAAGACGGTCGCCAAGATTCTGTTCGGCGCGCTCGACGAGATGGCGACCAACTGGATACTGTCGCCGCGCCGCTACCGGCTCGCCCCCGCGGCCGACGAAGTGCTCGACATCATCCTCGGAGGCGTGAGCGCCAAATGACGAACGAGGCGCAGTTGAAGACAGACCCGACAGCCGGCGAAACGGCCGCGTCCCGCGACGCGCGAGACGGCGGCGGCGCGGGCGGCGACGGCCGCGCGCCGCAACGTCACACACCCCCGCGCGTGCCGCTCGACGCGGACGAGCCGACGACGCTCCCGGAAGTGTTCGAGCGCGCGGCGCGCGATCACGCGAAGGCGGACGCCCTCAACTACAAGCGCGACGGCGGGTGGCGCGCGATCTCTTCCGCCGAGTTTCTCGAACGCGCGCATGCGGTCGCGCTCGGCCTCCACGCAGCGGGGCTGCGGCGCGGCGACCGCGTCGCCCTGCTCTCCGAGAGCCGCCCCGAATGGACGATCACGGACGCGGGCTGCCAGTTCGCCGGCGTCATCGACGTGCCGATCTACCCGACGCAGGCCCCGCCGCAGGTCAGCTACATCCTCAACGACTCGGGCGCGCGCGCACTCTTCGTCAGCAGCCGCGCGGCCTACGAGCGCGTCGCCGACGCGCTCGGCGACGCGCACGCCCTCGAACACGCCTTCTTCTTCGACGCGGAAGGCGCGCGGGAGTCCGGCGCGACGACGCTGGAAGAATTAATCGCGCGCGGCCGTGAGCTGCGTAAAGAGCAGCCCGGGCTGATCGACGAACTCACGCGGGCCGTCTCGCCCGAAGACCTCGCGACGATCATCTACACGTCGGGCACGACGGGCGAGCCGAAGGGCGTCATGCTCACGCACTCGAACTTCGTCTCGAACCTCATCGACAGCTCCGGGCATCTGGCGTTCTCCGAAACGGACGTCGCGCTCTCCGTCCTCCCGCTATCGCACGTCCTCGAACGGCTGGGGATGTACATGTACGTCCACCACGGGATGAGCGTCTATTTCGCGGAGTCGTTGGAGAAGATCGGCGAGAACATGCGCGAGGTGCGCCCGACCGTGATGCTCTGCGTGCCGCGCCTCTTCGAGAAGATTCTCGCGCGCATCAGGGAGCGCGCCGCCGCGAAGGGCAGGCTCACGGCCGGCATACTCGCGTGGGCGATTGACGTGGGCAAACGGTGGGCCAGGTATCGCGTGTCGAAGCGGCCCGTCCCGCCGCTGCTCGACTTGCAGCACGACATCGCCGACCGGCTCGTCTTCCGCAAGTGGCGCGAGGGGATGGGCGGCCGGATGCGCCTGTTCGTCTCCGGCGGCGCGGCGCTCCCGCCCGAACTCGGCTACACGTTCTACGGCGCGGGCCTGCCCATCGTCGAGGGCTACGGGCTGACCGAGACCTCGCCCGTCATCGCCGCCGGCAACCTGGAGGAGAACCGCATCGGAACTGTCGGCCGCCCCATCCGCAACGTCGAGGTGCGGATCGCAGACGATGGGGAGATCGAGGTGCGCGGGCCCAACGTGATGCTCGGCTACTACAACAAGCCCGACGCCACGGCGGCCGTCCTCACCGACGACGGCTTCTTCAAGACCGGCGACATCGGCCAGCTCGACGAAGACGGCTTCCTCCGCATCACCGACCGCAAGAAGGAGCTGTTCAAGACTTCGGGCGGCAAGTACGTCGCGCCGCAGGCGGTCGAGGCGGCCGTCAAGCGCTCCCGCTTCGTCAATCAGGTCGTCCTCATCGGCGCGGGCCGCAAGTTCCCGGCCGCGCTGGTCGTCCCGAACTGGGAGGAGTTGCGCTCCTACGCCGCCTACAAGGGCATCGACGCGCGCGAGCCGGCCGAGCTGTGTAAGCACCCGCGAGTGCTCGATCTCATGCAGCGGCAGGTGGAAGCGCAGTGCGAACAGCTCTCGCAGTTCGAGCGGCCGAAGCGCGTCGCCCTCGTCGAGCGCGAGTTCTCAATCGATGGCGGGGAACTCACGCCCACGCTCAAGGTCAAGCGGCGCGTAATCGACGAAAAATATCGCGACGTGATCGAGCGCCTCTACACCGAGGCCGAGGCTCAGCCGCAGGACTGACCGTCGAGGTCGCCGCCCCGCCCCTACAAACATTTTCTCAGATCGATTTTAAAGTCTCTTCCGCCCACGCGCGCACGACGCGCGTCAGCTCTTCCAGTTGATCGTCGAAGAAGTGGCCCGCGCCCTCAATTATCTCGACGCGGGCGCGCGCCTCGGACGGGGCGCGCGAGGCCAGCGCGCGCAGGTCTTCGACCGCGCCGAACTCGTCCCGCGAGCCGTGGACGAAGAGCAGCGGCTTGCGGCACTCCTCGATGAAGGAGAAGTCGTACTCGCGTTCGGGGATGCTGACGGGCGTGCCGACGCCGACGAGGGCGCGCACGCGCTCCTCTCGCGTGCCGACTTCGAGGCCGACGCGCGCGCCGAATGAGAAGCCGGCGACGGCGAGCGGGAGCGCGGGGTAAGAGGCGGCCAGGTGGTCGAGCGCGAGGCGCGCGTCCTCCTGCTCGCCGCCCCGCGCGCGGTCGTGCGTTCCCGTAGATTGGCCCGTGCCGCGGAAGTTGATGCGTAAGCTAATCAGGCCGGCTTCATTCAGGCCGCGCGCCATGCGGAAGACCACCTTGTTGTGCATCGTGCCGCCGTGGAGCGGGTGCGGGTGCAGGATGAGCGCCGCGCCGCGCGCCCCCGCAGCGCCGCCCTGCGGCTCCTTCAGGATCGCTTCGAGCCGGCCGTGCGGGGCCGGGATGAACAGGTTGCCTGCCGGGTACATCGCAGGTCAGAGGTTAGAGGCTGGAGGTTAGAAGTGCAACAGAAGCTTAGCTGTTAGCTTTTAGCCAGGCAAGGGCCAAGCTTCTCCGCTTTGGACACCTGACGGATGCCGGCCGACGGCCGGTTGCTGAAAGCTAAAAGCTAATAGCTAAAAGCTTTTCCTTGACTTGACCACGCGGGCGGGCGTAGCTTTTTTTCGCCTTCTGCCCCCGTTCCGCAATCTTTCAGTCCGCGTGTTCTTAAGTTTCAGGCAGGGCGCAGTCTCGTAGGAGAAGCGCGGGGAGCTTTGCGCGCGGCCCGGCGCGGGCCGGGGGCAGGACTGCCTCGTGAGGTGTCTATGATCAGAGTGATTCGCACTTCATCGCTGCGCGCGCTCGCGCGCGAGGCGAAAATCTCCGAGGAGCGTCGCCGCGATCTGGAGGAGGCTTACCGCGAACTGGAAGCCCTCCGGCGTCGCGTCGGGGACGGGGACGCGCCTCAGACCACGCCCGCCGCCGTCGCGCCGGACGGCCGGCAGGCCGCGCGGCGCGAAGAGGGTGACGGAATGTGGCGCGGGGACGGGCAGCTTGCCGCCCGTCAGGCCGCACGGCCGGGCGGCGGGGCGCGCGTCGCGCGGCTCGCGCTCGCGCCGCTCGTCCTCGTCGTCGAAGACGACCCGGAGATAAACCGCTTCGTGGCGGAGGCGCTCTCGCAGACGTGCCGCGTCGTGTTGGCCGCGGACGGCGCGGAGGGCGTGGAGCGAGCGCGCGAGCTTCGGCCCGACCTCGTCATCAGCGACGTGATGACGCCCGGCATGAGCGGCGAACGGCTCGTCTCGGAACTGCGCCGGAGCGACGACCTGCGCGACGTGCCGGTGCTAATGCTGACCGCCATGGCCGACGACGAGCTGCGCGTCCGCCTTCTGCGCGCGGGCGCGCAGGACTTCCTCACCAAACCGTTCGCGCCGGCCGAACTGCTCGCGCGCGCCGAGAACCTGATCCAGCTCAAGCGCACGCGCGAGATGTTGCAGGAGGAGCTGGAGAGCCAGAGCGGCGATCTGACCGCGCTCGCGCGCGAGGTGGCCGCGCGACGCCGCGAGATGCAGTCGGCGCTCGAAGCCCTGGGCCGCAGCAACCGCACGCTCCAGGCGATCATCGAGGCGTCGCCGCTCGCCATCGTCACGCTCGACGAGGCGGCCGTCGTCCGCTCCTGGAACCCCGCGGCCGAGCGCACCTTCGGCTGGACGGAGGAGGAGATCGTCGGCCGGCCGCTCCCGACCGTGCCCGAAGAGCTGCAGGAGGAGGTGGCGCGCAACCACGCGGCGGCCGTCGCGGGCAGCAGCTTCACCAACTTCGAGACGCGCCGCCGCCGCAAGGACGGCACCGTCATAGACGTGAGCATCTCGACCGCGCCGCTCCTCGACGCCGAAGGCCGCCCGCAGGGGGTCGTCGCGCTCGTCGCCGACATCACCGAGCGCAAGCGGGCGGAGGAGGAGCTGCGCCGCCGCGAGAAGGAGTTGACGGATTTTACGGAGAACGCCACGGTCGGCCTCCACTGGGTCGGCCCCGACGGCAAGATTCTTTGGGCGAACCGCTCCGAGCTGGAACTCCTGGGCTACACGCGCGAGGAGTACGTCGGCCGCCACATCTCCGAGTTCCACGCCGACCCCGAAGCGATCAAGGACATCCTCGCCCGCCTCGCCCGCGGCGAAGAGCTGTACGGTTACGAGGCCCGGCTCCGCGCGAAGGACGGCTCCGTCCGCCACGTGCTCATCAACTCGAACGTCTATTGGGAGGGCGACCGCTTCGTCCACACCCGCTGCTTCACGCGCGACATCACCGAGCGCAAGCAGGCCGAGGACGCGATCCGCTTCCAGGCCCACCTGCTCGACACGGTCGAGGAGGCCGTCATCGCCACCGACCTCGGCGGCCACGTCACCTACTGGAACCGCTTCGCCGAGCGGATGTACGGCTGGCGCGCCGGCGAAGTCATCGGGCGCAACGTCGTCGAGGTCACGCCGGCCGAGACGACGCGCGAGCAGGCCGACGAGATCATGTCGCGGCTGCGCGAGGGCCAGAGCTGGTCGGGCGAGTTCTTCGTCCGCCGCCGCGACGGCACGTCCTTCCCCGTCTCCGTCACGGACACCCCGATCTACGACAGCGACGGGCGGCAGGTCGGCATCGTCGGCGTCTCCCGCGACATCACGCGGCGCAAGCGCGCCGAGGACGAGCGGGCGCGCCTCGCGGCGCAGATCGAAGGCGAGCGCCGCCGCCTGAAAGAACTGGTCGGCAACGTCCCCGGCGTCGTCTGGGAGGCGTGGGGCGAGCCGGACGCGCAGTCGCAGCGCATCAACTTCGTCAGCGACTACGTCGAGACGTTGCTCGGCTACACGGTCGAGGAGTGGCTCCAGACCCCGAACTTCTGGCTGACTATTGTCCACCCGGAGGATCGCGAGCGGGCGGCGGCCGAAGCGCGCCGGAAGTTCGACAGCCGCAAGGGCGGCGCGAGCCAATTCCGCTGGGTGCGTAAGGACGGGCGCGCGATCCACGTCGAGGCGCAGTCGCTGATCATCTGCGACGACGGGGGCAACCCCGTCGGCATGCGCGGCGTGACGATGGACATCACGGAGCGCAAGCGGGCGGAGGCGGCGCTGCGCGAGTCCGAGGAGCGATTCCGCACGCTGGCCGACAGCGTGCCCGTCCTCATCTGGCTGAACGGCTTGGTGGGGTGCGAGTTCGTCAACCGGCAGTACCTGGACTTCCTCGGCCGCACGATGGAAGAGGTGCTCGCGATGGACTGGGCGATGGCGCTCCACCCCGAAGACGCCGAGGCGTACGTCGCCGCCTACCGCGATGCCTTCGAGCGGCGCGCGCCCTTCTCCGCGCGGTTCCGCTTCCGCCGCGCCGATGGCGAGTACCGCTGGCTGCGCTCGGACGGGCTGCCGCGCTTCACGCCCGACGGCACTTTCCTCGGCTACGTCGGCTCCTCCTTCGACGTGACCGACATGAAGCTCGCCGAGGAGGCCGCGCGCGCCTCCGAGCGGCGCTTCCGCGAGCTGGTCGATCAGTCGCCCTTCAGCACGCAGCTCTTCTCGCCCGACGGCCGCACCGTCCGGGTCAACCCTGCGTGGGAGCGGCTCTGGGGCGTCGCGCTCTCCGATCTCGACGCCATCGGCTACAACATCCTCGAAGACCGGCAGCTCGAAGAGCAGGGCATACTACAGCTCATCCGCCGCGCCTTCGCGGGCGAGGCGACGCCGCTCCCGCCCGTCCCCTACGACCCCCCGACGGGCGAGTTCGCCGGCTTCCCGCGCTGGGTGCAGGCCTTCATCTACCCGGTCAAGGACGAGCGGGGCGAGGTGCGCGAGGTCGTGCTCATGCATGAGGACGTGAGCGTGCGGATGCGCGCCGAGGAGGCCCTGCGCGAGAGCCAGGCGCGGCTCGAAGGCATCGTCGAGTCGGCCATGGACGCCATCATCACGGTGGATGAGGAGCAGCAGGTCGTCCTCTTCAACCACGCGGCCGAGAGGATGTTCGGCCTCCGCGCGCTCGAGGCGGTCGGCCGCCCGCTCGAAGAGTTCATGCCCCGGCGCTTCCGCGGGGAGCACCGCGAGCACGTCCACGCCTTCGGCCGGACGGGCGTCACCACGCGCGCGATGGCCGGCGCGCGCGCCGTCGCGGGCCTGCGGGCCGACGGCACGGAGTTCCCGCTCGAAGCCTCGATCTCGCAGATCGAGACGAACGGGCGCAAGCTCTACACCGTCATCATGCGCGACATCACCGAGCGGCAGCGCGCCGAGGAGGAGCGCCGCTTCCTCGCCGACGCGACCACGGCCCTCGCCTCCTCGCTCGACTATGCGGCCACGCTCGCCGTGGTCGCGCGCCTCGCCGCAAACTTCCTCGCCGACTACTGCCTCGTCGATCTGGTCGAGGACGACGGGCGCGTCCGCCGCCTCACCGCCGAGCACCGCGACCCCGCGCGCGCCGACGCCTGGCGCGAGATGCAGAAGCGCCACCCCGTCGCGCCCGACTCCGATCACACGGTCGCGCGCGTGCTGCGCGAGGGCCGGCCCGAACTCTTCAGCGAGGTTGACGGCGCGGCCCTCGCGCGCATCACCCCGCACGCGCCGCACGCGGAAGAGCTGCGCCGCCTCGGCCTGCGCTCGGCCATGACCGTCCCGCTCGTCGCGCGCGGCCGGACGCTCGGCGCGCTCACCTTCATCTCGGCGGAGTCGGGCCGCCCCTACGGCGACCGCGAGCTGCGGCTGGCGGAAGAACTCGCGCGCCGCGCCGGGCTGGCCGTCGATAACGCGCGCCTCTACCAGCGCGCGCAGGAGGCCAACCGCGCGAAGGACGAATTCCTCGCCACGCTCTCGCACGAGCTGAGGACGCCGCTCACGCCGATCATCGGGTGGGTTCACCTGATGCGCGGCGGCGCGATCAGGCAGGAAGAACTGACGCACGGACTCTCGGTCATCGACAAGAACTCCCAGTCGCTCTCGCGGCTCATCAACGATTTGCTCGACATGTCGGCCATCCTCAACGACAAGATGCGGATCGACCGCGCGCCCGTACCGTTGGAGTCCGTCATCCGGCAGGCCGCCGACACCGTCCGCCCGCAGGCCGAGGGGCGCGGCGTGGTGATAGAACTCGATTCGTCGTGCGCCGACCCGCCGCCCGAAGTCTCCGGCGACCGGACGCGCCTCGCGCAGGTCTTCTGGAATTTGCTGACGAACGCCGTCAAGTTCTCTCCCGAGGGCGGGCGCGTGCGCGTGCGCTGCGAGCGCGACGGCCGCGTAGCGCGCGTCCACGTCGAGGACGAGGGCGTCGGCATCCCCGCGGAGTTTCTGCCGCACGTCTTCGACCGCTTCCAGCAGGCCGACATGTCCACGACGAAGCAGTACGGGGGCTTAGGGATCGGCCTCGCGCTCGTGCGCAGCTTCGTCGAGGCGCACGGCGGCACGGTCACGGCCGCGAGCGAGGGCGAGGGCCGCGGCAGCCGCTTCACCGTCAGCCTCCCGCTGACGGAATTGCGGAATGCGGATTTCGGAGTGCGGATTGAAGAACAACCGCGGCCGGCGACCGCGCCTTCGGTCGGGCCGGTGCAGGCGGAGACGCGGCATTCAGAGGGAGCCCAGACGCCGCACTCGGAACCTGTCTCTTCCAGTCCCCAATCCGCAATCCGCATTCCGCAATCGAAGGGTCGCGTGCTCGTCGTCGAGGACGCGCCGGACACATTGGAGATGCTGCGCGTCTTCCTCACGGCGCGGGGCTACGAGGTGGCGGCTTGCGCGACGGCGGCCGAGGCGCTGCGCGTTGCGGGGCGGGGGCACTTTGATATAATCGTCTCCGACATCGGACTGCCAGACACAGACGGGTACGAACTGCTCGCGCGCATCAGGCGGGAGCTGCCGCACATGGCCTCCGCGCCCGCCCTCGCCGTCACCGGCTACGCCGCCGAGCGCGACGCCGAGCTTGCGCGCGCGGCCGGCTTCGCGGCCCACCTCGCCAAGCCGTTCGAGCCGGCCGAACTCGCCGACAGCATCGAGCGGCTGCTCGCCGCCGAACCCGACGGCGAGGCCGCAAACTGACAGCCCGCCGAGAGCCGTAAGTCGCAGTAAGGCCGCGAATCGTGAAATGAAGCTGCTAGCTGTTAGCTGTTGGGCAAATCAAGAACCGAGGGCGAGGCGGAAGCCAAAAGCCGGAGGCCGTCTCCTTCCGGCTAACAGCTAATAGCTAACAGCTAACAGCTCCTATTCACGGGTTTCCAAGGAGTAGCCCCCAAATGACCGTTGCCCCGACGCGCATCGAACGCCTCGCTGCTCCCCCCATCATCTGGGCAAGCCGCCTGATCTTCGGCGAAGAACCGCAGGTCTCGCCCGGCCCCGCGCACCTCGGCGACGAGGCGGCGCGCTCTCTCCCCAAGCCCCGCGCACTCGTCGTGGACGACGCGCCCGACGTGACGGAGATGCTCTCGTTCCTGCTACGCTACGCGGGCTACGAGGTGGTCGCGGCCCTCTCCGGCCCGCAGGCGCTCGACGCCGCCCGCGAGCAGAGCTTCGACGTGGTGGTCTCAGACATCGGCATGCCCGGCATGAGCGGCTACGAGCTGGCCGAGCGACTGCGCGCCCTCGCCGAGTACCGGCAGACGCCGCTCATCGCCGTCACCGGCTTCTCCATGTACGACGACCGCGACCGCGCCTTCGCCGCCGGCTTCGACGCCTTCGTCAACAAGCCGGTCAACCCGCGAGAACTCGTCTCCCTCATCGAAAGCCTGCGCGGCTGAACCACTCAAGCTCTCCTTCGTGCCTTTGCGCCTTTGCGTGAGGATCATTTCGCGCAAAGACGCAAAGGCGCGAAGGAATACACGCGGCTATTTTCGTAACACGCCCTTTGCAAAGTGAAAGCCCCGCGGACGCTCTTCACGTCCGCGGGGCTTTCGCCGTGGATGACTGTTAGCGCGCCCTCACTCGGCGCGGACGGCGCGCGAGGCGTTGAGCCGCCCGCCCGTGAGCGTCTTGCCCGCGAGCGCGGGCAGCGGATCGACGGAGGCGAGCAGGCGCTCGCGCAGCTTCTCCATCGAGATGCCGGGCTCGGCCGCGACGACGAGGGCCGCCACCCCGGCCACGCCCGGCGTCGCCATCGACGTGCCCGAGTGCTCCTCGTACTGGTTGCCGGGCCACGTGCTCAGAATCTGCGCGCCGGGCGCGGCGACGTGGACGGTCTTCGGCCCGTAGTTCGAGAACGAGGCCAGCGCGTCGTGGCGCGTTAGCGCGGCGACCGAGATGACGTTCGGCAGCTTGTAGCCCGAAGGGTAGTGCTGGCGGCGGTCGTTGTTCGTCGAGGAGTTGCCGGCCGCCGCGATGAAGAGGACGCCCTCGTCGCCCGCGCGGCGGATGGCGTCTTCGAGCGCGCGCGAGTAGAAGGTCGAACCCCAACTGGCGGAGATGACGCGGACGTTGACGCCCGCGCGCTTGCGCGCGACGACGTAGTTGATCGCCTCGATGGCGTCCTTAGTCGTCCCGCGCCCGCGCCCGTCCATGAACTTGAGGGGCATGATCTCGACCTGCCAGTTGACGCCGGCTATACCTTCGCTGTTCCCGCCCTCCGCGCCGACGATGCCGGCGCAGTGCGTGCCGTGGCCGTTGTCGTCGCGCGGGTCGCCGTCGTTGTCGGCGGCGTCGTAGCCGTGGAGGTCGTCAATCGTGCCGAGGTGTTCGTCAACGTAAGGGCCGAGCGAGGCGGGCCGCTTCCACATGTTGCCGGCGAGATCGCGGTGCGTGTAGTCAACGCCCGTGTCGAGCACCGCGACGATCACCCTGCGGCTCCCCGTCGTCTTCGACCACGCGCCCATCGCGCAGATGTCCGCGCCGGCCGCGCCGCCGCTCTGGCCCGTGTTGTCGAGCGACCACTGCTCTCCGAACATCGGATCGTTGGGCCGCTCGCCCTTCGCGCCCGCGCAGGCCGACATGATGACCGGCGGCTCGTCGTCGTCCGCGTCGGCGGCTTCGTCGAAGGGATCGTTCTCGGCCGGGTCAAGCTCGATCTCGATGTTCGGCTCGGCGTACTCGACTTCGGGCAGCTCGCGGTACTCGGCGGCGACCGCCTCGGCGTCGAGGTTGTCCTCGTCGGCGATGACGGCCTGGTCGCCCACGAACTCGAAGCGGTCGAGCAGGCGGTCGTTCAGCCGCGACGCAATCGAGCGGATCGTTTCGGGCGAAGTGCCCTCGCGGAAGCGGACGATGACCTCCGCGTCTCCGCCGGCGTCGTACGCGGCCGGCTCGCCCGCGTCACGCGGCTCCAGAACGAGGACGCCCGTCGTTTCCGCCGTCCCTTCGTGGTGGCTCTCCTGCATACGCCGCAACTGGCCCGCGAAGGCCGCGAGGAGGACGAGCGCGACGGCCAGCGCCGCGTGGCCGATAAAGTTCTGCCGGTTCATTGCCGTAACCTCTTGTAAAACTCTACTCGAAAACAGGGAAGACCCGTGGACGGCACACGTTCGGCCGCCGCGGGTCAGACCTGATGGTTCTCGCCCCTGAAGTTGTAGAGACGCATGCGGTTGCGGTTGGCGCGGTACTCTGCGCGCTCGCCGCCGACGCTCAGGCGGATGCGCCAACCCGGCGTGATCATCTGCGCGCTCAGCTCGCCCGGCGAGCCAGCGCCAAACGACGCATCCGGGAAATCCGCATCCTCAACCGAATCTTCCGTAACCTCATCCTCTTGAACGCCGAGCCGCGCGGCCAGATCACTTTTCGCGCGCCTGACGGCTTCCTCCCTCGTCATTGCCATACGCCCGACGCTCCCCCGATGTTCTCTTCCGGCCGGAACGGCGAGATTCAAGCGGATGGCCCGTCTCGCCTGTTTGAATCATTCTGCCCCCGCGCGGGTTGTTTCGTCAAAAAAATCAATGGTCAGTTGTCCGTGGTCAGTTGTCCGTTGTTCGAGCCTGAGATGCTTAAACCTTAAACCGCGGGCGACTCGTCCGAGCAGCATGAACAACGGACAACTGACCACGGACAACTGACTACCGCAAATCGCCGCACAGGTGTTGCAGCATCGCGGCGGCGACGACCGCGGCCGTGTCGGCCCGCAGCACGCGACCGCCGAGCGTGACGGCGCACCAGCCGGCCTGCACGGCCTGCTCGATCTCCCCGTCCTCCCAGCCGCCTTCGGGGCCGACGACCGCCGTCACGCGCGAAGGCACGGCGGGCCACTCGTTGACCGTCTCGACCAGCCCGCGCCCGCCGCGCTCCGTGAAGAAGACCCTGCGCTCCTCGACGCCGTCCAGATCGTGCGCGACCTCGGAGAGCAGCGTCGTTAGGTGGATCGGCGCGCGCACGGAGGGAACGCGCGCGCGGCCCGACTGCTTCGCCGCCTCGACCGCGATGCGCTCCCATCGCGCCACGCGCTTGAGCGCGGCGGCCGACTCGGTCTCGTCCCCGCGCCCCGGCCACCTCACCTCGCCGCGCTCGGTCAGCACGGGCACGACGCGCGCCGCGCCCAGCTCCGTCGCCTTCTGCACGACCGTGTCGAACTTCTCGCCCTTGAGCAAGGCGGCGGCCAGCGTCAAATCCAGCCGCGATTCGGGGCGCGCCGGCCCGACCTCGCCCTGCACGTCGAGCACCACCTCGCGCGCCGTGCCGCGCCGGCCGTCCGAGGCGGCCACCGTGCAGACGTACTCACGCCCCGCGCCGTCGAAGACGTAAACCTCCGCGCCCGCGCGCAGCCGGAGCACGTTCACGAGATGCGCCGACTCCTCGCGCGCCAGCGTGACGCGCGAGCGGTCGAGCGTAAACGAGGTCGGGTGCGCGTAGAAGCGTCGGCGGGGCATTGCGGAGCAGTTAGCTGTTAGCGATTAGCTGTTAGCTGTAATTCAATGTCAGTAGTCCGTGGTCAGTTGTCCGTTGTTCGAGAGCGGGCGGCCCGATCTTAAATCCGCGGACAGCTCCCCCGTGAAGCACGTGCAACGGACAACTGATCACGGACTACTGACAACTGATCAAGCGATGATTGCCACCCACTCGCCGTCGCGCTCGACGCGGCAGTCGGAGACGCCGTGGGCGTGGAGCGCGCCGAGCACCGTGGCGGTCTGTTCGGCGAGGATGCCGGATAGGACGAGCCGGCCGCAGGCCGCCGCCGCGAGCGCGGGCACGAGCGGCACGATCACGTCGGCCGTCAGGTTCGCGCAGACGAAGTCCGCCGACCGTGTCGCCGCCTCGACCGACCCGACGCGGAACTCCACGCGCTCGCCGACGCCGTTCAGCCGCGCGTTCTCCCGCGCTATCTCGACGGCCTCCGCGTCCGTGTCGCACGCCTCGATGCGGGCGGCGGGCCTGAGCCGCGCGGCGGCGATGGCGAGGATGCCCGTGCCCGTGCCCACGTCGAGGAAGCTCGCGCCGTCGAAGTGCTTTTCAATCGCGGCGAGGCAGAGCCGCGTCGTCTCGTGCGTGCCCGTGCCGAAGGCCATGCCCGGCTCGATGCGGATGACGATCCGCCCGCCCGCCTCCTCGACCTCGTCCCACGGCGGCGCGACGACGAAGCGCCCGACCTCGGCCGCGCGCCAATTCTTCTTCCACTCGCCCAGCCAGTCGCGGGTCTCGACTTCGCGCAGTCGCATCGCGCGCACCGACGGCGACTGAAGGCCGTAGATTCGGAGCGCGTCGAGCAGCGCCGCCCGCACGCGCTCGATCTCAGGCTCGGTCTCGAAGTAGCCGGCGACCGCGACGTGGTCGCCCGCGGCCGGCCCGCCCTGCTCAGTCCCGCGCGCGCCCGCCTCCATCAGCGCGTACTCGACGGCCTCAAGCGCGTCCGGGGCCGCGTCAACGTCAACTGCGTACCACATGAGAAGCTGTTAGCTGATAGCCGTTAGCCGTTAGCCAAACCGAGAAACGAAGGTGCGCCGGGAGCGGAAGGCTCTGGCTAAAAGCTAAAAGCTAAAAGCTCCCGCTCACGATTTGCCAGGTTTGATTCCTATCTCGTCGAGCGCCCGCTCGCTGTCGCGCCAGCCCTCCTCGACCTTGACGAAGAGTTCGAGGTGGACGCGGTGGCCGACCAGCCGCTCGATGTCCTGGCGCGCGCGCGTGCCCACCTCGCGGATGCGCTCGCCGCCGTGGCCGACGATGATCTTTTTCTGCGAGGGGCGCTCGACGAAGATGGCGCAGTTGATGCGCGCGAAGTCCTCGCGCTCCTGCTCGTAGCGTTCGGTGACGACCGCGGTCACGTAAGGTATCTCCTCGCCCGTCGTTTGCAGAATCTTCTCGCGCACGATCTCGGCGACGATGGCGCTGACAGACTGATCGGTCAGCTCATCCTCCGCGAAGACGGGGTCGCCTTCGGGCAGGTGCTTGACGATCTCGCCGAGTAGGAGTTCGACGTTGTCGCCCTTGAGCGCCGAGAGCGGCAGGATCGCGCGCCAGTCGTACTCCGCGCCGTACCACTCCATCAGCGGCAGCAGTTTCGACTTGTCCGCGACCTTGTCCGTCTTGTTCAGCACGAGCAGCGCGGGCTTGCTCGACTGCTTGATCAGGTTGAGCACGAAGCGGTCGCCGTTTCCGGTCGAGACCGAGGCGTCGCGCATCAGCACCACGAGATCGACGCCTTCGAGCGCGTCATGCACGGCGGCCATCATCCGCCGGTTCAGAAGGTAGCCCGGCTGGTGAACGCCCGGCGTATCGACCAGAACGATCTGCCCCTCCTCGCGCGTAATCACGCCCTGAATCTGCCAGCGCGTCGTCTGCGGCTTGTTCGAGACGGCCGCGATCTTCTCGCCGACCAGCCGGTTCAGGAGCGTAGACTTGCCCGCGTTCGGCCGGCCCACGAGCGCGACGTAGCCGCTGCGGTAGCCCCCTTCGATTGACATGCCAGTTTGATCCCCCGCCGCCGGCTTCAGCGGCGGCCCCCCTTTTCGAGCCGCTCGACAAAGGCCGCGAGCCTCGCCCGGAAATCGAAGGCTTCGGGCGCGCGTGCCCTCTCCTCTTCCCACTCTCTGATCCTGTACAGCGCCGACTCCCGCGCCGACCTAAAGCCCTCCATCATTTGGGACGATAGCAGCGCGACGGCGTCGCGCCCCTCGCGCCTCGCGGCCTCGTCGCGTGCGAGCGTGGGAAACTTCGCGGCCAGTTCGGCGACGGCGGCCGGGTCGGCGTCTATGCGCAACGACTCGACTTCGGACTTGAGCTTGTCGAGCGCCGAGGCCGCGAGCGAGGGGGCGGCGAGCGGCGCGCGCAGCAGCGGCAGGATGCGCGCTCTCTGAGTCTCGTCGCCGCGCCACCGCGCGATGATCCCGGCGGCCATCTCGGCCTCGCCTTCGTAAGTCCCGTCGTCGAAGACGGCCGTGGTGACTACGAGCGTGCGCGGCCGCTCGGCGTCGTGCGTCTCGCCCTGCGGGGTCTGGCGGCGGTTGACGGTGAAGTTGAAAGGCATCTCGTTAACGTCGCCCGGCGCGACGAGCGGGCGCGCGGGGCGGCCCAGCGAGGTGATCGTGCCGCCGCCGCCGTCGTCCACGTTGCGGAATGACATCGCCGCGATGCCCTTCCCCGAGACGTTGTGCAGCCGCAGCTTGTACACGTTCGGCGCGGACGCGTCGCGGTGGAAGCCGACGACCTGGACGGCCTTGAGGTTGTTGACGACCTGCGGCGTAGAGGCCAGCGGGGGCACTTCGGCGGGCCGCGGCCTCGCCTGCACGACCCGGAGCGTCATCGGCTCGACGCCGAAGCGCGCCAACTCTTCGAGCCTGACCGACTCGCCCTCACGCGCGAGGTAGGAAGCGACGGCCTGAACTTTGCGGCCGTACTTCGGGCCGGGCGCGTCGGGCGGCCACGAGTCGTCGAACACGACCGAGAGGTTGATGCGGACGGCGTCGCCCTCGTAGTCGGTATCGATTCTGACCGCGGTGAGGCGGGGCGCGTTCGCCGGCTGTTCCCGGCGGGGCAGCAGCGGCCGGTGGCTAGTCTCCAGCCCGCCCTTCACTTGAATTTGATAGCCGCGCTCCGGCTCGCCTTCGATGTCGAGGGCCAGATTTTTCTCCGCGGGCGTGGCGCGCGTCTCCTGCGCCGCGAGGGGAGGCGCGCACGCGAGCAGGGCGGCCGAAAAGATGAGGGCGACCGGCGTGAGGCGTTTCATGGGGTTCCTCCTTCGGAGTGTGCGTCGAATGTTTCAGCGGCGGCGTTGCCGGCCCCGTGGGCGCTCGCCGGGCCGCGAGGCCAGCGAGCCAGCAGCGAACCTTTTCAGACTCGTCGGGCCGTGCCGAGCGCGATTATCGCACGGCGCAGGCGCGCGTGACGACGGAGCAGCCGCAGGTACGTCGTCTCGTCGCGGCCGGCTTTGGCGCGGATGATTTTAACGAGGTCGCGGCGGTCTTCGCGCGGCCAGCGTTCAAGGCCGGGGACGAGCGCGAGGACGAGGGCGAAGTTCGAGAAGGCGCGCGCAGTCTCCTCGTCGAACTTCTCGCGCGCAGCGCCGAGCGCGCGTGTGACTTCGGCGACTGAGGCGGCGCGGAGTTCGTTGGCGTCGCCGTTGAATTCGCGCGCGGCGCGGCGCGTGACGGCGAGGCCGATGTTGCGCACGTGGAAGCGATCCCACTCGCCGGGCCGCGAGGCGGACGGCGCTTCGTAAATGACGTGGCCGGCGGCGAGGCGGCGCAGGGTTGACGCACTCGTGCGGTAGCCTTCGCGCGCGGCGATCCTTTGTTCCTCGCGTTCGACGAGGCGCGCGAGATCGCCGCGGACGGGGCGGAAGCCGAGCTTGCGGTAGAACCAGAACGCGCCCGACTCGACGCCCTCCTCGTTGCCCGACCCGCCGAGCTGGTAAGGCTCGACCGAGAAGACGGTCACGCCGAGGAGTTGCCGGTAGAGCCGCATCAGGCGCGCGTACGTCCAGGCCGACTCGCCGTCGCGGAAGGTGTAGAAGAGGTTGAGTCCGATCTCGGTGCGCTCGAAGAGCGACAGCCCTTCGTGGTAGCCAGCCGGCACGCCGTTCTTGTAGAAGACGCCCGCGTGGTAGGCGAGCAGCGGGAGCCGCCGCGGGGCGGGCACGCCCCAGAGGAAGATTTCGAGGCCGCGCCCGGCATCGGCCCTGACGACGGTGCGCGGGTCGGCGTGCGTGAAGCCGTGTAGCTCGCGGAAGCGGACGGCCATCGCGTCGCGGCCCGCGTCGAGCACGCGCCCGGCCGCGGGGCGCGAGAGTTTTTCGACCGGGAGCGGCGGCGCTTCGAGTTCGCGCGCGAGTTGTACGTCGCGGCGCGTGATGAGCGGCTCGCGGTGGTAGAAGATTTCGCGCGGGCGTCGGCGCGCGTGCGTGCGCGCCGACGCCGAATCGTCCAACTCCCAGCGCACCCAGAGCCTGAGCGGGTCGAACAGGACGGCGCGCTCTCGCTCCGTGACGCCGAGCGATTCAAACTGCCGGATGAGCCACTGCAACTCGCCCTCGCCGCGGCGGCGCGCCGCGCGCAGCCACTCGTGGAAGGGCACTTTCGCGTCAACGTAAGCGTCCTCCTCGAAGAGCGGCAGGAAGCGCGACAGCACGCTGACGAGCGGCGCGCCCTCCTCGTAGCCCTCCCACGTGAGGCGGACGCTGCGCGGGTGCGCGCGGGCGAGCCAGCGCATGATGTCGTAGCCGAAGACGGCCGACAGCCCCGTGCCCGCGATGCCGGAAACCTCGCCGTACTCCAACTGGTAGGTCTCCGCGCCCGACGCGCGCAACTCTTCGACGCGGCCGGAGAAAGTTTTAAGTATCCGCTCGGCCGCGCGCAGCAGCGGTGCGCTCTGAGGGTAAGCACAGAGGAACAGCAGGTTTTCGTGGAAGCGTATGAGCGATTCGGCGTCGCGGAACCGACGGCGTTCGAGCCGTTTTAGAAGTCCCGCAAGCTGCACCCGTGCGCGCGCGTCTGCCGGGCGCTTCAACTCGTCGAGTCGGTCGAGCAGGCGTTCGAGTGACTGTGTGGGCACGTCCCCTCGGTCGCGCGGGGTTGTTCGAGCGGCCAACTTCTAACGTGACCGTCGCGGGTAAGTCAACTCACGATCAGGCGGGCGAGGGCAGCGCCGATGCACGGCCCGTCGGATCAGAAAGAGCGCGCCGACGTTCGATTTACGTCGGCGCGCTCTCGGCTGAATCTTTGTCTGCTGCCCGCGCCGGTCAGGCGTTCGCGCCCTGCTGCTGTTGCTGCTTGAGGGCGAGTTCGCCGTTGAGCTTGAGGACTTCGAGGGCGATCTCGGCGGACTGGTACATGTCTTTCACGTCCAACCACTCCTTGACGGTGTGGATGGCGCGCATGCCAGTGCCGAAGTTGGCGCACTCGATGCCGCGCTTGTTGAAGATGTTGGCGTCGCAGCCGCCGCCCGAGGCGAGGGTCTCGACCTTGTGGCCGAGGCGCTGGGCGGCCTGATAGACGAGCTGCACGACGCGGGAAGATTCGGGCACGTCCATCGCGTAATACTCGCGCGTGACGTGGGCCTCGACGCGGCCCTTGGTCGTGACGCCGTCAACCGTGACCTCGTATTTGGCGGCGGCGCGCTCGAAGCACTCGGTCATGTGGCGCGTCTGCGCTTCGAGCTTCTCGTCGGAGCGCGAGCGGGCCTCGCCTTTGAGATAGACGTAGTTGGTGATGATGTTCGTGGCCTTGCCGCCCTCGATGACGCCGACGTTGGCGGTCGTCTCCTCGTCGATGCGGCCGAGCTTCATCTCGGCTATAGCCTCGGCGGCGATCTTGATGGCGGAGATGCCCTGCTCCGGCGCGACGCCCGCGTGGGATTCGAGGCCGTAGATTTTCCACTCCATGTGGTTGGCCGAGGGGCCTTTGGTGAAGAGGAAGCCGGGGTCGTCGGAGTCGAAGACGACGCCGTACTTCGCCTTGAGCTTCGACACGTCAACGTGCTTCGCGCCGAGGAGGCCGACCTCCTCGCAGATCGAGAAGACGGCCTCGATGGGCGCGTGCGGGATGTTGTTTTCCCGCAGGCAGCGGATCGTCTCGATGATGACGGCGCAGCCGGACTTGTCGTCGCCGCCGAGCACCGTCGTCCCGTCGGTGCGGATGATGTCGCCCTCGACGATGGGTTTCACGCCCTCGCCGGGGACGACCGTGTCCATGTGGGCGGACATCATGATGGTCTCCGCGCCGGGAATCGTGCCGGGGAAGCGCGCGATGACGTTGCCGGAGTTGCCGCCTACCTTCTCGCCGGCGTCGTCGATCTCGACGGTCGCGCCCATCTCCTCGCAGTACTTCTTGATGCGTTCGGCCACGTCGCGCTCCTTGCGCGAGTGGGAGTCGATCTGGACGAGTTCGAGAAGAAGATTTTTGATCCGTTCCTGGTTGATCATGTCGGTGACAGCCTCCGGCGAAAGTGTAAGTTTTATGATCCGAGTCGCGGGGGCGGAGCGGACTCGAATCCCACGTTGTGTGTTGGGAGTAGCGCAGGCTACATCGTACTACAGGGCGCGGCGCATGCGCCAGATTCGCGCGCCGGGCGGCGTGAGCAGGTTTGGGTTGAGAGACAGCGAGTCCGAGATTTACCACAGGGGACACAGAGGGCACAGAGGAGGCACAGAGAAGAATAGGTTTGAGGTTGAAGAGAAAGGCCGCCGCGCCGTTGATGTGCGCGGCGGCCCTCGGTTGCGTTGCCGGTCGGCGTTTTTGCGCGCCGACTAGTTGTTGCGGTTGTTGCTGTTGCCGCGGCGGTTGGAGTTGCCGTTGTCGTTGATGGTCGAGACGCCGGAGGTGTTCTTGTTGCCGTTGTCGTTGGTCACGACGGCCGTGCCGGAGTCCACCGTTCTGGCGTTGGCGTTCGCGGGGACGTTGGCGTTGGTGTCAACGAGTCCCTCGCGCCCCTGCGCGTTCCCGTTGTTGGTCGAAGAACTCGCGTTGGCGTTGTTGGCGTTCGCGCGGTTCGAGTTGTTGCCGTTCGAGTCGCCGCCGCAGGCCGCGAAGGTCGCGGCGAGGACGATTGAGGCGAGCAGTGCCGAAGTCCGTCTCATCTTCTTTTCTCCTTCAGTCCGTCGAGACGGCCTTTAGCGATAGACGTGCTCGCCGCGGTGCGTGCGGAACTCGTTCTCGAAGTATTCGGCGTCCTCGTCCGAGCGCGCGTCGACGCCCACCAGGATGCCGCCCTCGCGGATGCCCTTGTCGTAGTGCTCGGCGTGCTCTTTGGGCACGCCGCGGCCGACGAGCGCGCCGATGAGGCCGCCCGTCAAGCCCCCCGCGCCCGCGCCCGCGAGCGCCGCGGCAATCGGGCCGGCGACGAGCAGGTTGAGTCCGGGGATCATGAGCGTCGTGCCGATGGCGGCGATGGCCGCGATGGTCGCGCCGGTGCCCGCGCCGATGGCAGCGCCCTTGCCGGCGTCTTCCCACGCCTTGTCGCCGAGGTCCGTGTCGCCGCCGTCCTTGTCGCCCGCGAAGTACTTCTTGCGGGTGTCGTCCGACATCAGCAGGTTAACGTCGTCCTTGCCGTAGCCGCGGCTCGACAGCGAGCCGTAAAAACGCTCGGCGCTGTCCCTGTCTCTGAAAAGCCCGTGAACCGAACGCGAGCGCCCCGTCGAAGTGCCGATTGAATCTGCCATTATCTGTCGTCCTCCCTGTTAACTTTCTTGTTCGAATTGGGGGACGCCGACCATTTGGGCGACGCCCCGAAAGCCTGACCGAGTCGGTGTCCGAGACTTAAACTCGTCAGTCACCCGCCCTCAGACTCTTGCCCTTGATGAGCCTGTAAACGGCGAGCAGGATGATCGCGCCGATGACGGCGAGCACCAGGCTTATCAGGAAGCCGGGTTCCGTAAAGCCGCCATCGTCGCCGGCACGGCCGTAACCGAGGAAGGTGCGGCCGAGGAACCCGCCGATGATTGCCCCGACGATTCCGAGCAGGATCGTGATGATCACCCCGCCGGGGTCTTTGCCCGGCATGATGGCCTTGGCGATCAAACCGGCCAGCAGCCCCAAGATAATGTACGCAATCCAGCCCATCTCTTTGAACCTCCGTGTCGTACCGTTTCTCGGCGTCGGCGGTCAGAATCGCACGCCGTAGTGTCCTGATTCCGTATGCCATTTCGGCTTGCTCACAGCACATAGGCAATTGCTCTGCCACAAACGACCTCGCCGGCGCGGCGGCGAAGCGCACGGAGCGCGAATTGCTAACCCGTCGCCGCTCACGATCTTTTGGCGGACTGATTCGGAAAGGCGGTAACGGGATGAGGGGAATGTTTGTGGCGGTGTCAGCCCTCGCCGTCGCGTCCGCGGCCGTGCAGACGGGCTGCGTCTTCGTCGGCGGCTACAGCAGCGACGAAGGCTTTTACGTCTGGCCGGGCAGCTTCCTGGTCACGGCGGTTCTCATCCTCCTGCTGTGGCTGTTCCTGAAGAGGCGGCGCGGGTGAGGCGCAGACGAAGGGGAGACTGATGAGCGAGCAGAGCGGGACTTACGGAGGGGCCGAGCGCGCGCTGGCCGAGATGGGCAGGTCGAACTCGGAGGCGTTCTCGATCCTTGGGACGGAGATGGCCGAGCTGAAGGCGATGCTGATGGTCGTGCTCGACTTGCAGAAGTCGGTCATCTTCTCTACGGGGATGAGCGAGTCGGACGTTGAGCGGCACGTGGACACGCTGCTGCGCGGCTACCGCGAAAGATTCCTGTCGGCGCTGTCGGAGCGCGTCCGCGGCGCGGCGGCGCAAGCGGATTGATTCGCTGTCCGCCGGGCGTCAGTCCTCCAGCGAGTCGAGCGCGCGTTGCAGCTCGTCGCGCTTGGCGGCGAGCGCCGCGTCGTCCGCGTCGTGCGGGACGTAGATCGGCGGCGCAATCAGGACGCGCGCGCGGGTGAAGGGGAGCGGGACTTGGAGCCTGTCCCAGCTCGGCGCGTGCCAGCGCCGCGAGGCGTTGACGACGAAGGGCAGGACGGGGTTGCCGGTCTTGCGGGCGAGGAGCACCGCGCCCATCTTGGCCTCGTGGCGCGGCCCCTTCGGGCCGTCGATCATAAAGCCGGCCGGACAATTCGCGCGCGAGAGGCGCACCATCTCGGCGAGCGCGCCGATGCCGCCCCGCGTCGAGGAGCCGCGCACCGCGCCGAAGCCGAAGCGCCGGATGAAGCGCGCGATGTACTCGCCGTCGAAGCTCTGCGAGGTCATCACGACGATGCGGCGGCGGCGGAAGAAGTAGGTCGAGAGGAACACGCGGTCGTGCCAGGTGGTGTAGATCGGGAGCCGCCCGCCGTGCGAAGCCTCTTCCAGATGCTCCCGCCCTTCGACCTCGAATCGAATCGTGCTGCCGATCAAACGGATGAGCCAGTAGAAGGCGAGGTCTGCGGCGCGGATCGTGAGGCGCTGCTTGAGAGTGTGGCCCGACAAGTCCGCGAAGCTGTAGGCGCGCTCGACGGCGCGGCGCTCGCGCTCGCCGGGCGGGCGTGTCGTGTGCGTGAGCGTCGCTTGTTCGGCGGGCGGCGGCATGTTCGCGCGCGAGTCTAGCAGAGCGGCGGGCGGCGGGCGTAACGGCGCGCAGGCTTTGCGGCTTCGGGCGCGGCGTGTGCTATATTCTGCGAACCTCGCGCGCCGCACCGGCGTACACCGTTTGTTAAGAGCGTGTGTCCCCGGCGCGCCGGCCCTTTATCTCGAACGCCCTCCCCAACTTACAAGGCAGCGGTCACAGTCGGCTGATGGAGCAACGGCGGATACTGATCGTCGATACGAACGAGGAGCTACGCACGCTCCTCGTGCGCGTCCTCGCCGACTTCGGCCACGAGGTCGTCGCCACCGGCGACCGCGAAGAGGCCCTCGCCCGCGAAGACCTCGAAGACTTCGACCTCGTCATCTCCGACCTCACCGACGACGCCGAGAGCGGCGTCCAGATCGTCAGCGAGATCAAGCGCAAGTCGCTGCTCGTCCCCGTCGTCGTCTCCTCGGACGAGACGCAGCACCACGGCGTCATCAAGGCGTTCAAGCTTGGCGCGTCCAACTACGTCCGCCGCCCCTACGACCGCGACGAGCTGCGCGACATCGTCGAGCGCACGCTCTCCTACAAGCTCCGCTTCGTCGAGGACGTGAAGATTTTGCCCTTCGTCCACGAGCGTATCGAGTTCGAGCTGCCGAGCGACATCAACCTGATGAACGGCGTGCTCCACTACCTGCACGAGCGCGTCGTGCAGCTCGGCCTGATCAACCCCGAGAGATCGAACCTCTTCATCGCGCTCGACGAGGCGTTCGCCAACGCCGTCAAGCACGGCAACAAGGGCGACGTGTCGAAGATCGTCCGCATCACGGCCGACCTCTCGGCCAAGGAGGCGCGCTTCACCATCGAGGACGAGGGCGAGGGCTTCCGCGTCACGGACATCCCCGACCCGCGCGACCCGGCCAACCTCTTCAAGGCTTCGGGCCGCGGCGTGCTCCTGATTTACAACATCATGGACGAGGTCATGTACAATGAGCGCGGCAACAGCCTGACCATGGTCAAGAGACCAGAGGAGACAATCGATCAGAAACTGATCGACTCGCTCACGCCTGATGACAGCCCCGCCCGCAGCAGCACCGCCGCCCCAGACGACGCGACCAACGGCAAACGCGACTGACACCCGCACACCGCCCGCGCGCCCGAACACCAACCCGAACGACAGCACGAACGATCCCGACTCGGCGGCAGAGGCAGGGGGCTTCTGGCGTCAGTGGCGCTGGTGGCTGCCCGTCGCGCTGCTCGCGCTCGCGCTCGCGATCATCTTCGCCGACCCGTTCGCAGGCGACTGGGACGCTCTCGACTACACGGTGCTCGCGGTCAAGGGTGAGCCGTCCACCATGCTCTTCGGGCGGATGCTCTTCCTGTTCACGAACCACCTCGCCTACCAGATCGCGCACGCGCTCTTCGGCCTGCGGCCCGAAAACGCCTACCTGCTCTTCAAGTACATGGTCGTCGGCCAAAGCCCGCTGGCCGTGACCGCCTGCTGGCTGCTCGCGCGCGACGTGACCGGCTCCGTCCGCCCGGCGACAATCGCCGCGCTGCTGCTCGCGCTCTCGCCCTTCTTCATTCTCTACAGCGGGCAGGCGATGACGGAGATTCCGTCGCTGCTGCTCCTGGGCGCGGCGCTCGTCGTCCACCTGCGCGGCCTGAAGAAGCGGAAACTCTGGCTCGTCTTCCTCGGCGCGGCCATGCTGGGGACGGGCAACAACGTCCGCGAGGTGGCGGCCATCTACGGCGTCTGGCTCGTCACCGCGCCGTTCGCCTTCGGCTGGCGCTTTAACCGGCGCGATCTGCTGCTCATGGCGGCGACCTGCGTCGTCTTCTTCGTCTGCGCGTTCGCGCCGTGGCTCTACTACTGGCTCGGCGACGTGGGCGGCTACCGAGAGGGCTGGTACGGCTGGGTCGAGTCGATGCGGATGGAGGAGGGCCTGCACCCGATCTCTGTAAAAAACTTCGTCCCGCTCTTCCTCTTCTTCTTCATCGCCGCGCCGCTCGTCCTGGTCGCCCTGCCCGTCGCCGCCTGGCGCGAGTGGCGCGAGCACCGCTGGTCGCCGCTGCTCGTTCTCGGCGCGACGGGGATGTTCGCCAACCTGATGCTGATCACGCACTACAGCACGGTCATCAACGGCCGCTACCTTTTGACCGGCCTGATGGGCGTCGTCCCGCTCGCCGCGGACTACTTCGTCCGCCACGAGTCGCGCCGCGCTCGGTCGGACTGGCGCGGCTTCCTGCGCGCGGCGGCCGGCGTACTCGTCATCGGCGTCGTCATCAACACGGTCTTCTTCCGCATGTCCTGGCCGACGATCCAGGCGCACGGACTGACGAAGGAGTACCGCGCCACACTCGCCCGGCTGCCCGACGACGCCGTCGTGATGGCCGGCGGGCAGACCGTCTCCGTCACCTTCTACAAGGGTGTGGGTCTGGGGCGCTGGGACGTGATCGGCACGGGGGGCGGCTGGCCCGCGGGCAAGCTCGTCGAGACGATTGATTGGCACCTGCGCGAGGGCCGCCGCGTCTTCGTTGACGCAGACCCGCGCTGGTGGGCGTCGCAGGGCTGGCAGGCGCTTGAGACGCGCGAGCTGATCGCCGCCGCCCCGCGCTTCCGCTTCCGCCGCGTCACCGACACCGTTTACGAAATACGCCCGGCCGACGACGAGACGGCGCGGGACGATCCGCAATTCGAGAAGCTTCTTGAGAAGCCGCCCACGCGGACGCAGAAGCTGCGGGAAAAACTGTGAGACGAATGATGAGTGCGGAATAACGACTGAAAGACTTGTCCGTTGTCCTTCGTCAGTTGTCAGTTGCCCTCGCTGAGTCGGCCTGCGGCGTTACGTCCCAAGCGTCAAGCCCGCGAAGCTCAAACAACGGACGACTGACCACGGACAACGGACAGTCTTTTCGTTCAGCATCCAGCATTTCTTACCGCCGTGCCGTTTGAACTCTTTCTCGCGCTGCATTACCTGCGCCCGCGCCGCGGCGGGCGGCTGGGCGGCGCGCAGGTGACGGCGCTCGCCGGGGTGGCGGGGATCGCTTGCGGCGTGGCCGCGCTCGTCGCGGCGATGGCGCTGGCGAACGGCTTCCGCGACGAGATGCGCGACAAAATCCTGCGCGGCACGGCGCACGTCACGGTCGCGCCCGCGGTTGGGAATCGGGTGGAAGACTGGCACGCGCTGGCCTCGCGAATTAGGTCGGTCGAGGGCGTGCGCGAGGTCACGCCGACCACTTACGCGGGCGCTCTCTTGAGCGGCCCCGACGGCGCGGCCTACGCGGTGCTGCGCGGCGTCGAAGGAGGCTCGGCGCGCGAGCTGTCAGGGATTCGCGCGGCGCTCACGTCAGGCTCCGTCGAAGAGCTGTTCCGGCCGCCGCCCGAAGGCGCGCGCGGTGCCGGTGACGACGGGAAGACGGCGGGCGAAAGCTCCGCGGGCGCGGGGCCGTTGGACGCGCTCGGATTCGCAGACGACGTGCCGGCCATCCCGGTCATCGTCGGCGCGGAACTGGCGGCACGGACGGGCCTGCGCTCGGTGGGCGACGAGGCGCTGCTGCTCGCGGGCGAGAAGATTCCTGAGCCGCCCGGCATCGCGCCGCGCGCGCGGCGCGTCCGCGTCGCCGGACTGTTCCGCACGGGCCTGCATGAGTTCGACGCAACCTGGGCCTACACCTCTCTCTCCGAAGCCGTTGCTTTCACGAACGACGCGCCGGTGCTGAGCGTCGAAACTTCGGACATCTACCGCGCGGACGAAGTGGGAGCGCGCATCCGACAGACGCTCGGCGCTGGCTTCTCGGTGATTGACTGGCAGGAGGCGAATCGGCCGCTCTTCGCCGCGCTCGAACTCGAACGGCGGACGGTCGCGCTCATCGTCGCGCTCATCGTCGCCGTCGCCGCGCTCAACATCACGACCACGCTCGTGCTCGTCGTCGTCGAGCGCCGCGCGGACATAGCGATCCTGACGGCGGTCGGCGCGCGCGCCCGCAGCGTGATGGCCCTCTTCGTCGCCGAGGGCGCGATCATCGGCGCTGTCGGCGCGGGTCTTGGCGTCGCCCTCGGACTCCTGATCTGCTACCTGGGCGACCGCTATCGGCTCGTCAGTCTCCCGGCCGAAGTCTATTCGCTCAGCTCTATCCCGTTCCGGCCGCGGGCCGTCGAGACCGGCCTCGCGGCGCTCGCCGCCTTCGCCGTCTGCGTCCTCGCCACGCTCTACCCGGCCCGCCGCGCCGCGCGGATGCGCCCGGCCGAGGCGTTCCGTTACGAATGAAAGACAGTCTGGAGTCTGGAGTCTTGATCCCGGAGTCGAAAGAACAGGCCGCGCCGCACGAAGCCCGCTCCGAAGACTTAGGACTCAAGCGCGAGGACTCCCGGCTCAAGTCTTCGGGCGATGGACTCGTCGTGGTTGACGTTCGGAAGTCGTATCGGACGCCGGGCGGGCACGTCGAGGTCTTGCGCGGGGCGTCGCTCGCCGTGCGTGCGGGCGAGTCGGTGGCGATCCTCGGCGCTTCGGGCGCGGGCAAGTCAACGCTGCTGCACGTCTGCGGCGGGCTTGACGCGGCGGACGCTGGCGAGGTGGCGGCCTTCGGCTTCGATCTGACGAAGGCGACGCGGGAGGAGTTGACCGGCTGGCGCGGTGGCGCGGTCGGGTTCGTCTTCCAGTTCCATCACCTGCTGGCGGAGCTGACGGCCTTAGAGAACGTCGCGCTGCCGCTGCTCGTCGCGCGGCGCGCTCGCGGGGAGAGCATGGCCGCGGCGCGCCGCGCGCTCGACTCGGTGGGGCTGGCCGCGCGCGCCGGACATCTGCCGGGGGAGCTTTCGGGCGGCGAACAGCAGCGCGTCGCCGTCGCGCGCGCGGTCGTCCGCCCCCCTTCGCTCGTCCTCGCCGACGAGCCGACGGGCAACCTGGACGCGGCGGCGGGCGAGGAGGTCGGCGCGCTGCTCGTCCGCCTGGCGCACGAACGGGGCGCGGCCGTCATCGTCGCCACGCACAACGAGCGGCTGGCACGCCTGTGCGGTCGCGCGCTCGTGCTCTCCGGCGGGGTGCTGCGCGAGCACGAATTTTGAGGTCTCGGCGGCGTTTCACGGCACTTAAGGCTGAACGCTCACTAATGGCACTCACCACGGATACACGGAGAACATGGAGGGGGCACAGAGAGTTGAACGCTTTTCTCCGTGTTACCTCTGTGTCCTCTGTGTCTCCGTGGTGAGTGCCTCCCCGGCTATTCAACTACGGATCGACCTTCCGGCCGGGAAAGCCTCTCTTTCGGGTCGCGCCCCGTTAGGCTATAATGCCGGCGGGCGGACACGAGGGTTTTTGTCTCTCGACTTCGCGCACGCCACACCACCCGGCTCCGGAACCGACGGTCAAACTGTTTTTATGTTCGAACGCTACACGGAAAAGGCGCGGCGGGTCATCTTCTTCGCGCGCTACGAGGCCTCGCAGTTCGGCGCGCCGGCCATCGAGCCGGAGCACCTGCTGCTCGGCCTGATGCGCGAGGACAAGACCCTGACGGCGCGCTTCCTCGCCCGCGCCCAGGCGTCGCTCGAAGCCATCCGCAAGGAGATCGAGAACCGCGCCCCATTGCGCGAGAAGATTTCCACCTCGGTCGAACTCCCGCTCGCGCCCGAGACGAAGCGCGTGCTGGCCTACGCGCACGAGGAGTCCGACCGCCTCCAGCACCGCCACATCGGGACGGAACACCTGCTGCTCGGCCTCCTGCGCGAAGAGCGCTCGATGGCCGCCGAGATTCTCTACGAGCGCGGCCTGCGCCTCGTCGCCGTCAGGGAGGAGGTGGCCCGCGCCACGGGGTCGGACCCTCGTAGCTCGCAGAAGAAGGACACGCCGCACCTCGCCGAGTTCTCGCGCGATCTCACCGACGACGCCGCCAACGACAAGCTCGACCCGTTAGTCGGCCGCGAGGCCGAGATCGAGCGCGCCGTCCAGATACTGTGCCGGCGGACGAAGAACAACCCCGTGCTCATCGGCGAGCCGGGCGTCGGCAAGACCGCCATCGTCGAAGGGCTCGCGCAGCGCATCATCCGCGGCGACGTGCCGTCGTTCCTGGAGAACAAGCGGATACTCTCGCTCGATCTGTCGCTCATCGTCGCGGGCACGAAGTACCGCGGGCAGTTCGAGGAGCGTTTGAAGCAGATCATGCGCGAGCTGGTCGAGAACCCGCAGTACATCGTCTTCATCGACGAGCTGCACACGCTCGTCGGAGCAGGCTCCGCGGAAGGCTCGCTAGACGCGGCGAACATCCTCAAGCCCGCGCTCTCCCGCGGAGAGATTCAGTGCATCGGCGCGACGACGCCGGCCGAGTTCCGCAAGTCGATTGAGAAGGATCGATCTTTGGAGCGTCGCTTTCAGGCCGTCAAAGTCCCGCCGCCGTCCGAGGAGGAAGCGATCAGCATCCTCGACGGCGTGCGTGAGCGTTACGAGGCGTTCCACCAGGTGCGCTACACGGAGGACGCCATCGAGGCCGCGGTCTATCAGTCGAACCGCTACATCCCCGACCGCTTCCTGCCCGACAAGGCCATCGACGTGATCGACGAGGCCGGCGCGCGCGTCAAGCTGCGCGTCCGCCGCGACGCCGGAATAGGCGGCGACGTGGGACTCGTGCCGCCGGTAGCCGACGGCCGCAGCCGCTCGTCCTACCTGCTCGACAGCCTGTCGGCCGCGCGCTTGCA
The DNA here is from genome assembly GCA_035295985.1 of Pyrinomonadaceae bacterium. GTDB lineage: Bacteria > Acidobacteriota > Blastocatellia > Pyrinomonadales > Pyrinomonadaceae > JAIVGV01. Next base: position 14,413 of record DATHBT010000045.1, on the reverse strand, counting down.
GGAAGAGGAGGAGATGATCCTCTCGGCCGCCGTGACGCGCGACGACATCGAAGAGGTGATCGCGCGCTGGACGGGCATCCCCGTCACGTCGCTCAAGGAAGAGGAGACGCAGAAGCTGCTGCGGATCGAGGAGGAGTTGCGCGTGCGCGTCATCGCGCAGCGTCCCGCCATCTCGGCGCTCGCGCGCTCCATCCGGCGCTCGCGCGCGGGGTTGAAGAGTCCGCAGCGGCCGGTCGGCTCGTTCCTGTTCTTAGGGCCGACGGGCGTCGGCAAAACCGAGGTCGCGCGCAGCCTGGCCGAGTTCCTGTTCGGCTCGGAGCGCGCGATGATCCGCTTCGACATGTCGGAGTTCATGGAGAAGCACTCGGTCTCGAAGCTCATCGGCAGCCCTCCCGGCTACGTCGGCCACGAGGAGGGCGGGCAGTTGACCGAGCGCATCAAGCGCTCGCCCTACTCCGTGCTGCTCTTCGACGAGATCGAGAAGGCGCACCCCGACATCTTCAACGTCCTGCTGCAAGTCTTCGAGGACGGCATCCTGACGGACGCGCTCGGCAACACGGTCGATTTCAAGAACGCGATCATCATCATGACCTCGAACATCGGCGCGCGCTTCATCCAGAAGCGCGCGGCGCTCGGCTTCCAGGCCACGGTCGCCGACACGCGCGAGAAGCTGGAAGAGATGGTGATGTCGGCCGTCAAGCAGACCTTCAACCCGGAGTTCATCAACCGCCTCGACGAGATCATCATCTTCGACCAGTTGCACGAGGACGAGCTGTTGGAGATCGTCGGCCTCCAGATCAACCAGCTCAACAAGACCCTGGGCCGGCGCGACCTCGAAGTGCGCCTGACGGACGAGGCCAAACGCTGGATCGTCCAGAAGACCTGCTCCGACCGCTCCTACGGCGCCCGGCCCCTGCGCCGCGCGCTGCAAAAGTACGTCGAAGACCCGCTCTCCGAGGCGCTCATCCAGGGCGAGCTCAAGGGCGCGAGCGTCATAGAGGTTTACGAGGACGCGGGCGCGCTCTCGCACCGGCCCGCCGGGGTGGAGGAGCCGGGCGACGCGGTTCTGATTCACTGAAGGCGAGAGTAGAAGGGCGGAAGGCAAGAAGGGGGCGGCGAGAGGTTGCGCCGGGCCGGGCCTCAAAGCCCTGAGCCGGCAGACTTTCGCCCGCACCTCTGCCTTCTGCCTTTTTACTTTTGCCTTCCCCGCCTTGTATAATGCGCGCCTTTGCGGGCGTAGTCTGACTGGCAACTCGGTCTCGCGCGCCGCGCGTCCAAAGGGCACAGGACGAGACGCGGCGCGCACGACCCTGACGCGACTACGCGCGCCGCTCCCGGTCTGGGTTAAGACGTTCATCCGAAAGTTTTATTCTCTCAAGTGGCAGCACGTCCCCGGCCACCCCAAAGTTCATTCACTTTGAGGCGATAGCAATTATGCGAAACAGCGCGCCCCTGCGGCGCATACTCGTGGCCGCGCTCATCTTCGGCCAACTCGCCCTGCCCGCCGGCTTTGCGGCCCGCTTCACGGCCTCGGCGCAGGAGCCGCAGGCGCAGCCGGCCCCGTCGTCACAGCAGCTCGTCGAGGAGGTCTACATCAGGGGCAACCGCCGCAACCGCCGCGAAGACCTCCTCTACTACATCCAGACACGGCCCGGTGATCCCTACAACGAGGAACAGGTGGCGCGCGACTTCCGCACGCTGATGGACCTCGGCTTCTTCCAGCGCACGGAGTCGCGCGTCACGACCGAGACGGGGCCGCGCGGCGGCGTCGTCGTCACCTTCGAGGTCAAGGAACTCCCGATCATCCGCGAGCTGGAGTTCGAGGGGCTGTCGGCCGTCACCGAGTCGGACGTTTTGAAGGCCTTCCGCGAGCGGCGCGTCGGCATCCAGAAGGAGAACGTCAGCGACCCCGTCAAGCTCCAGGCCGCGACGCGCGTCATCAAGGAGCTTTTGGCCGCGCGCGGCTACCCGAACGCTACGGTCGAGCCGCGCCGCGAGGAGGTCTCGGCCACCTCGGAGTCCGTCACCTTCGTCGTCGATCAGGGCGACCGCGTCCGCGTCGTGGACATCGAGTTCACGGGCAACGAGCACTTCTCGGACGGCGAGCTGCGCGGCTCGATGAAGTACGTCAAGGAGGCCGGCTTCATCTCGCGCTTCAAGGGGCAGGACATCCTCGACCCCGAAAAGCTCGAGGCCGATCTCCGCGGCAACGTCACGAACTACATGCGCGGCAAGGGGTATCTCCAGGCGCGCACGGGCGACCCCGTCATCGAGGGCCTGGGGCCGCGCCGCACGGGCTTCCCCGTCCCGCTCCCGCTGCTCTCCTCGACCGACGAGGCGCTGCGCGTCACCGTCCCCGTCATCGAGGGCAAGCTCTACCGGCTGGGTGACGTGAAGATCGAGGGCAACTCGATCTTCTCCGAACAGGTCATCCGCTCCGTCATCGGGCTGAACAAGGGCGACGTGGCGAGCGGCGAGCGCATCTACAAGTCGCTCTTCGAGGAGCTGAAAAAGCTCTACGGTCAGGCCGGCTTCATCCAGTACGAGGCCGACCCGGAGCCGACGTTTAAGGACAACCCCGCGAACCCGCGCGAAGGCGTCGTCGATTACACCATCACGATCAACGAGGGCCGGCAGTTCACGCTGCGGCGGCTTGAGTTCGCCGGCAACACGTTCACGCGCGACAACGTCCTGCGCCGCGAGTTCATCCTCAACGAGGGCGACATCTACAACCAGAACTACGTCGAGTACTCGGTGCTCAGGCTGAACCAGCTCGGCTTCTTCGATCCCGTCGATAAGGACAAGGACGTTGACTTCCGCCAGAACGAGGAGGAGGGGCTGGTGGACGTGACCGTCAAGGTGACGGAGCGCGGCCGCCAGCAGATTTCCTTCAACGGCGGCATCTCCGGCATCGGCGGGTCGTTCTTCGGCCTCGACTACTCGACGAACAACCTGTTGGGGCGCGGCGAGTCGCTGTCGCTCCAGTTCGCCGCCGGCAACCGGCAGAGTTCCTTCGTCTTCTCCTTCACCGAGCCGTACATCCGCAACCGCCCGATCACGGCCGGCTTCTCCGTCTATGCCTACTCGCTCAAGTTCTTCGGCGAGGGCACGTTCCTGTCGCAGAACACGGAGGCGCTCGCCGGGATCAGCAACCAGTTCGACTTCTTCAACACCTCGGAAGAGAACCTGTTCACGCAGCGCACCATCGGCGGCTCGGTCTTCGCCACCGCCCCGCTCTCCGAGTTCTACAAGAAGCGGCCCTTCACGCTCTCGACCCGCGTCGGGCTGACCTACTCCATCTCGCAGACCTCGACGCGCGACCCCGAGGTCAACCAGGACCCGAACAACCCGCAGAACGCCATCCCGGTCATCTACGAGCAGACCAACATCCTGACGAGCCGCGTCACGCCGACCCTCGTTTACGACTCGCGCGACGTGCGCGGCGTGGACGCCATCAACGGCCAGCAGCTCGCCGTCTCGCTCGGCTTCGCCGGGGCGGGCGGCGACGTGCGCACCTACCAGCCCACCGTCACCTACCAGCGCTTCTTCCCCGTGAGGAACCGCCGCGCCACGATCCCGCACGTCTTCGGCTTCCGCATCCTCGCCGGCCACGTCGGCGCGTTCGCCATCTCGGAGAAGGTCAGGCAGGCGCAGGAGCGCAGCATCTCGTTCGTCGGCGGCGTGCCCATCTACGAGCGCTACTTCCTCGGCGACGAGTTCACGGTGCGCGGCTACGGCCCGCGCCAGATCACGCCCATCGTCCCGCTGGAGCAGTTCGTCACGTCGCAGAACGTCGTCGTCACGTCGAACGCGACGGGCGCTGTGTCGGACGCGACGCGCCTGCCCGAGTTACAGCGCTTCGCCTCCCTGGGCACGTTCACCGGCCCCGGCGGCACGAACCCGCGCTTCCTCAGCCGCGGCTTCCAGCCCATCGGGGCCGACACGCAACTGCTCGGCAACTTCGAGTACCGCCTCCCCATCTTCGGGCCGCTCTCGGCCGCCGCCTTCATCGACATCGGCACGGTCTTCAACATGCGCAAGGGGGCCGATCAGATCTTCTCGACCAACTTCCAGCCCGACGACCCGTTCCTCCGGACGCTCGGGGCGATTGTGTGCGGCGAGGCCATCACCACCGTCACGCTCTCCTCGCTCGCCGCCTGCCAGGAGGGGTCGAGCCTCGCTGTGAGCATCGATCCGGTGACGCTCCTCCCCGGCCTCGTGGCGCGCGACGGCCGCATCGTCACGCGCGAGGAGCTGACCAACGCCGTCCGCGTCGGCCCCGTCGGGACGGACGGGCTGCCCTTCGGCTTCCGGACGGTCTTCCTGCGCGGCGAGGCGCAGACGAACACGGCCGTCCGGCTCTCCCAGGCGGCCTTCGACAAGTTCAGCGACTTCCGTTCGAGCATGGGCGCGGAGCTGCGCGTGCAGTTGCCGGTCGTCAACGTCCCGTTCCGCCTGATCTACGCCTTCAACCCGCAGGCTCGGCGGGGCGTGAGCGACCAGGTGCCGCTGCGCTTCAACGAGGACAAGCAGGTCTTCCGCTTCAGCATCGGGCGGACTTTCTAGCCGCCCTCTGCTAAACTTCCCGGCCGGGGCGCAACCGGGGCGGCCCCCCGGCGCATCTAAAAGGTTTCCGGCCTCGTTTCCCAACTCAGTTCGTTTAAGGAGCAGTACAGAAAAGCAATGAATCAGATTCGCCTATCGGCCGCCGCAGTCGCGCTCGCGGCCCTCTTCGTCGCCGGCGCGCAGGCCCAGACGGCCGCGCCCGCGCGGCCGGCCGGCGCGCCCGCCGCGCAGCCCGCGGCCCCCGCCACGCAGGCCGGCCCGACGCGCATCGCCGTCATCGACTCGCGCTTCTTCCGCGGCACGGACGAGAAGGGCACCGGCGGCATCGCACGCTACATCACGGCCGCCAGGCAGCTCGAAGCGCAGTTCCAGCCGCAGGTTAAGGACATCCAGGGCCTGGAGACGCGCTACAACTCGATCATCGAGGACATCAGGAAGACGCAGGCCGTCGCCCAGCCCGCCGAGATCGAGAAGAAGCGCCAGCAGGCCGCCGACCTCGAAGTCCAGATCAAGCGCAAGAGCGAAGACCTGGAGCGCACTGTCAACTCGCGCCAGGAAGAGGTCATGCGCCCCATCGAGCAGGACGTCTTCAACGCCATCACGGCCTACGCCACGCAGCGCGGCTACACGATGGTGCTCGACGTCGCCCGCGTCCCCGTCCTCTTCGTGGCCGATCAGATCGACATCACGAAGGACTTCATCGCCGAGTACAACCGGACGCGCCCCGCCACGGCCTCGACGGCCGCGCCGACCGGCAGCCGCCCGTAACCGGAACGTAAGCAGTGAGCAGTGAGCAGTGAGCAGTTGTCTTTCGGATCACTGCTCACTGCTCACTGCTTACTGCTTACTGCCATGTACACCCTCCTCGACTCGCGCGCCATCCAGCGGATACTGCCGCACCGCCACCCGTTCCTCTTAGTTGACCGCGTCACCGAACTCGTCCCGCGCGAGCGGATCGTCGCCGTCAAGCAGGTGACGGTTAACGAGCCGTTCTTCGCGGGCCACTTCCCCGGCGCGCCCGTCATGCCCGGCGTCCTGATCATCGAGGCGATGGCGCAGGCCGGCGCGATCCTCGCGCTGCGCGAGTTCGAAGACCACGGCGAGAAGCTGCCGCTGTTTACCAAAATCAAGGAGGCCACCTTCCGCCAGCCCGTCGTCCCCGGCGACACGCTCGTGCTCGAAGTGACGGCACTCCGCACGGGCTCGCGCGTGCAGCGGATGCGGGGCGAGGCCAAGGTCGAGGGGCGCGGCCTCGTCGCCGAGGCCGAGATCATGTGCGTCGTCGTCGAGCGCGGCGCGATGCAGTAAGACTCGTAAACCGTAAATCGTGAATCGTAAATAGAAGCCGTTAGCGATTAGCTGTTAGCCGTTAGCCGGAAGGAATCACCGTTTAACTCCGGCTTTCTTTCGGCCCTCCGTCTTTGGTTTTGCTAACAGCTAATCGCTAACAGCTAACAGCCACTTTCTATTTACGATTCACGATTTACGGTTTACGGCTTTCCTTATGATTCATCCATCGGCCATCGTCGGCGCGGGCGCGCACGTCGGGAGGGACTGTCACGTCGGCCCGTACTGCGTCGTCGGCGACGGCGTGACCTTGGGCGACCGCGTGCGGTTGGAGTCGCACTGCGTCGTTGACGGCGACACCGAGATCGGCGAGGACACGCACGTCTATCCGTTCGCCTCTATCGGGCTGGCTTCGCAGGACTTGAAGTACAAGGGCGAGCCGGCCCGGACGGTGATCGGCCGCCGCTGCCGCGTCCGCGAGTTCGTCACCGTCCACCGCGGGACGGGCGGCGGCGGCGGGCTGACGAAGGTTGGCGATGACTGTTTGCTCATGGCGCAGTCGCACGTCGCGCACGACTGCGCGGTCGGCGACCGGGTAATCATGGCGAACGGCGCGACGCTCGCCGGCCACGTCACGGTCGAGGACGGCGCGAACGTCGGCGCCTACTCGGGCGTCCACCAGTTCTGCCGCGTCGGGCGCGAGGCTTACGTCGGCGGCTACTCGGTCGTCGTCAAGGACGCGCTGCCGTTCGCGCTCACCGTGGGCAACCACGCCAAGTGTTACGGCCTCAACCACGTCGGCATGAAGCGGCGCGGCTATTCGCAGGCGGCCACGAACGCGCTGCGCCACGCCTTCCACCTCCTGCTCGCCTCCAAGCTCAACACGACGCAGGCCGTCGAGGCGATCCGGCGCGAGCTCGCCGACTCGCCCGAAGTCGATCTCCTCCTGCGCTTCATCGAGACCTCGGAGCGCGGCGTGGTCAAATAGAAGTGATGAGTGACGAGTGATGAGTAGAAGGAACTGCTCTTAGCTCATCACTCGTCACTCATCACTCATCACTTTTTTATGCGTTTTGGACTGATCGCCGGCAACGGCCGCTTCCCCTTCCTCGTGCTTGAAGGCGCGCGGCGCGCGGGGGCGAGCGTGTCGGTCGCGGCGATAAAAGAGGAGACTGATCCTGAGATCGAGCGGGCGGCGGCCGAGGCCGGGGGCCGGGTCGAGTGGGTCGGCATCGGGCAGTTGGGGAAGATGATCCGCTTCTTCAAGCGCGAAGGCGTGGGGCAGGCGATCATGGCGGGCCAGGTCAAGCACGTGCAGATCTTCAGCGGCGCGATCCCCGACGTGCGGATGCTCAAAGTCCTCGTCTCGCTCCCGCGCCGCAACACGGACGCGCTCATCGGCGGCGTCGCCGCCGAACTCGCCCGCGAGGGGATCGAGCTGATCGACTCGACCCACTTCCTCCGGGATCAACTGCCGCGCGAGGGCACGCTCACGCGCCGCGCGCCCGACTCGCGCGAGCGCGGCGACATCGAGTACGGCCTCGAAGTGGCCCGCGAGATCGCGCGGCTCGATCTCGGCCAGACCATCGTGGTGCGCGCGCGCGCCTGCGTCGCCGTCGAGGCGATGGAGGGCACGGACGCCACGATCCTGCGCGCCGGCACGCTCGCCCGCGGACGGCTGACGGTCGTCAAAGTCGCCAAGCCCTCGCAGGACATGCGCTTCGACGTTCCGTGCGTAGGCCCCCCGACCGTCGAGGCGATGATCGAGGCGGGCGCGACCTGCCTCTGCCTGACCGCCGGCAAGACGCTGATGTTCGACCGCGACGAGATGATCGCGCTCGCGGATCGACACCGCATCGCAGTCGCCGCCGTCCCGCCCGTCTGAACGAGATGCCCCCCGCAGACGACACCGTGGTCAGCTTCCGCGGCGTGACCTACGCGCCCGCCGGCCGCCCGCGCCCGGTCATAGACGATCTCAGTTTCGAGATCGCGCGCGGCGAGGTGCTCGTGCTCCTCGGCGAGTCGGGCTGCGGCAAGACCACGACGCTCAAGCTCGTCAACCGCCTGCTCGCGCCCGACAGCGGCTCGGTTCTCGTCGAGGGGCGCGACACGCGCGAGTGGGACGCGATCCGTCTGCGCCGGCGCGCGGGCTACGTCATACAGGAGGCGGGCCTCTTCCCGCACTTCACCGTCGAACGAAACGTCGCGCTCGTCCCCTCGCTCGAAGGCTGGCCGCGCGAGCGCGTGAGCGAGCGCGTGCGCGGGCTGCTGGAACTCGTCGGCCTCGACCCCGGCGAGTTCGCTGCGCGCTTCCCGCGCGAGCTGTCCGGCGGGCAGCGGCAGCGCGTCGGCGTGGCGCGCGCCCTGGCCGCCGACCCGCCGCTCCTGCTGATGGACGAACCCTTCGGCGCGCTCGATCCGCTGACGCGCTCCGCGCTACAAACGGAGTTCGCCGCGCTGCAAAGGCGGCTCGGAAAGACGGTCGTCTTCGTCACGCACGACGTGCGCGAGGCGCTGCTCCTCGGCACGCGCGTCGGCCTGATGAGTGCCGGCCGGTTCGCGCTGCTCGCAACGCCCGAAGAGTTCCTGCGCTCCGACGAGCCGCACGCGCGCTCCTACCTCGACACCCTCCGGCTGCCCGGAGGGAACGACGCGCCGCCCTCGACGGCATACGGAGTGCCTGCGGACAGTCGCGTTTGAGTTCGGATGAGGCGGGCGTGCGCGCTTCGGAGTTCTGATGAACGTGCTTGAGTTCATGCGCGACAACTGGCGCGAGGTGCTGTCGCTCGCGGGCGAGCACCTGCTGCTCGTCGCCGTCTCGACCGCCTTCGCCGTCGCCATCGGCCTGCCCGCCGGCGTCCTGCTCACCCGCCGCGCCTCGCTCAAGCGCCCCGTCCTGGGCCTAGCCAACGTCCTGCAAACCGTACCCAGCCTCGCGCTCTTCGGCCTGCTCATCCCGCTCCCGCTCCTCGGCATCGGCGCGCGCACGGCCACAGTCGCGCTCGTGCTCTACGCGCTGCTGCCCGTCATCCGCAACACGGTCGCGGGCGTCGAGGGCGTGGACGCGGCCGTGCGCGAGTCTGCGGTCGCGATGGGGATGACGACGGGGCAGATTCTGCGACTGGTCGAGCTGCCGCTGGCCGCGCCCGTCATCCTCGCGGGCGTGCGCGTGGCGGCCGTCACCTCGGTCGGCGTGGCGACGATAGCCGCGGCCATCGGCGCCGGGGGCCTCGGCACTTACATCTTCCGTGGCCTGCGGCAGTACGACAACGCGCTCATCCTCGCGGGCGCGCTGCCCGCCGCGCTGCTCGCGCTCGCCGCCGACTACCTCATCGGATTGGTCGAAAGACACTACGTCGCGGGCCGGCTCGCCGCGCGTCCCGCGCGCGGCCGGGCTTTGACGACGAAGCGCGCGGCCTTCGCGGCGCTCGCGCTCGCGGCGGCCCTCGGCCTCGCTTACAACTCGTGGCGCGGCGGGGCCGGCCGGCCCGACTTGGTCGTCGGCTCGAAGGACTTCACCGAGTCGATCATTCTTGGGGAGATGCTGGCGCAGTCGCTCGAAGCGCGCGGCCTGCGCGTCGAGCGCCGGTACGAACTGGGCGGCAACCTCTGCCACGATTCGCTCGTCTCCGGCGGCATCGACGCCTACCCCGAATACACCGGCACTTCCTTCACTGCCATCCTCAAGCACCCACCCGTCTCCGACCCGCGCGCCGTCTTCGAGCAGGTCAGGCGCGAGTACGCGGAGAAGTTCGCGGTCGAGCTAAGCGATCCGCTCGGCTTCAGCAACGACTTCGCGATCCTCGTGCGCGCCGAGGACGCGCGGCGGCTGAACCTGCGGACGATCTCCGACGCCGTCCCGCACGCCGCGCGTTGGCGCGCGGGCTTCGGCCAGGACTTCATGTCGCGCGAGGACGGCTACGCGGGCCTCGTCCGCGCCTACGATCTCAAGTTCGGCGCCCGCCCCCGCGAGATGGACTTGTCGCTCAGCTACCGCGCGCTCGCGGATCGCCAGGTTGACGTGATCGCCGGCAACTCGACCGACGGCATGATCGCCGCGCTCGGCCTCGTCCAGCTCGAAGACGACCGCCGCTACTTCCCGCCCTACGAGGCCGTCGTGCTGTTGCGCCGCGACGCACTCGCGCGCCACTCCGAAGCGCGCGCCGCCGTGCTCCAACTCGCCGGGAGCATCAGCACGGAAGAGATGCGCCGCCTCAACTACGAGGTGGACGGCCGCAAGCGCGTCGCGGCCGACGTGGTGCGCGAGTGGCGGCGCGCGAAGGGGTTTCAGTGAGGCGTCATTATGAATATTTGTAGGGGCAGGGCTCGCCCCTGCCCGTCCGGGCGCGCGGGCGCGAAAACAGGAGCGCCGGCATCCGCAAGAGGTCTAATTCACAGTTTTTCGACCCCGGCGCTTCAACCCAACCCTCACAAAGTTGTAAAGCCGGAAGGGTTCGCGCGCGCCCCATCGTAGCAGCCCAGCGGGCGGGGGTTTGGGCGTGTGCTAGTGGCGGCAGTGCCGGCACCGATAGCGTTGGTTTTGGTGTGCGTGAAGCCGGCCTTAACTCGACGCTCCGTGTCTTGGCAATGGGGGCGAGTAATCATGCCCGGAGTTATTCACTCTCGGCTTTGATTCAGACAGTCCCCTTGTTCGACATCTTTTGCGGTCAGGCGTGAGAAATCATCCGGAGTGTCCACGTCCACCCCGCCGCCTGGGAAGGGTAAGAAGTGAGCATCCGAAGCGTGTCTCTTGATGATCTCTTTGGCGCCGGACGCGCCCCTGAGTCGCGTCAGCTCGGCGAAAAGTGTCCTGCCGAATAAGGCCGGCACGCCGAAACTTCCGCCATAGGTCGAGGCGACGACGGGCCTTCCGGTGGCGCGGTGCGCCGCGACAAGGGCGGAGACGACCTCGGCGGTGACGTGAGGCTGATCGCACAGCATGAATACTGCCGCGTCCACGTCCGGGCCTGCATTGATGAGACCTTCGACGCCCGCCCGGATTGACGAAGCCATCCCGGTCTCCCATCGTGGGTTAAACTCTTCCCGCACGTCGAGCCTGTTCAGCTCGCGTCTTGACAACTCGGCGTGCGCGCCCGTCACCACGACGACGGGCCGGCACCCCGCGCCGAGCGCCGCCAGCACTGCGCGCCTGAGCAGACTCTCGCCCCGGAATTGAAGAGTCTGCTTCGGGCGCCCCATGCGAGAGGACGCTCCCGCAGCCAGGACAACAGCGCCGATTCCCCCCGAGTTGCTTTCGACCACCCCTGAAAGGCCCTCCGCTTCAACCTTCGCCCCTCACGCCGCCGCCACAGTCAGGGGCCGCCCCTCCGTCAAGGCTACGCGCTCGCCGTCACCGGGACTGCCGTGGATGGAGCCGCGGCGCTCGCGCAGCATCCCGCCGCGGCGCCCATCCAGCACGGCGCGCATCTCGGCGACGATAGACAGCGCGATCTCTGCGGGAGAGTTCGCGCCGATGTCCAAGCCCGCCGGCGAGTGAAGACGTGCCAGGCCTGCTTCTTCGAGGCGAAGCGGTTCCTCCGTCGCCGCCAGCTCACTCAGCATCCGCTCGGTGCGTTTGCGCGGGCCCATGACCCCTATGTAGCGGGCGGGCGAGGCCAGCAGGAACCTGAGGAGCGCCAGGTCGTGCGAGTAGTTGTGCGACATCAGCAGCGCCAGCGTCCGCGGCGTAATGCTGACCTGCGCCGCCATGTCTTCCGGGCGCGCGAGTGTTACCCTGTCGGCCGCGGCGAACCGGGAGAGGCTGGCGGGGCGCGCCTGCGGGTCAACGACCTCCGTCTGCCAGCCGAGGGCGCGCGCGAGCTCGACCACCGGCAGGGCGTCGTGCCCCGCCCCGAAGACGACGAGCGGGACGGGCGGCAGGAGCGTCTCGACGAAGACTTTCACGGCGCCGCCGCCCGCCTCATAGACGTGCGCCCCGGGCGCGCCCCTCCCGCGCAACAGCGCCCGCACCTCGCCCTCCAGCACCACGACCGCCTCGTCGCCGAGATTCTCGCGGCCGACTTCGCCCTCCCCGTTGACGAAGATGCGCGCCCCGGCTTCTATGCGGGTCGTGGTCGGGGCCGACCCTGACGGCACGTGTTGATACACGGTCGCGACCGACACGGGGGCAGCGTACGCCTCGCAGGATCGTCTCAGCGCCTCGATGTAGGGCGAGCCCGGGGCGAGCGGCTCGACCAGCACGCGGACGACGCCGTTGCAGCCGAGACCCAGGCCCCACACGTCCTCTTCGCTCGTCGAGGCGGTGTCGTACTCGGCGAGCACAGCCTTGCCCGCCCGGATGACGCGCTTCGCGTGCTCTATCACGTCGCCCTCCAGGCACCCTGCGCTGATCGTGCCCGTGCTCGTCCCGCCACCGCAGACCAGCATCCGCGCGCCCGGCCGCCGGTAGGAAGACCCTTCGACGCTCACGACCGTCGCCAAAGCGCACCGCTCGCCCCTGACGTTCGCACGGTCGAACGCCTCAACTATAGCCCGCACTTCGTTCATGGTACGCGCCCCCTTTACAGCAGCTTGTCCGGCGTGATCGGCAGGTCGCGCACGCGCCTGCCCGTGGCGTGGAAGACGGCGTTGGCGATGGCCGCGGGTATGCCGACCATGCCGAGCTCGCCCATGCCTTTGACGCCGAGCGGGTTGACGACCGTGTCCTCCTCCTCGACGAACATCGTCTCGATCTCGTGCACGTCGGCGTTGACCGGCACGTGGTAGTGCTGGAGGTTCGGGTTCATGATGCGGCCGTAGCGATGGTCGATCTCGGTCGCCTCCTGCAAGGCCATGCCGATGCCCCACACCACGCCGCCGATCTCCTGGCTGTGCGAAGCCTTCGGGTTGATGATCTTGCCGCAGGCCGTCACCTCGATGGCGCGCGTGACGCGCACCTGCCCTAAGTCGGGGTCAACCTTCACCTCGACGAACTGCGCGCCGTGCGCCATCGTCGCGTACTTCCGGCGCTCCTCGGACGGGCGCGCCTCGAACGTCTCGACGATCTCATTGAGATTGTTTCGCCGCATCACGTCCGAGACGCTGACGAACTTCGACGGGTCGCTCTTGAGCCGCAGTCGGCCGTCGAGCATCTCCACGTCGGAGGCGGCCGCGCCCGCCAGGGGCGAGTTCGCCTCGCGGTTCGCGAGTGCCAGCAGGCGCGCGCCGACGGCCAGGGCCGCGCCGTGGACGGCCGAGCCGACGCTCGCCGTCGTCCACGAGCCGCCCTGCGCCGGCGCCCGCGGCAGCTTCGTGTCGCCCAGCTCGAACTGCACCTGTTCGGGCCTGAGGCCCAGGTATTCGGCGGCGATCATAGTGACCACCGTGTAAGTGCCGGGGCCGATGTCGCTCGTCGCGCTCTCCACGTGCGCCGTGCCGTTCGCCCTGAATGTGATTCTGGCGGTGGCGGGCATCTGGAAAGCGCCCCAGATGCCGGTGGCCGTGCCCCAGCCCACGAGCAGCCGCCCGTCGCGCATCGAGCGCGGCTCCATCCTGCGCGCCTTCCAGCCGAACTTCTCCGCGCCGAGCCGGTAGCACTCGCGCAAAGCCTTGCTCGAAAACGGGCGGCCCGACTCGGGGTCGGTCTCGGCGTAGTTGATGAGCCGCAGTTCGAGCGGGTCGATCTTGAGCGCGTAGGCCAGCTCGTCCATCGCGCACTCCAACGCGAACATGCCGCTGACGGCCCCCGGCGCGCGCATCCAGGTCGGCGTGTTGAGATCGGTGTCCGTGATCCGGAGCGGCGCGTAGAGGTTCGGGCAGGCGTACACCTGGCGCGTGAAGCCGGTGGTGTTGTCCGAGAATTCCTCGAAGGAGGAGGTGTTGTGGACGGCCTCGTGGATCATGGCCGTGAGTTTCCCCGACGCTTCGGCGCCCAGCGCGATCTTCTGGATCGTGTACGGGCGGTAGCCGTGGCCCGTAAACATCTGGGTGCGCGTATAGACGACCTTGACCGGCCGCTTTATCTCGCGCGCCGCCATGGCCGTCAGCGCCGGGTAATAGTTCGGCCTCAGAGACGATCCGAAGGCCCCGCCGACGTACGGCGAGATGACCTGCACGTTCTCCTCCGGGACGCCGAAGCTCGACGCGAGGTGCTTGCGCACGTTGTAAACTTCCTGCGACTTGTCGAAGACTGTGAGCCTGTCGCCCTCCCAGACGGCGACGGCCGCGTGCGGCTCCATCGGGTTGTGGTGCTCGACGGGGATGCGGTACTCGGCCTCCACCTTCACCGGCGCGCTTTTCATGGCCGCCTCCGGGTTGCCGCGAGGCTTCGGGGGCGGCCCCTGCGACGGGAAGCGCCCGCGGTCGCGCACCGATTCCGTGTCGGTCGTGTGCTTCTCCGCGTTGTAGGTGACTTTGACGAGGCGCGAGGCGTAGCGCGCCTGCTCGTAGGTCTCGGCGACGACGAGCGCCACCGGCTGCATGTTGAAGTAGACCCTGTCCGACTGGAGCGCGCGGAAGGACTTGTCCCGCTCCTCCCGCGCGCGCGGCGGCGACTGCTCGTGCGAAGCCTTCGGCCCGAGCCGTGGCGCGTTCAGGTGCGTGAGTATGCGTATCACGCCCG
>DATHBT010000044.1:0-18603 GCA_035295985.1 Pyrinomonadaceae bacterium | reverse complement strand
CCAGGCGGTGAACCTGAGCCAAGCTTCCGAACCCAGGAGGAAGATGCGCAGCGGGTGCGACGCGACGAGGAGCAGGACGGCGGCGGCAAACACTTTGTTGAGCCTGCGGTGCTTCCTCGCGTGCCACCCGAGGCAGGCGAGCGCGACGAGGAGGGGCACGCCGAACGCCCAGTGGATCATGAGTTGCGGGGGCACGACTGGCAGCCGGAAGAGCGCCGCCGGCACGAAGGCGACGGCCGTCATCAGCATCAGGGTCTTGTGCTCCGTCGGGCGCTTCCGGTAGTAAACCGCCCCGGCGAAGAAGACCACGAACAGCAGCATGTCCAGCGCCGGGAGCACGAAGAACGAGCGCGGGTTCACGCCCGGCGGCGCCGAGCCGCGCACTAGCTGCGCGTCGTAGGCGGTCGCCATCCCGACGACTACGACGAGCGCCGCCAGGGCCACGCCGGCCATCCCCATAGTCATGTGCAGCCGGACGTTCTTCGTGCGGATGAGCGCGATCTGCGCCGAGAAGTAGGCGACCCACAGCGTCATCACCAGGCCGTGCGCGTGCACCAGCTTGTTGGCGACCGACGGGACGTCGAAGAAGGCGCTGAAGTAGTAAGACTTGAAGTACCCGGCGAGGACGACGAGCGGGAAGAGGATCGCGGCGGCCAGGAACAGGCCCCGATCCGAGGGCCGCCGCAACAGACGATGATCAGAGGCGCTAAGTAACGGATGGTGATCCGGGGTACGCCGCAGCAGGTTCGCGTTAATCGCCATAAAAATTTCCCTCCGACTCAATTCGCGAAAGTCGGAGGGAAATCGGATCACACGTAGGCGGCAAAAGGCTGTCAGGACAAGGACGAATCGCGCCCTGTTTCTTGACTGCCGCCCGCCTCCTGCCTTCTGCTTTAGCCGCCCGCGCCCGTGCCCCGCCCCGAAGGCTGGCCCTCAGTGGTCGGCACCTCGCCCGTCTCCATCATGCTCTTGAAGCGGCGCAGGTCTTCATCCAGTTGCTGCTCCGGCTCCTCGCCGAACAGCTTGGCGACGGCCGCGCCGAGCTTGCCCGCGGGCGGATCGTACTTGAGCACGACGCGCAGCTCCGTGCCGCGGCCCGCGGGGGCGGGCGTGAAGTGAACCGAGCCTGCGTTGTCCACGTCCGCGCCTTCGAGCGAGCGCCACGCGATCAGCTCGTTCTCCTTCTCGTTATAGACTTCGGCGTCCCACTCCACGCTCGTGCCGGCCGGCGCTTTGGCGACCCAGTGCGAGCGGTTGTCGCCCGTCACCTGCACGGCTTCGAGGTGCGACATCACGCGCGGCAGATTCTCGAAGTTGCGCCAGAAGCGGAACAACTCCTCGGGCTGCCGATTGATCGTGATGCTCTTTTCGACCTTGACGCCGTGCCCGCCCCGCACGCTCACGTTCGGGTTATCGGTTTCGGCCGTCGCGGTGTTGACGCCCATCGCCTGATAGGCGTAGCAGTGTCCGGTCGTGCCGCGGTAGACGAGGCTCGCGCCGAGCAGCGCGAGCGCCACGCCCGGCAGGTTACCGCGCGTCAGCCCGTAGAGCGCGAGCGCGCCGCCGCCGACGGCCGAGGCCCACCGCTCGACCTGCCCGACGTTGACGCCCTGCGAGCCGCCCGCCCCGGTCAACTCGCCGCCGGTCTCACCTTGTGTTAAAGAAGTTTCGGTTGCTGCCATCTTTCTGGTCTCTCCTTCCGTCGAATCGAGCGCGTTTTCGGACACCCTGCGGGCGCGCCGCGGCCCGCTTTGTCCGAAAACGGCTCAACAGATTTGTCCGCTAAACTTCGAGACAAAAACCGTGCCGACGTGCCCCGGAAGCGGCGGCGCTCCCCTCACCGGAGACGGCGCACGCGAGTACGGCACGCGTGCCTCCGGGATCGTGTAGCGCGCAACCTCGGCGCAAGAGAGCAGGGGCGGGCGACTCACAAGTCGCCCGCCCCTGCTCTCTCCCCCGTGCTCGCTCTCACGCGGCTGCGAAACCGAGACAGCCGCTATCGTCGCAGGTCGTTTCCGACGACCCGTCTGCCGCAGGCCCGAAATTCACAGCCCCCGCGGCCACTCCAGTCCGCCGGGCGAAACGCCGCCCCCCCACAGGCACACCACCCACATAGTCTGCCCGGCCGACGCCCCTTGAATCGAGCCTGCCCCAATTTGTCTCTTGCGTAGTTAGTAGCGCGATACTACGCCGCGCGGCCCGCGGCATCCGTTCGGTGACGTACGCAATTTGTGGAGATTCTGTGCACACGGCCGAGCGGCGACCGGGCGTAAACTTTTTCTTTATCTGTACATAACTGAACAGACCCGCCACACGGGCGTGCTCTAGTATGCGTTCACTGTAGGAGAAATAGCCTCCTCTCGGGGTTGCACGCATCATTCCAAGGGCCAGATCGTGCAACCCCTTTTCCATCTTCCGAGTCGGGCCTGCCACTCAATTCACCAAGCGAGGACATCATGTCGGCAGTTCGCCAGCCGCCACGCCGCGACGAGCACCACGCGCACGAGGCAACCCTGAGGACGAATCTCGCCCGGAGGAAAGGCGTCACGATCCTCTTGGCCGAGGACGACGAGGACAACCGCGACATCCTCCGCACGCTGCTCGACATTCGCGGCTTCGACGTGGTCGAGGCGGCCGACGGCCAGCAGGCGGTCGAGCTTGCGCGCACGGCCCGGCCCGACCTCATCCTGATGGACTTGAAGATGCCGGTCTTGAACGGCCTCGCCGCCGCGCGCGCCATCCGCCTGCGGCCCGAGCCGCACCTGCGCGCCGTCCCCATCGTCGCGCTCTCGGCCTACCACCCCTCGCAGCACGGGGCCGTGGCCTTCGCCGCCGGCTGCGACGATTACGTCCTCAAGCCCATCAACCACGAGCAGTTGGAACGCGTCATCGAAAAGCTCCTCCAGCGCGCGGCCGGCCGCGACGCGCCTGAGCCGCTCGGGGACACGCTGACCGCCTGAACTTACCTCACGCCCCGGCGGGTGATTTTAAGAACTTCACGGCCGCCATTCGCGCCGCGATAAACGAAGCCGCACCGGCACAAGCGGCAAAAGGAAAAAGGCGGCCGTTGTCGGCCGCCTTCAACTTTTCGCTCACCTGAGCGGGCTGGAAACTCCCTCCGACCTCGATCATTACTCTTTGTAGTGCTCTATCTGGTGACAGTTCGAGCAGAGAACTACGCATTTCCCAATCTCCGCCAGCATCGCCTTAACCGAGCGCCCGCTCCTGATCATATCTGCGACGTTAAAATCCTTAGTGCCGACCGCGCGTGATGAAATTCCAAAGCGCGGAAGTCTGCGAACCCGCAGCGCTAACACGAGAGCGTCTTCTTATAGTCATACAGCCACGAGCGGAGTTGACTCCTGCGCCGGTTAGTGGTCGCGCGCTTACACCTCTGGCACTTCAACCGGCGATAGACCTTGCCGGCGACGATCTTGCAGACCTCAAACGCCTCGTCGGGTTGTTCGGTGTGGCAGTACTTGCAGGTTTTCAACTGAAGTGTGAGGTTAAAAAATCGGGGCGAATGGATTTGAACCATCGACCTCTCGGTCCCGAACCGAGCGCTCTACCAGGCTGAGCCACGCCCCGAAAACTTACGTAGTTGGCATTTTACGGGCGGGACTACCGGCTGTCAAACGGCACGCCCCCCGCGTCGTGCCGCGCCGGCCCGCTCAGAGCACGAGCCGGACGACGACGAAGCCGAGCACGAGCAGCACGGTGAAGGCGAGCGTCAGGATTTCGAAGTAGCGGTCGATGAAGGCCTTGATCGGCGCGCCGAAGAAGTAGAAGAGCGCGGCGACGAGGAAGAAGCGCGCCGGGCGGCTGATCGCGGACGCGGCGACGAGCGTGGCGAAAGAGATGTGGAAGGCCCCGGCCGCGATGGTGAACACCTTGTAAGGGATCGGCGTGAA
This sequence comes from Pyrinomonadaceae bacterium, assembly GCA_035295985.1. GTDB lineage: Bacteria > Acidobacteriota > Blastocatellia > Pyrinomonadales > Pyrinomonadaceae > JAIVGV01. The sequence continues at coordinate 14,692 of DATHBT010000044.1, read as the reverse complement.
GCCGGCGATGGCGATGGCCCCGAAGGCGTTCTCCTCGTAGAGCAGCCGCACCTTCTCGTACTGCTCCCCGACGCCGTAGAAGCTGATGATCTTGCTCCCGATCATGTCGAAGAACTGGTAGCCGATCAGGTAGCCGAACATCCCGCCGAGCACCGACCCGACCGAGCACACCGCGGCGTAGCGGAAGGCCTTCTTCGGCACCGAGACGGCGAGCGCGACCAGCAGCACGTCCGGCGGGATGGGGAAGAACGACGACTCCGCGAAAGCGATCAGAAACAGCACCCACGCGGCGTTCGGCTTCTCGGCGTAGCCCTCGACCCAGGCCTTCATCCGCCTCAGCAGTGCGAAGATTTTCTTCAACTGTTGTCGCGCCTTTCCGTCCGGCGCGGCGCGCACAGCCCCGTCGCGCGCCGCCGTCTAAAGTTGTTTCGTGGAACTTAAAGAGACTGTGGGCGCGACCGCCGGTCATGACTCGGGCGACCACCCGTAGCGGCCGATGAGCGGGACGAAGGCGCACGCGACGTGCTCCTCCCGCTCGTAACCCTTCTCGGTTCTGACGACGCGCACCAGGCGCTGCGACTCGCGCGTCGGGCCGACGGGCATCACGAGACGGCCGCCGGCCTTGAGCTGCGCGAGCAGAGGCTCCGGCACTTCGGGGCCTCCGGCGGCGGCGAGCACGGCGTCGTAGGGCGCGTGCGCGTCCCAGCCGAGCGTCCCGTCGAAGCACTTGACCGTCGCGTTGTAGATGCCGAGTTCGCGTATGCGCTTCTGCGCCTCGCGCGCCAGCTCCGGGATGCGCTCGATGGCGAAGACGGTTCCCGCGAGGCGCGCGAGCACGGCCGTCTGGTAGCCGGAGCCCGCGCCGATCTCCAGCACGCGGCTGTTCTGATCGACTTCGAGCAGCTCCGTCATGCGCGCGACGATGAAGGGCTGCGAGATGGTCTGGTTGGCGCTGATCGGCAGGGCGTGGTCGCCGTAGGCGTTCGAGCGCAGGGCCTCGGGCACGAACAGGTGGCGCGGCACCTCGCCCATCGCGCGCAGCACGCGCTCGTCGCTGATGCGGTGGTGCTGTCGCAGGTGCGCGACCATCTGCTCGCGCTGCCGCCGGTACTCCGACGGCCCGCGCCCGCCCGCCTGCGGCTGTGACGTTGGGTTCAAAGCAGACTACTCCGAACGCGTTACCCCGACCAGACCGATCTGACCAGAACTCAAAGGGGGATTCTTTCACTCGCGCGCCGTCGCACACGCGCTTGAGCGTCGCAGCACGGGCACGCCGACGGCGAACGCGTCAGGCGTGCTCCGACACCAGCCGCTCCCCGACCGCTTCCTCCTCGCCGCCGCGCGCGCGCGCGCCGCCGTCGCCGATACGGAGCGCGTTCCACCCCTCCACGGCGGCGAGCGCGAGGTGGTTCGTCATGTCGCTGCGTAGCGGCGTGACGGAGACGTACCCCTGGCGGACGGCGAAGAAGTCCGTGCCCTCTGCGTTCGTGTCCTGAAGTATTCGCTGCCCGATCCAGTAGTAGGCCTTGCCGCGCGGGTCCGTGTGCTCGGTGATGACGGGCGTCGCGTTCTTCACGCCGAGGGTCGTCACCTGCACGCCGCGCAGAGGCCCCGTCGGGAAGTTGATGTTCAGCAGCGTCCCTTCGGGCAGCCCCTCGGAGAGGACTTTCCGCACGGCCGTGACGCTGAAGCGGGCTGCGTGTGTGAAGTCGTACTCGTCGCTCGCCGCGAGCGAGAGCGCGATGCCGGGCACGCCGAGGATCGTCGCTTCGAGCGCGCCGGCGACCGTGCCCGAATAGGTCGCGTCGTCGCCGAGGTTGCTGCCGTGGTTGATGCCGGAGACGCAGATGTCGGGCCACTCTTCGCGCGGGATGATCTTGTGGAGCGCGAGCGTGACGCAGTCGGTCGGCGTGCCGTCAACCGACCAGTGGCGCTCGTCTATGTGGCGGATGCGCAAGGGGCGCGAGAGCGTCAGACTGTGCGACGCTCCGCTCATCTCCGAGGCCGGCGCGACGACGTACACGTCGCCCACCTCCCTGAGAGCTTCTTCGAGTTTGATCAGGCCGTCCGAGTGGATGCCGTCGTCGTTGGTCAGCAGAATCCTTGTCATACTTTGAAAAGCCGCCGAGTTCATTACAGCCGAAAGGCGGCGAGAGTTCAAGCCGCGTCCGCCCGCGGACGACAGGCAGGAGCAGTTTTTACGAAGCGCGTGGGTGGCGGCGACTCGATCTCAGCCGAGCCGTTCGTTCATCAGCTTGGCGAAGGTCGTCCAGTCCACGCGCCGGAAGCCGCGCTTGCCGCTCGCCTTACGCCACCCGAAAGAGCCGTGGCCGATCTCGATCTCGCCCAGCTTCTCCCCCTCCGCGAACACCTCCAGCTCGATGCCGCTCCCGGCCTTCGACAGCTCAAGGACGCGGACGCGGACGTTAACCCTGTGCTTCTTGTCCTGCGACATCCCGGAACTCCTTTCAAACGCGCACGAGCGATCTTACTTGCCCCGCGCCGCAAAGCGAAAGCCCCGCGCGTTGCTCGCGACGCGGGGCTTTCGTCAGAGACGTTGGCTGCGGGCCTCGCCGTCAGGCGCTGGCCGTCTCCTTCTTCGCGCGGCCGAGGCCCTTGATCTGGACGGGCGTGTTCTTCTCCACGTCCGCGCCGAGCTTCTTCTTCAGCACCATCTCCTGGTAGAGCTTGCGCATCATGGCCGCCTCTTCGGCCGCCGTCTTCGGGCCGGCCATTTCGGGGCGGTTCGGGCGCTGCAAGTCGGTGTCGTTCAGGTTCAGCGCGACGGGCGACTCGTAGTCGAGCGAGACTTCCTTGCCGCGCGCGAAAATCTCGTGGCGGCCGTGCTCCTGATACCACTTCGCCACGGTGGCGTTCTGGTGCATCTGCTCGATGATGTTGCGCCAGCCGATCCCTGTGTTGTACGCGCAGAACGAAATCTCGCCTTCCTGCGTGCCGTACGGGATGATGCACATCTCGGTGCGGCGGAAGTCGTAGTTGAACAGGTCCTGGAACCACATGCCGGCGATGAAGAGGAAGTTCCAGCGGTCGGCGCGGCGGGCCTTGATGTCCTCCTCGGTGCGGTCGCCCTCGACCTTGCCGTAGGAGCGGCCGGTCAGGCCGAATGACTTGTCGAACTTCTTGAACAACTCGTAGAGCGTGAAGTGGGTCGGCGACTTGTACGGGTTGTAGTGCTTCAGGAGCGCCAGACCCATCATCAGGTTGGAAGTCCACTTGCCGCGCGCGGCGTCAGTGATCTTCTTCATGTCGGTGACGAGGTTCGGGATGTTCAGGAATTCGGGGACGGGAGCCATCTCCTTCGTCTCCTTGTCGATCATCACGGCCGTGCCGACGCCGCAGTTCGGGTGGCAGCCGCAGGAGACCTGACCCCACTCCGAATCGGGGCCGTGAGCGAGATCGGCGAAGTCGGCGAACGCGCCCATCAGGCTGAGCGGGAACCAGTCGCGCGTCGGCTCCGTGATGCCGACCTGCTCTTTCACGTCGTGCGCGAGGTGCGACAGGGTGTAGCGCTGCGCCATGCGGCGCTCGTCCGTGATCTCCTCGTCGCGGCCGGTGAAGGAGACGGGCTGGAACGAGAGGAAGGCGATCTTCTTCGGGTTGTCGAGCGCGAAGCGGATGACCGAGCCGACCTGATCGTTGTTGATGTTGTTGACGAGCGTGATGACGAGCACGATCTCCACGCCCGCCTCGTGCAGGTTGTCGATGGCCCGGAGCTTCACGTCGAAGAGGTTGCCGACCTGCCGGTGCGAGTTGGCGTCGTTGCCGATGCCGTCGAACTGCAAGTACGCGTAGCGCAGGCCCGCCTCGGCGGCCTCTTTGGCGAACGCCTTCGACTTGGCGAACTCGATGCCGTTCGTCGCCGCCTGCACCGAGTTGTAGCCGACCTTGCGCGCGTAGCGCACCGAGTCGAGGAAGATCGGCGAGATGGTCGGCTCGCCGCCGGAGAACTGGACGGACATCTGCCGCCGCGGCTTGATCGAGATGGCCTTGTCGAGGATGTCCTTGACCTCGTCGAACGACAGCTCGTGGACGAAGCCGACCTGGTTGGCGTCCATGAAGCACGGGTCGCACATCATGTTGCAGCGGTTCGTCAGGTCGATTGTGAGCACCGCGCCGCGGCCGTACTTGATGGTCGAGGAGCCGTGGTTGTGCAGCTTCTCGTCGTTGTGCGCCTGAATGTCGCGGCCCGGGAACATCTTCTCGATGTGCTTCAGGAACTTCGAGTCAATCGCCATGATGTCCTCGAAGTGGCCGTGGATCGGACAGTCCTTCTCCATCCAGATTTGGCCGTTGCGCTCGACGATGGTCGCCTTGATCTCGCCGACCTTCTCGTTGATGAGCACGGAGGGGTCGATCACGTCGGCGCTCAGGATTTTGGCGCGCGCTTCGATCACGCACTTCGGGCAAAGGCTGTCGGTCGTGCGGGGGAAGCCGAGGGGCGGCTTCGACTTCTGCCACGATTTCAGCAGCGGCTTGTCAGACCACTTCGGCGTGAACGACTCGTTCGGCCGGAACTGGTTGAAGAACTGGACGGTGTTGAACAGGCCGCCCGCCACGAGCGTCAGTCCCTTCTCGACGTGTTTGATCGGTTTCATCTCTCTTCCTTCTCGCTACGGATTCGCCGGAGCTTTCTGCCTCAGACGACAAACTTGCAAGGGCCGAACTGACACACTCGCGTGCCGAGTCCGGCTTCCGGCGGCTGAAAATAAGGCCCGCCGGCTGGATTATTGCTGTTCGACTACCTGCTTCGGGGAATGGGTAAGCAGACCGCCAAGACCTTTCCGACCGTTGAAGCCGGACGCAAGACTTTACACGGGGCGTGGCTTAAATGCAAGCCACCGTTAGACATAAGACGCGGCGGGACGTCCCGCTCAGACGAAAAGCCCCGCCGCAGCCTTTCAAGTAACTTCCCCCTGTGAACTTGCCACTCTTCTCACGAGAGTTGGTCAGCCCCAAGCACGGAGCAATGAGCGTGCCAGCTTTACTTGAGAAGACTAAGTTAAAAAATAGTTCGATTTAGGCAATCGGGCGGCTCGTCAACAGCGATTCATCGCACTCGTCGAATGTGTCTCGCGGGCACACGTGTGAGCTGAGGGTTCAATGTGTGCCCTTTCGACACTGAGGAATGAGAAAGAGCCGCCCTGCTACCGGGCAGCTCTTTTCTCGGCGTAGCTGCGAGGGGCGGCCGATTCTCAGGCGCTTGCGGCCTTCAGCTTTTGCTGCTGGGCCTTCTTCTCCTCCGCCATCTGCGCGCCTAATTCCTCGATGCGCGCGGCGGGGAAGACTTCGCGGGCGCTCTTGAACATCTCGCCCTCCTCCTCCTCGACGTGGTGCTCGACCAGCTCTTTGAGCACCTTGAGGCGGATGGCGAACAGCTCGCTCGTCACATCGGTTCCGCCGACTTCGGCGAGCGCGGCCTTGATGTCCTTGTGCTCCTCGACGCCTTCTAGCGTGATCTCGCGCGTCTCGGCCTCGCGCTTGAGTTCCGGGTAAAAGATCGTCTCCTCGATGTGCGCGTGGATTTCCAGCTCCTGCTTCAACTGCGCGAACATCTCCGCGCGCGTCTTCTCCGCGCGTTCGGTCGTCTCTTCGAGCTTCTCGAAGATGCCCGACACCTTCTGGTGATCCTCTTTGAGCAGCGTGAATGCGTTCATCTTTCGTCCTCCGTCCGTAGGTCACACGTCCATTTTGCACGCTTCCGGTACGCGCAAAGGGTTCTTCGACAGGAGACTTCAAACTCGGTGCCAAAGCCATGTGCGGTTGCGGACAAAGGGCACTCGGCGGCAGTTGGGGTTTAATCGCAGGAGCGCGGAGGGCGCGAAGATCAAAATGCCTTCGCGCCCTCCGCGCTCCTGCGACTCTCTTCCCGTTCTTAGCCGCGTGGGGCGAAATAGCCGGCGCGAGCCGTGACGCGCAGCGCCGGGTCTGCGGTGCGAACCTGGACGCGGCGGAAGCGGCCGTCCCGCCGCCTGTCGAGCGGCGAGTAGTAGAGTGCGTACTGGTGGCGCAGTTCTTCGGCCACCTCCGCGTAAACGCGGTCGAGGTCGGCGAAGCTGCCCGGCTTGTACAATCGGCCGCCGGTCGCGGAGGTCAACGCTTCGAGGGCGCGCTCGCTCTCGCCGAGGGCTTGCAGCGAGGCGCGCAGGTCTTCGATCTTCAACTGGTTGAACTTGACGGCCGCGGGCGTGGCGTCGAGCAGCGCGTCGAGTTCGGCGGTCTTTCGCGCGCGCTCGATCCCCGTGTTGCTGATGCAATAGACGCCGACGCTCGCTTCGAGCAGAGCGCGCAGGGCCTGCGCGGCCGACGAGCTTCCGCGGCCGCTGTCGATGCCGTCGGAGAGGACGACCGCCGCGCGCCGCCGCGTGGGGTCTTTAAACTGCTCTCGGGCGGCGAGGTAGAGCGCGTCGTTGAAGCGCGTGAACATGCCCGGCGTGACCCGGCGCAGCGCCCGCCGCAACTGCGCGCGCGAGGCAGTCCAGTCCTGCAACAGCTCTACGCGGTCGTCGAACTTGAGCAGGCTGACGCGATCTTCGGGCGCGAGCCGTGAGGCGAACTCCTCGGCGGCGCGGCGGAAGTCCTCGAAATTGTTCGCGACCGAGGACGAGGAATCTATCATCAGCAGCACGTCCGCGGGGACGCGCCGCAAACGCAGGTCGCTCAAAGGCTGCTCTCGCCCGTCCTCGAAGACGCGGAAGTCCTCGCGGCCGAGCGTCGTCACGAGTCGGCCGCGCGAGTCGCGCACCGTCACGGGCAGGAGTATCTCCGAGGTCTCGACCGTGATGATCTCGTCCGGGTCAATCACCTGACCTGACCGTGCGGGCGCGTCCGGCAGCCGCGCCGGCTGCCGCTCCTGCGCGGGCAGACTCGGCGCGGACATAAGCACGCACGCGACCGCGACGGCCGCGAGCGAGGCCATTGATTTGTTCCGGTGGTTGGGCGTCATGGCCTGTGCCGCGCGTCCGGGGTTTGCTGCTCGCCGTCGCTCATGGCCGCGCGCATCGCTTCGATGACGGGGTCGGTTACGCGGCGTCGGCGCAACTCGTCGAGCTTGGCGGGCGACAGATCGAAGTCGGCCGGCGACTGCTCGATGCGGCGGATGATCGTGCCCTCGGAGAAGCCCGCGTTGACCATCTCGACGACCGACCCGTTCGTCAGCGTCGGCGTGCGTTCGAGTTTGGGGGGCGCGCCGCCCGCCTCGGCCGGCGGCCTGATGATGCGGACTGACGCGCTGCCCGTCGTCTGCGTCTCACCCTCCGCGCCGCCGCCCAGCCCGTTCGTGCGCGTGCGCCCGCGCGCGCCGCCCGAAGAGCCGAAGATGTTCACCTCGTTCGGATCGCTCTGGCCGGGTCGCGCATTCCCGGCCGTCCCGCCGCCGAAATTGTCGAAGAAGGGATCGCCCGCGAAGTTATCGTCGGCGTCCTGGCGCGCGATTAAAGTTGCTCCGTCGCGCGCGAGCATGGCGAGGATGACGCGCTCGGGCACACCCGCACGCTTCAGCTCGACGAGCCGGTCGGGGGAGAGGTCGAAGCGCGCGGGCCGCGAGCGTATGACGGCGACGATGATCTTCTCGGAGAACTTCGCGCGAACAAGTTTGACGACCCCCGCGTTCGTCAGCGGCTCTTCGGAACTCGCGCGCGTTTGAGTCGGCTGCTGCCGCGCCTCGACTCGCACACCCGCCGCGCCGCAGCCGAACGCGAGCCACGCGGACAGGAGCAACAGACACCGCGAATGTCCCGACAGCAGTTCTCTCATCTTCAAGTCTCCGGCGGGCGGCCGCTCAAGGCCGGTGGTAGCGGCCGCTGATCTTGCGGACGTAGTTGCGCGTCTCGCGGAAGGGCGGGACGCGGTAGCCGTACTTCATCACGTTGCCCTCGCCCGCGTTGTAGCCGGCGAGCGCGAGATCGACGCGGCCGTTGAATTTCTTGATCAACTGCCGCAGGTAGCGCGCGCCCGCCGAGACGCTCTGCGCCGGGTCGTGCGGGTTGCGGACGCCGAAGCGAGCCGCCGTCCCCGGCATCAACTGCATCAGGCCGCGCGCACCCGCGGGACTCACCGCGCGCGAGTTGAAGTGCGACTCCTGCTCCATTACGAGGAAGATCAGGTAGGGATCGACTCCGTGGCGCGCGCCGTTCTGTCGAATCAGTTGGTCGAGCCGGAGGCTCCCCGTGCCCCAACGCCGCTCGCGCCGCGCCGCGCCGCCCGCCTTCGCCACTTCCCCTTCGGTCTCGACACGGCCGCGCTCGATACGCTCGATGCGCGCCCGTTCGATGAAGATCGACAGGTTGCCCCGCCTGTACCAGACGCCGTCGGCCGACTCGTTCGCCTCGTCAACCTCGAAGCTCGCGCCGCCGACGAGATGGATCGTGATCGGTTCAGTAGCCGGCGCGGCCAACTTGATTCCCTTCACCCCCTCGACCGCGTCAATTTCCGAACTCCGCACCGCGGGCGCGGCAGAGGGGGCGTGATGGCTTGCTCCGGCCTCGACCAGCCGCGTTGATTGCACGCGGGGGCGCGCCGCTTCGGTTGCGCCGGCGCGTGCGCGTTCGATCTTCTCGACGAGCGTGCGCTCGACGTGATAGGTCACGCCGCCGCGCCTGTACCAGACGCCTTCGGGGTCGTCCCAAACCTCGTCGGCCTCGATGCTCGTCCCGTCCTTCAGCCGCAGCACGTCGGCCCCCGCGGCGGGCGCGAGCGCGAGGGTAATTAAGACAGCGGCGAGAATTTTACGCATCGGAGTTTTTTGTAGGGGATGGGCTTGTCCCTGCCCGAAGCGGCGCAGCCGCTAATCAACAGCCTCGTTCCTTCAAGATCGGCGCGGCCTTCGTCTTACATGCGTGCTGCCGCGCGACGGGCAGAGGACTTGTCCCCGCCCCTACAGTTTCGTTCCGCGTCCACGGTCACAGTTGCAGCGGGCCGGTCTCGACGAGGTCGGCGGCGCGGCGCGGCTGCGCCGGGGGCGCGGCGCGGCGTTCGGGTTCGGCCGAGAAGCCGTGCGAGGTGCCGAAGTAGTTGCGCCAGGCGGCGTCGATCACCTTCGTCGAGAGTTCGATGGGCTGGCCCTCGAAGAGGCAGATGTCCGTGATGCGATCTAACAGGTCGCGCGGCTCGCACGACTTCATCTGCCGGTGCGAGATCGTGTAGTTGTTCAGGATGTAGTCGAGCGCGAGCTGATCGACGCGGATGCCGCGCGCGTGGGCCGCGCGCTTGAAAATCTCGCCGTAGGCGGCGGGCGTCGGCGGCTCGACCTTGGCGCGGTAGCCCATGCGGCGCAGGAACGCCTCGTCAACCAGATCCTTCTCGTCGAGGTTCGTCGAGAACAAGACCAACTGCTCGAAGGGCACTTCGATCTTCTTGCCGGTGTGCAGGGTCAGGTAATCGACGCGACGTTCGAGCGGCACGATCCAGCGGTTCAGCAATTCGTGCGGCGCGACGCGCTGGCGGCCGAAGTCGTCTATGACGAGCGTGCCGCCGTTCGACTTCATCTGGAACGGCGCTTCGTAGAACCGGGCCGCCTCGCTCCACGTCAGGTCGGCGTTCTCAAGCGTCAGCTCGCCGCCGACGACGACGAGCGGGCGCTCGACGCAGACCCAGCGGCGGTCGTACTCGGCCGGCACGCGGTCGGTCGTGACTGGCCTGTGGTTGTGCGTGTCGAAGACGCGGATGACCTGGCCGTCGATCTCGACGGCGTAGGGAATCCAGATCGCGCCGGGCAGGGCCGAGTTGATCCTTTCGGCAATCGCCGTCTTGCCCGTGCCGGCCGGGCCGGAGAGGAAGAGCGAGCGGCGCGAGTTGACCACGCAGCCCATCGTCTGCATCAGCGACTCGGGCAGGACGAGATCGCGGAAGGCCGCGCGCACGGTCTCCATCGTGGCGGGGCGCGTGGGCACGGCCTGCAAACGCATCATGTGCGCGTAATCTGCGAGCGAGACGGGCGCGGGCCCGTCGTAGCCGCAGAAGAGGCGCACGCGCGTCAGGCTGTCCCAGCCGCGGTCGAGCATCGCGTAGCGTGTGGCTCCGGCCGCCGCCTGCACCTTAATCTCGATCAGCTTCTCGCGGTAGAGGTGCTGCAGCAGCTCCTCGGTGAGCGCGCGCGGCAGGCGCAGGCGCTCCGTCACGCTCGCCGTCGTCGGGTCGGGCACGGAGGCCACGACCTTCAACGCCAGGTCGCACAGGAAGCTGCCCGGCACGTCCGTGTCGGGCAGCTCTTCGGGCACGGGCGGCCCCATCGTCTCGACTTCCAGCCGCGTCAGGATGTTCGTCTGCGTCATCATGTCCCCTTCGGAGAAGAAGCTGTCCGTTGTCAGTGGTCAGTCGTCCGTTGTTCGTGCTGAATCTGCTTTCGATCCCCGTCGCAAGGCTCTAGATTACGAAGCTCAAACAACTGACAGCGGACGACGGACAACGGACGGCCTTTTTATTCTTTCGCTGCTAACTGCGCTTGCAGCTCGTCGAGCGAGCGGCGGGCGCGGGCCAGCCGGTCTGAGTGGCCGCCGCGCCGGTAGAGATCGGCGAGGCGGCGCAGGGCCGTCTCGGACGCGGGGCGCAGGCGGTGCGCGGCCTCGTAGTGCTCGGCGGCCTCGGAGTCGCGGCCCATGCGGTCGGCGAGGGCGGCCGTGTTCATGTGCGCGTCGTACTCGTTGCTCGCGCGGGCGAAGTTTTTGTAGGCGTCGTCGAAGCGACCCAAACGGACTTGAGCGAGGGCGAGGTTGTTGAGGATGCGCGCGTCGTTGGGCGCGAGCCTGGCGGCGCGCTTCAGGCGCTCGACGGCGAGGCGGTAGTGGCCGTTCAGGTAGAAGTAGTAGCCGGCGTTGTTGAGCGCCTGGGCGTCGGCCTGCGCGTCGAGCGAGCGCTCGAAGGAATCGCGGGCGCGCTCGTGCAGCCCCCGCCGCGCGTAGGCGACGGCGAGCAGGTTATGGGCTTCGGAGAGCTTCGGGTCGAGCGCGGCGGCGCGCGAAAGCACACGGACGGCCTCGCCGTCTTCGCCTTCGTTCAGGGCGGCGCGTCCGCGTTGGAGCAGGTCGCGGGCCGAACGGCTCTCGGCGCTCTCCGCCCTCTCCTTTCTCTTCTCGTCCGTCCGCGCGTCCTCGACGCGCATCGCGGGCGTGCTCTCGAAGCGCGCGGCGTCCGACTCGCTCATGCGCCGGAGCTTGCCGTCGTCGCCCTTGAAGAGCTTGCCGACCGCCTTGAGCGGGGCTTTGAAGATGCGGCCCCAGCCGCCCTTCTTCTTCTTCGGCTCCGCCTCGGCCGCCGCGCCGTCTTCGGCCGTGCCGACCTTCGTTTCGCTCTCGGCGGAGGCGACGACGTTGGCCGCGTCGTCGCCCTCCATCTCGTTCGTCGTCGCCGTCCAGAAGGCCGAAACGGAGAGGACGAGTGCGAAGGCTGTGGCGGTGGCTTTGAGTGTCCGGTGGCGCATCAGCTTTTGCCTCACATTTGAATGAACGTGTCCATCAGGTTGAGGGCGGCGGGGCCGAGAATGGCGATGAAGAGCGTCGGGAAGAGGAAGCACGCGAGCGGGAAGAGCAGCTTGACTGCCGCCTTCTGCGCGGCCTGCTCGGCGCGCTGCCGCCGCCTCGTGCGTAAAGAATCGGAATAGACGCGGACGGCGCGCGCTATTGAAGTGCCGAAGCGGTCGGCCTGGATGAGCATCGCGACGAGGCTCCGCAGGTCGTCAACGCCCGTGCGCTCGGCGAGGTTACGCAGCGCCTCGTCGCGGTCGCGGCCCACGCGGATTTCGAGGTTCGTCATCTCGAACTCTTCGCTGATGTCGTGGTGCACGTCTTTGAGTTCGTCGCCGACGCGCACGAGCGCGGCGTTCAGTCCGAGGCCCGCCTCGATGGAGACGACCATCAGGTCGAGCGCGTCGGCCAGGCCCCACTGGACGAGCTGCTGCCGCCGCTTGATCATTTTTTTGAGGACGTAGCGCGGCAGGAAGAAGCCGGCGACGAAGGCGAGCAGAATCCACACGACCGCGCTGTCGAGCGGGCGGGCGAAGACGGCGCACGCGAGCGCGACCGCGCCGGGCAGCGCGGCCATCGCGCCGAAGTGGATGGCGCGGAACGTCATCGGCGCCGACGACGAACGGTGCCCGGCCTGCATCAGTTGCTTCTGCAACTTCTTCGCCTCGGCCGCCGACGGCGGCGCGAGCCTTTGCAGCGGCGCGGCCACGCGCTCTGCCAGCGACGCCGCGGCAGGCGCGTCGGGGGTCGGGGCGATTGCCACACCGGCCGGCGCGCCGCGCCCCGGGCGTTCCAGCTCGCCCATCTGCCGCAGCCGCTCGGTCGCAGCAGACGCGGGCCGCGCCACCAGCCAGTACGCGCCCACCGCCAGCAGCGTGACGCAGACGAAAATGGAGAGGGTGATGATCAAAATCATGTCAGTTGTCCGTGGTCAGTGCCTGTGAACCTCTCAAGTTACGTCTTCGGTTGCGTGGCCGCGCAGTCTCAAACAGCTGACGACTGACCACAGACAACCGACGACTTTTCAAATCTTGATCCTCAGAATCTTCCTGATCACGAGCATGCCCGTGGCCTGTAGGATCACGGCGGCGGCGATGAGCTTGTGGCCGCGCGGGTCGCGCCAGAGCACGCTCATGTATTCGGGGTTGAGAACCGTCACGGCCAACGCGACGAAGATAGGGAGGCCGCAGAGGATCCACGCGGACATGCGCGAGGAGGTCGTCAGCGTCTTCAAGTCCTCCATGATGCGGAAGCGGTCGCGGATCGTGTGGCCGACCTTCTCTAAAATCTCGGCAAGGTTGCCGCCCGTCTCGCGCTGGATGAGGATGGCCGTGATGCACAGGCGCAGGTCGAGCAGCGGGATGCGCTGCGCGAGGTTTTCGAGCGCGAGCTTCAACGAGAGTCCGAGGTTCTGCTCTTCGTAGGTCTTGCGGAACTCGGTCGCGATGGGTTCGGGCATCTCGGACGAGACCATGTGCAGCGCCTCGGGGAAGGCGTGCCCCGCCTGCAGCGCGCGGCTCATCAGCTCCAGCGCGTCGGGCAGGTGTTCGAGGAACTTGTTCAGCCGCTTGCGCCGCGCCCACCAGACGTGTGCGAACGGGACGAACGACGCGGCGAGGCCGGCCGCGGCGATGATGACCAGCGAGATGGTCAACACGGACGCGGCGAGCGCGGCCAGCATCCCGGCCATCACGGAGAACATCACGAGGCGCGTGACCGTGATCTGCAAGTCCGCCTGATCGAGCATCTGCTTGAGGCGGGCCGCGACGGGCACGTTCAGGAGCGCGCGGTTGACGACCGGAATCTCGCTCATCAGCTCCCGGCGCGCGAGCTGAATCTCCGCGTCCTCCGCGCCCGCCGAGTGCAAAAGCGCCTCGGCCAGACGCTGCTGAAGGCGCTGCCGGCGCTTCTCCGTCCCGCGCGTCGCCGCCAGGTAGAGCGCGAACGTCAGGAAGAGGCAGAAGATGAAGACGACGAAAGGGATCATGGGGTCACCTGCGGTGAAGCTATTAGCTGTTAGCCATTAGCCGGAAGCAATCAGTTTTCAACTCTCGTCTCGGACTCGGTTTCGGTTTTGCTAAAAGCTAACAGCTAATAGCTAACAGCTAGTCTTCAAAGAAGACTCTCGGCAGTTGCATGCCGTACTGCTTGAGGCGTTCGGCGAAGCGGGGGCGGACGCCCGTGGGGCGGAAGCGGCCGATGACCTTCCCGTCCTTGTCCACGCTCTTGCGCTCGAACTGGAAGATCTCCTGCATCGTGATCACGTCGCCCTCCATGCCCGTGATCTCGGAGATCGAGGTGATGCGGCGCGTGCCGTCTGAGAGGCGCGCGGCCTGGATGACGAGGTTGATGGCGGAGGCGACTTGCTGGCGCATCGCGCGGTCACTCAGGCGCATCCCGGTCATCTGGATCATCGTTTCGAGGCGGGCCAGCGCGTCGCGCGGCGTGTTGGCGTGGACGGTGGTGAGCGAGCCGTCGTGGCCCGTGTTCATGGCTTGCAGCATGTCAATGGCCTCGCCGCCGCGCACCTCGCCGATGACGATGCGGTCGGGGCGCATGCGCAGGGCGTTCTTGACCAGATCGCGCTGCGTGACCTCGCCGCGCCCCTCGATGTTGGGCGGGCGCGTTTCGAGGCGGACAACGTGCGGCTGCTGCAACTGAAGCTCTGCCGAGTCCTCAATCGTCACGATGCGCTGCGTTTCGGGGATGTACGCGGAGAGCGCGTTGAGCAGGGTCGTCTTGCCCGCGCCCGTGCCGCCGGAGATGAGGACGTTGAGACGCGCCTGGACGCACATCTCGAACATCTCGGCCATCTCTTTCGTCAGGGCGTCGTACTCGATGAGCTTCGCCATCCTCAGCGGGTCGGAGCCGAAGCGGCGGATCGAGAGCACGGGGCCGTCCAAGGCGAGCGGCGGGATGATGGCGTTGACGCGCGAGCCGTCCTTGAGGCGCGCGTCCACCATCGGCGACGACTCGTCTATGCGGCGGCCGACCGACGAGACGATGCGCTCGATGACGCGCATCAGGTGCTCGTCGTCCTTGAAGGCGACTTCCGTTCGCACGAGACGGCCGCCGCGCTCGATGTAAATGTTCTGCGGCGCGTTGACGAGGATGTCGGAGACGGTCGGGTCGGCGAGCAGAGGTTCGAGCGGCCCCAGGCCGAACAGCTCGTGGCGCACCTCCTCGACCAGCCGCTCGCGCTCGACGAACGAGAG